>DYIB01000055.1 GCA_020723855.1 Uliginosibacterium gangwonense
TCAAGACGCCCAAGCTCTATTTCCTGGATACGGGCCTATGCGCTTACTTGACCCGGTGGTCGACGCCCCGGACGCTGGAGGCGGGAGCCATGTCGGGTGCAATTTTCGAGACGTGGGTGGTGGTGGAGCTGCTCAAAAGCTATTGGCACAACGGCCGGCAGGCGCCTTTCCATTACTACCGAGACAAGGATAGGCGCGAAATCGATTTGCTGATCGAAAACGATGGAATTCTCTATCCGCTGGAGATCAAGAAGTCCGCATCCCCATCCAGGGATGCGCTGCGAGGAATGGCGGCGCTGGAGCGCTTGGGTGTGAGAGCGGGACCGGGCGCGGTCATCTGCATGGTACCTCAGATGTTGCCGCTAAGCCGCACGGTGACGGCGGTGCCGGTTGGCACGCTGTAAGGCTTCCCGTATGGCAACCTACGCGATAGGCGACGTCCAGGGTTGCTTCGACGCCCTGCGCGCGTTGTTGGAGGAAATCGGTTTCTCGGAAGCGCGTGACCGCCTGTGGTTCGTGGGCGATCTGGTGAATCGCGGCCCGCAGTCGGCCGAAGTGCTGCGCTACGTGATGAGCCTGGGCGAGCGGGCCGTCAGCGTGTACGGCAACCACGATCTGCATCTGCTGATGATGGCGGAAGGCTACGGCCGCTGGAACAAGGAAGACACCCTCGACAGCGTGCTGCACGCCCCCGACCGGGACGAACTGGTGTCGTGGCTGCGCCGCCGGCCGCTGCTGCATTGGGAAGGCGACTACGTGCTGGTGCATGCCGGTCTGCTGCCCCAGTGGGAGGTGGGCAGGGCGCGGGAGCTGGCGGCCGAGGTGGAGGCGGCCCTGCAGTCGCCCCAATACCTGCACTTCCTGGCCCACATGTACGGCAGCGAGCCGGCCGCCTGGCGCGATGACCTCGCCGGCTGGGACCGCCTGCGGGTGATCGTCAATGCCATGACGCGGCTGCGTTTCTGTTCGCCGGAAGGCGTAATGGAGTTGCGCGCCAAGGGTCCGGTGGACAAGGCGCCGCCCGGCTGCATGCCCTGGTTCCAGGTGCCGGGCCGCCGCAGCCGCGGCCATACCTTGATCTTCGGCCACTGGTCCGCCCTGGGCTTCCGGCAGGAGGAAAAGCTGCTGGCGCTGGATACCGGCTGCGTGTGGGGCGGCAGCCTGACCGCCGTGCGCCTGGAGGACCGCAAGGTGTTCCAGGCCAGGTGCCCGCGCCTGATCGAGCCGACCGGTTGGCAGTAGGGCAACTTCTCCCTGCAGACCCACAGCACCGTGTGGAGGAACGCTCAGATGCGATTGATCTGCTCAATCTGCTGTTTTACAGTGATCGAGGTCCGCTTGATCTTGATCGGGGATGCTTATGAGACCCTCTGAAGCTCTGCATGACCGTCGCAACGAGGTTCTTCGCATTGCGGCCGACCTCGGTGCCTACAACGTCCGCGTCTTCGGCTCCGTCCTGTATGGCAAAGACACCGAAGGCAGTGATGTGGATCTCCTGGTGGAGGTGCCTAGGGGTACAACTCTTCTCGACATGGTACGTCTGCAGAAGGCCATCGAGCATGAACTGGGTGTGCCGGTGGACGTGCTTACGGCCGGCGATCTGCCTCCCAAGTTTCGGGACCGGGTGCTCAGGGAGGCTCGGCCGCTATGAGCAAGGAGCTCCGTGATCTGGACTATCTGGAGCATATCCAAGAGGCGATCAACAAGATTCAACGATTCACAGCAGACAAGGCAGAAGCTGATTTTTTGGCAAATGAGCTTGTTCAGGACGCTGTAATTCGCAACCTCGAGATCATCGGCGAGGCGGTAACGAAGCTTAGCCCCGGTCTGAAAGCCCGGCATGGCAGCGTGCCATGGGGCGAAATTTCTGGCATGCGCAACCGTCTTGTCCATGGCTACATGACGGTCAACCTGGAGATTGTGTGGAGCACTGTGGAGAAGGTGCTACCTGACTTCCTCGAGAAGGTGAAGGACATCCAGCGCGAACTGCAGCAATAGGAGGCAAGCTTATGGAAAACTGCGTGTTCTGCCGCATCGTCCGCGGCGAATTGCCCGCCTCGGTGGTCTATCAGGACGACCTGACCATGGCCATCATGGACATCGGCTGCGTGAACCCGGGCCATATGCTGGTGATCGCCAAGCCCCATGCCGACAACCTGTACGGCGTGGATGATGCGCTGGCGGCGGCGTTGTTCCGGACCGCGGCGCGCATGGCCCGGGCGGCCGAAAAGACGCTGAAGCCCGAGGGCGTTTCCGTCTACCAGGCTAACGGCAAGGCCGCCGGGCAGACGGTGTTCCACGTGCACATCCACGTGCTGCCCCGCTGGGAGAACGACGGCATGACGCTCACCTGGCCCATGAGGAATCCGCCGCGGGAGGAGCTGGAGAAGATGGCCGCGCAACTGCGCGCGGCCTTGTAGGCAAACGGGTCAGTGGGAGACCCGCGTCGCCCCCCCGCCCGACAGCACGCGCACGCGCTCGCCCGGGCGGAATACCTCGTCCGCTTCCTGGGTCACGGCGATCAGCTTGCCGTTGTCCAGGCGCACGGTGATTTCCACGCCTTCCTTCTTGGTGACGTGCTCCTCGATCGCGGCGCCGGCCAGGCCCCCGCCCACGGCGCCCAGGATGGCAGCCGCGGTGGAGCCGCGGCCGTGCCCGACGGTGCTGCCGGCGATGCCGCCGATGGCCGCGCCGGCGCCGGCGCCGATGGGCGTCTTGGTGCCTTCGATGGTCACCGGCCGCACGCTTTCCACCACGCCCAGCCGCACGGTCATTTCCTGACGCGCCTGGGCGCGCTCGTAGGCGCCGCCCCCCTTGCTGGAAGCGCAGGCGCTCATCAGGGCGGCGATGGCGACGATTGTCACTGTTTTCAATCCGTTCATTGCGTTTACCTCACCAAATGCTGTCACCGAAGGCCTCGCGATAGCGGGCACCGATTTCTTCCCGGCTCGGCCGGTGGTTCTGGCCGCCGCGGTGGGCGATCTTGATCGAGCCGAGCAGCGAGGCGAGCCGTCCCGTCTGATCCCAGTCCATACCATGGGCGATGCCGTAGAGCAGGCCGGCGCGATAGGCGTCGCCGCAGCCGGTGGGGTCTACCACGTCGTCCGGCGTCACGCTGGGGATGTGTAGGCGCCGACCGTTGGTGTGGATCTCGGAGCCGGAGGCTCCCAGCGTGACCACCAGCGCCTTCACCATGCCCGCCAGTTGTTCCAGCGACTTGCCCGTGCGCTCGCACAGCAGCCGCGCCTCGTAATCATTGACCGCGCAGTAGTCGGCGAGTTGCAGGAAGCGCAGCAGCTCCTCGCCGCCGAACATGGGCAGGCCCTGGCCGGGATCGAAGATGAAGGGGATGCCCGCCTCGTGGAATTCCCGCGCATGCTGCACCATGCCCTCGCGCCCGTCGGGGGCGACGATGCCCAGCGCCACCCGCCCCGCCTCGCCCACATGGTTGAGATGGGAGTGGTTCATGGCGCCGGGATGGAAGGCGGTGATCTGGTTGTCGTCCAGATCCGTGGTGATGAAGGCCTGGGCGGTATAGGTGTCGGGTACCAGGCGCATGTGCATGCGCGAGATGCCCAGGCTTTCCACGCGCTGCAGATAGGGGCCGATGTCGTCGCCCACCGTCGCCATGATCACCGGCTCGCCGCCCAGCAGCTTGAGGTTGTAGGCGATGTTGCCGGCGCAGCCGCCGAATTCCCGGCGCATGTCCGGCACCAGGAAGGCGACGTTGAGAATGTGGATCTGGTCCGGCAGGATGTGGTTCTTGAAGCGGTCGTGGAACACCATGATGGTGTCGTAGGCGATGGAACCGCAGATGAGGGTTTTCAATTGGCAGGCCTCCCGGAGTGACGCGGATTATACCCGCTGCCGCCCGCCTCAGCCGAACAGTACCAGCGCCCACACGGCGACCAGATTGACGAAGGCGACCAGCACCGCCGCGCTGCCCGTGTCCTTGGCGCGCTTGGCCAGGGCATGGCGCTCCAGGGAGATGCGGTCCACCGTCGCCTCCACCGCCGAGTTGATCAGCTCCACGATCAGCACCAGCAGCACGCTGCCCACCAACAGGGCCTTGGCGGCGCCGCCCACGGGCAGCCACAGGGCCAGGGGGATCAGCAGCGCCGCCAGCAGCACCTCCTGGCGGAAGGCCGCTTCGTGGCGCAGCGCCGCGCGCAGGCCGTCCAGGGAGTAGCCGAAGGCGTCGAGGATGCGCCTCAGGCCGCTGCTGTTCTTGTCGGGATTTTCCATCGGGTCGGGCGGTAGGTCGGGCTTCAGCCCGACCTGGGCGTCCATGACGTCGGGCTAAAGCCTGACCTACAACGCCGCCAGCGCCGCCTCGTAGTCGGGCTCCTGCTTGATTTCCGGCACCAACTGGGCGTGGAGCACCTTGTCGTTCTCGTCCAGTACCACCACGGCGCGGGCGGTCAGGCCGGCCAGGGGGCCGTCGGTGATTTCCACGCCGTATTTGCCCATGAAGTCGCGCCCGCGCATGGTGGACAGGGTGACGACGTTCTTCAGTCCTTCCGTTTCGCAGAAGCGCTTCATGGCGAAGGGCAGGTCGGCGGAGATCACTAGTACCATGGTGTTGGGCAGGCTGCCGGCCTTTTCGTTGAACTTGCGCGTGGACGTGGCGCAAGTGGGCGTGTCCAGGCTGGGGACGATGTTCAGCACCTTGCGCTTGCCGGCGAAGTCCTTGAGGGAGACATCCTTGAGGTCCGCCGCCACCAGGCTGAAGTCCGGTGCCCGGTCGCCTGGTTTGGGGAAATTGCCTGCCAGATGAATGGGGTTGCCGCCCAGGGTGACGGTGTTCATCGACTTCTCCTTTTGGGGTTGGGGAGAGGAAGCATAGCGCAAACCGCCGCGCCTGGCGTCAGGGATAGAAGACGTACAGGCGGTAGCCGCTGGCACCCAGGTTGCCGGGGTCGAGCCACAGGCTCACCGTCGCGTCGCCATTCGCCGTCAGGCCCGAGCGGACCTCCGTGTCCGGCGGCAGATAGTCCGCGGGGGCGAAGACGCGGCGCACCAGCGGCTGGTCGCGGGTGTCGGTGAGGGTCAGCTCCAGGTGCGGATAGGCCTGGGCGAAGCCGGCGCGGTTGCGGATGACGGCCTGCAGCGCGAGCAGGTTGTTGCGCTCGGGATCGGGATGCAGCTCGGAGGTTTCTATGGCGATCAGATCCGCCTGGCGCGGCAGCGGCACGTCGCACCCGAGTTGCCGGCACCATTCCTCCAATCGCGGGCGCCACTCGGGATGGCGCATGGCCAGTTCCGCGCGGAACGCGTACAGCGACTGGGCGGCGAGAGCGGCCAGGGCGACGGCAATGGCGAGGCTCCATAGCGCGGTCCGCATCCGCGCCGGCCGCGGGGCTTCGGCGGGCTGGCCTTCCTCCGCCGGCGCTTCCTCGGCGGGTGCTTCCTGGGAGCGGGATTCTTCGGCGGGCGGTTCTTCCGGGGTTGGCGGCGCGGCCGCTTCCGCTTGCGCCTGGGTTTCCGGCCACGCTTCCTCCGTCACCAGCAGGGCGGCGATGGGAGCTTCGGGCGCGGGCTGGGGCGGAGCCGGGGGGGAGGCAGCAGAGGGCGCATCGGCGCGGTAGGCCAGGGAGTCCAGGGCATTGAAGACCGCCTGGCACCTGCCGCAGCGCACCTTGCCCTGGCGCGCCCGCAACTGTTCCGGCTTGACCCGGAAAGCCGTCTGGCAGGCCGGGCAGCGGGTGACGATCACTGCCGCACGCCCTCCAGCAGCACCCAGCCTTCCCGGGCGCCGCCCACGTCGAGCTCGAAAGCCGGGCGATAGGCGGCGCGCACCTGCTCGGCCTGGCCCTCCAGGATGCCGGACAGGGCGAGGCGCCCGCCTTGCCGCGTCAGCGCCGCGAGCAGGGGCGCCAGCAGGCACAGGGGGTTGGCGAGGATGTTGGCGACCACGATGTCGAAGCGTGCCTCGAGCTGCTCGCGCGAATGCCGCAGCGTGAGCTGCACGCCGTTGCGTGCCGCGTTGTCGGCGGCGGCGGCCAGGGCGTTGTCGTCGATGTCCACGCCCATGACTTCGCCCGCGCCCAGGCGCGCGGCGGCGATGGCCAGGATGCCCGAACCGCAGCCGTAGTCGAGCACGCCGGCGCCCGGGGCCACTTCCCGGCACAGCCATTCCAGGCACAGGCGTGTGGTCGGGTGGCTGCCGGTGCCGAAGGCCATGCCCGGGTCCAGGATCAGGTTGATCGCCTGGGGATCGGGCGCCCGGTGCCAGGAAGGAACGATCCACAGGCGTTCGTTGATGGCGATCGGCTCGAACTGGGCCTGGGTGAGCTGCACCCAGTTCTGCTCGGCCACCTCGGTCACGGTGTAGTCCGGCACCGAGTCCAGGCCGGCGGCGGCCGCGGCCTCCCGGGCCAGGACGGCGATGTCGCTGCCCGGGGGAAACAGGGCCATCGCCAGGCTGTGGGCCCACAGGGGCGCAGTCTCGGCCCCCGGCTCGCCGAACTGGGGCTGTTCCCGCTCGGTGCCGGCGTCCGCGTCCTCCACGCTCACCGAGATCGCCCCCTGGGCCAGCAGCGCGTCGGAGAAGGCCTCCACGCTGGCCGCATCGACGGGAAAGGTCACCGAAAGCCACATGGCGCTGGGAGGGGTTATTTGCCTTTGATCGCTTCTTCTTTGCCGGCCAGCCGCTGCTCCAGGTAGTGGATGCTGGTGCCGCCCTTGACGAACAAATGGTCCTGCATCAGCTCCTGGTGCAAGGGGATATTGGTCTTGATGCCGTCCACCACCATTTCCGACAGGGCGATACGCATGCGCCGGATGGCCTGCTCGCGCGTCTCGCCGAAGGCGATCACCTTGCCGATCATGGAGTCGTAATGGGGCGGCACGGTGTAGCCCTGGTAGATATGGGAATCGACCCGTATGCCGGGTCCGCCGGGGGGATGGTAGGAGGTGATTTTCCCCGGTGATGGGGTGAATTTGAAGGGGTCCTCGGCGTTGATGCGGCACTCCATGGCATGGCCGCGGAACTCGATCTCCCGCTGGCGGAAACGCAGCTTTTCCCCGGCGGCGATGCGGATCTGCTCCTGGACGATGTCGATGCCGGTGATCTGTTCCGTGACCGGGTGCTCCACCTGGACGCGGGTGTTCATCTCGATGAAGTAGAACTCGCCGTTCTCGTAGAGGAATTCGAAGGTGCCGGCGCCGCGGTAGCCGATGCGCCGGCAGGCTTCGGCGCAGCGCTCGCCGATGCGGGCGATGACGCGCCGGTTGATGTCCGGCGCCGGCGCCTCCTCGATGATCTTCTGGTGCCGACGCTGCATGGAGCAGTCACGCTCGCCCAGGTACACCGCGTTGCGGTGGGAGTCGGCCAGCACCTGGATTTCGATGTGGCGCGGGTTCTCCAGGAACTTCTCCATGTAGACGGTCGAGTTGCTGAAGGCCGCCTGGGCTTCGGCGCGGGTGGTGGTCACGGCATTGAGCAGGGCCGCTTCCGTATGGACCACGCGCATGCCCCGGCCGCCGCCGCCGCCCGCCGCCTTGATGATCACCGGATAGCCGAGGGCGCGGGCGATTTTGACGATTTCCTTCGGGTCCTCGGGCAACGCGCCGTCCGAACCCGGCACGCAGGGTACGCCGGCGGCTTTCATGGCGTCCTTGGCGCTGACCTTGTCGCCCATGAGGCGAATGGTCTCCGGGCGCGGACCGATGAAGACGAAGCCGCTCTTTTCCACCCGCTCGGCGAAATCGGCGTTTTCCGACAGGAAACCATAGCCCGGATGGATGGCCTCGGCGTCGGTCACCTCCGCCGCGCTGATGATGGCGGGGATATTGAGGTAGGAGGCGCTCGAGGGCGGCGGGCCGATGCACACCGACTCGTCCGCCAGCTTCACGTACTTGGCTTCGGTGTCGGCCTCCGAGTGAACGACCACGGTCTTGATGCCCAGCTCGCGGCAGGCCCTCTGGATTCTGAGGGCGATCTCGCCGCGGTTGGCGATGAGAATTTTTTCGAACATGTCAGGATCCGGTAACGAACAGCCGAGAAAAAGCGCCGATGATCAGCCAAGGATCATCAGGGGCTGGCCATATTCGACCGGTTGCCCGTTCTCCACGAGAATGGCCTTGATGACCCCCGAGGCGTCGGCCTCGATCTCGTTCATGAGCTTCATGGCCTCGATGATGCACAAGGTGTCGCCCTGCTTCACCGTCTGGCCCACTTCGACGAAAGGCTTGGCGCCGGGCGCGCTGGCCCGGTAAAAAGTACCCACCATGGGCGCCTTGACCACATGGCCTTCCGGCTCGGCCGGCTCCGTGGGAGCGGGCGCCGCGGCGGGAAGGGTCTGGGCGGCAGGTACAGGCGCCGGCGCAGCGGTCAGGTAAGTGGTGCTCTGGACGGGAGCGGGCGGATGCTTGGCGATGCGCACCTTCTCCTCGCCTTCGGTGACCTCCAGCTCGGAAATGCCCGATTCCTGGACGAGGTCGATCAGTTTCTTCAGTTTTCGCAGGTCCATGATGCCCCCAAAGATCGTTGATTGTTCGCCGCGGCACGCCCGAGCCTGTGCGGCGTGCGCCGGGGTGGGTCAGCCGGCGGCTACCCGTTCTATCGCATAGTCGAGCGCAAGGTGATAACCCTTGGCTCCCAGGCCGCAGATCACCCCCGCGGCCAGGTCCGAGAAGTAAGACTTGTGCCGGAAGGGCTCGCGTGCGTGAATGTTGGAGAGATGAACTTCTATGAAGGGAATCGCCACCGCCGCCAGCGCGTCGCGCAGGGCGACGCTGCTGTGGGTGTAGCCGCCGGGGTTGATGAGGATGAAAGCGACTTTCTCCCGCGCAGCCGCTTGCACCCGGTCGATCAGGGCGCCTTCGTGGTTGCTCTGGAAGGTGTCCAGTTCGATACCGGCTTCCTTGGCCCGTCGCTGCAAGGAGCGGTCGATCTCGGCCAGGGTGGTGCGCCCATACACTTCCGGTTCGCGCGTGCCCAAGAGATTGAGGTTGGGGCCGTGCAAGACCAGAATCTTGCCGCTGCTCCCCGCCGGCGGCTGCGCATTTTGGCCGCTTTTTGTCTTCATCATCCGGCAAGTTTGCCGCAATTCGCCGCAGTTTGTCCAGTTGGGGTCAACCCGCCGGTGTCTTGGCCAAGGCCGATTCCAGGATTTCTTCCAGCTCCGGGCCGCTCATGGGGCCCAGTTTGACGTGGTGCAGCTTGCCCTGCCGATCGAGGATGACGGTGAAGGGCAGGCCCTTGGCCTTGTTGCCGAAGTGGTCGGCGAAGTCCATGGTCTCCATGCCGCCGATGAGCAGAGGGTAGCTGATCCGGGCCTCGTCGCGGTACTGCCGCACCTTGTCGGGGCTGTCGATGCTGATACCGACAAATTGGACGCCTTTTCCTTGCAGCTTCTCGCTTACCGCCACGAATTCCGGGATCTCCTTACGGCAGGGCGGGCACCAGGTGGCCCAGAAATTCACCACCAGCACCTTTCCTCCCCACTGGGACAGGGGCTGGGGCTGGTTGGCGAGGTCCGGCAGGTTCAAGGCCAGCAGGCGGGCGGCCGCGTCCGGGGCGGCCTGGGGCAGCTCGCTCTTGCGTCCGGCCAGGTAGAGCCCCGCACTGGCCGAGACCAGGGCGACGATGATCGCCAGCAGGAGGTTGCGCAGCTTAGTAGTCATCTCCGGCTTTCTTCTTCAACAAGGCCTCCACGGCGCCGATCTTGGCCCGTTCGCTGATGCGCCCGCTGCGGGGGTTGCGCTTGACGCTGCGCTCGGCCGTCGCAGGGAATACCGTGAGGCGCACCGGCGCGTCGTGCCACTCGAAGTGCAGGGTGGCCTCCGCTGGCTCGCCGCCGTTGCGGCGCGGTGCCGCCTGCTCGAAGGCGATACGGCGATTGAGCAGGAACATCTCCACCTCCTTGGGGCTGTCCGGGAACACCTCGATCTCCACCTCGGCGAAGCGGGCGGCGGTGCCGTCCAGGACCGGTCCGGTCAGATAGGGATGGAAGGGTTCCAGCAGGCGCATGACTTCCAGGGCCACGCTGCGCAGCTCGAACAGGCGATCCTCCTGCTCCTCGCCCTGGTACAGGGACTGGTAGACGCGCAGCTCGGCCTCGATCTCGGCATTGGTGGGCAGGGCTTCCGTGTCGGGGACGCCCAGCTGGCGCGCCGCCTTGCGCTTGGCGAAGCCGTAATCGGCGATGCCGTCCTCGGCCATCATGCGCGCCGCCAGGCTGGCGATGTTACGCCGCATGACGTTCTGGCGCTGGGAGGGATTGCGGTGCTGGGAAGGCATGGGCGGAAAGGGGGATGGGATACAATCGGCGGCTATTTTACCGGCTTCCCGCTGTCAGCATGCACATACATATCCTGGGGATCTGCGGCACCTTCATGGGCGGCATCGCCCTGCTGGCCCGTGCCGCCGGCCACCGCGTCACCGGCTGCGACGCCAATGTCTATCCGCCCATGAGCACCCAACTGGAGGCGGCGGGCATACGCCTGACGGAAGGCTACGACGCCGGCCAGACCGCCCTCGAGCCCGATCTCTACGTGGTGGGCAACGCCATTACCCGGGGCAATCCCCTGCTGGAGGAAATCCTGGACCGGGGCCTACCCTTCACTTCCGGGCCCCAATGGCTGGCGGCCAACGTGCTGCAGGGTAAGTGGGTGCTGGCCGTGGCCGGCACCCATGGCAAGACCACGACCTCCGCCCTGCTCGCCTGGATCCTGGAGGACGCGGGCCTGCAGCCCGGTTTCCTCATCGGCGGCGTGCCGGAAAACTTCGGCCAGTCGGCGCGGCTCACGGACTCGCCGTTCTTCGTCATCGAGGCGGACGAGTACGACACCGCCTTCTGCGACAAGCGCTCCAAGTTCGTTCACTATCGGGCGCGCACCGCCGTCCTGAACAACCTGGAATTCGATCATGCGGACATCTTTTCCGATCTGGCCGCCATCGAGACGCAATTCCACCATTTCGTGCGTACCCTGCCGCGCTCCGGGCTGATCGTCGCCAACGCCGCCGAGGACAGCCTGAAACGCGTGCTCCAGCGCGGCTGCTGGACGCCCGTGGAGTGGTTCAACGATGCGGCGGGCTGGACCCTGGGCGAGGACGCCGGCGGGCGCTTCGTGGTGCGGCTGCGCGGCGAGGCCCTGGGCAGCGCCGATCTGCCGCTGGCCGGGCGCCACAATCACGGCAATGCCCTGGCGGCGCTCGCCGCGGCGCGCCATGCCGGTGTGATGCCTGCCGCCGCCCTGGCGGCGCTGGAGCGTTTCCGGGGCGTCAAGCGCCGCATGGAAGTGCGCGGGGTGGTCAAGGGGGTGACCGTGTATGACGACTTCGCCCATCACCCCACGGCCATCGAGCTCACCATCGCCGGCCTGCGCCAGCGGGTGGGCGCCGCGCGCATCCTGGCGGTGCTCGAGCCCCGCTCCAACACCATGAAGCTGGGCGTGATGAAGGATCGGCTGGCCTCCAGCCTGGTCGGGGCGGACCGGGTGTTCTGCTATGGGGCCAATCTCGGCTGGGATGCCGCCGGCGTCCTGGCTCCCCTGGGCGACAAGGCGGCCGTGTTCGACGACCTGGAGCGCCTGGTCGGCGCCGTCGTCGCCGTGGCGCGCCCGGGCGATCACGTGCTGGTCATGAGCAACGGCAGCTTCGGCGGTGTCCACGTCAAACTCCTGCAAGCGTTAGCTTAGAACCCGCCTTCCCGATCCCGCGGTTTTCCGGCGGCCGCCCGCGCGCCACCCATACCCCGTCTCAGGTCGTTGATATTTCTGTCCAAGACAGCGGACGGATGGCATTGCTTTGATCCAAGTCAATGCGGCTTGATAAGTCCGTGTGCGCGTGATAATTTATGATTATTCAAACCCCAATATTTTATGAGAGAAATAACTGCGCCAGGGAAAGGGTTTTTCGACTCCAAGCGCGATGCCGGAAGGGCCGGACGGCAGCGATCCTCCTGTCAGCTTCCTCATCAAGCGCCGGGTCTCCCTGACTCCCGGCCAGGCGTGTGTCGTGTTCCTGCTGGCGGCCGTTCTGACCCTGGCCATCGCGCTCATTTTCTCTTCCACCGTTGGGGCCTGGCCGATCCTGCCCTTTGCCGGACTCGAGGCGCTGGCCCTGGGCGCGGCGCTGCTGTGGCAGGCGCGGCACGCGGGTGATTACGAACGCATAAGCTTCGACGGCCGTTCCGTGCTGATCGAAGTCTGCGAAGGGGGACGCCTGGACCGAACCGAGTGGCCCGCGCCCTGGGTGCGAGTGGTGCTCGATCCCGCCGGCGAGCGCTTGTTCGTCGTGGTACCGGGACGGAGGATCGAGGTAGGGAGATTTCTGGCGCGGTCGGAGCGGCCGCGCCTGGCAGAGGAAATGAGGCGCCAGCTCGGCTTGCAGGCTGGCGCTTCGAACGAATAGAGAAACGCTAGGAGATCTGGTTTATGAGACAGGACTACAAGACGCGCCTGCCGGCGATCGCCCTGATGCTCTGGTCGGGCTTGAGCGTGGCGCAGGAAGCAAGCCGCATCAACCTGCAGCCGCCCGTCACCAAGGTGGCCGAGCGCGTGTACGACCTCCACACCCTGATGCTCTACATCTGTCTGGGCATCTTCGTGGTGGTGTTCGGGGTCATGTTCTACTCCATCTACGCCCACCGCAAATCCAGGGGCGCCGTCGCCGCCCAGTTCCACGAGAACACCAACGTGGAAATCCTGTGGACCGTCATCCCCCTGCTGATCCTGCTGGGCATGGCCTGGCCGGCGACCTCCACGCTGCTGGAGGCCCGCGACACCAGCGCGCCGGATCTCACCATCAAGGTCACGGGCTATCAGTGGAAGTGGGGCTACGACTACATCAAGGGCGAGGGCGAGGGCATCCGCTTCGTCAGCAACCTGGCCACGCCCCAGGAGCAGATCCGCAACCAGGCGCCCAAGGGACCGAACTATCTGCTGGAAGTCGACAATCCCCTGGTGGTGCCGGTGGGCAAGAAGGTGCGCATTCTCACCACTGCCAACGACGTGATCCACGCCTGGGCCGTGCCGGCCTTCGGCGTCAAGCAGGACGCCATTCCCGGGTTCATCCGCGATACCTGGTTCCGTGCCGAGAAGGAAGGCATCTACCGCGGCCAGTGCTCGGAGCTGTGCGGCAAGGACCACGGCTTCATGCCCATCGAGGTGCACGTGGTCTCCCCCGAGAAGTACTCCGCCTGGGTGGAGGAGCAGAAGAAGAAAATGGCGGCCGCCGCCGACGATCCCGGCAAGTCCTACACGCTGGAAGAGCTGACCGCCCGCGGCGAGAAAGTGTATGCCGCCAACTGCGTCGCCTGCCACCAGGCCAACGGCAAGGGGGCGCCGCCCGCCTTCCCGCCCCTGGACGGCTCCCAGGTCGTGCTCGGCCCGAAGGAGGCACAGATCCAGACCGTGGTGCAGGGGCGTCCGGGTACCGCCATGCCGGCATTCGGCAAACAGCTCAACGCCGTGGAAATCGCCGCCGTGATCACCTATACGCGCAACGCCTGGAGCAACCGCACCGGCCAGGCGATCCAGCCCGCTGAAGTGGCCGGCGTGAAGACGGCAGGCAAGTAACCAGGATTCGGGGAATACAAGGAGAGCAAGATGGAAGCCACCCACGTTCACGGCGCCGAGCACGCCCACGAACACCATCCCAGCGGCATCATGCGCTGGATCACCACCACCAACCACAAGGACATCGGCACCCTGTACCTGTGGTTCAGCCTGATCATGTTCTTCACCGGCGGCGTCATGGCGCTGGTCATCCGTGCCGAGCTGTTCCAGCCCGGCCTGCAGGTCACCGAGCCCGAGTTCTACAACCAACTGGTGACCATGCACGGCCTGGTGATGGTGTTCGGAGCCATCATGCCGGCCTTCGTCGGCTTCGCCAACTGGCAGATCCCGCTCATGATCGGCGCGCCCGACATGGCCTTCGCGCGCATGAACAACTGGAGCTTCTGGCTGCTGCCGCCGGCGGCGCTGCTGCTGATCGGCTCCTTCTTCGTGCCCGGCGGCGCCACGGCGGCGGGATGGACGCTCTATGCGCCGCTGTCGGTGCAGATGGGCGTGGGCATGGACATGGCGATCTTTGCCGTCCACATCATGGGCATCTCGTCCATCATGGGGGCCATCAACATCATCACCACCGTGCTGAACATGCGCGCGCCGGGCATGACGCTGATGAAGATGCCGCTGTTCTGCTGGACCTGGCTGATCACCGCCTACCTGCTGATCGCGGTGATGCCCGTGTTGGCCGGTGCGGTCACCATGATCCTCACCGACCGCCATTTCGGCACCCACTTCTTCAACGCGGCCTACGGCGGCGACCCGATCATCTACCAGCACGTGTTCTGGTTCTTCGGCCACCCCGAGGTGTACATCATGATCCTGCCGGCCTTCGGCATCGTGTCCCAGGTCATTCCCACCTTTGCGCGCAAGCCGCTGTTCGGCTATGCCTCCATGGTGTACGCCACCGCCTCCATCGCCATCCTGTCCTTCATCGTGTGGGCGCACCACATGTTCGTGACCGGAATGCCGGTGGCGGGCCAACTGTACTTCATGTACGCCACCATGCTCATCGCCGTGCCCACGGGCGTGAAGGTGTTCAACTGGGTGGCCACCATGTTCAAGGGCTCGATGACCTTCGAGACGCCCATGCTGTGGGCGACCGGCTTCATCTTCGTATTCACCATGGGCGGCTTCACCGGCCTGATGCTGGCCATCGCCCCCCTGGACATCCAGCTCCAGGAGACCTATTACGTCGTCGCCCACTTCCACTACGTGCTGGTGGCCGGGTCGCTGTTCGCCCTGTTTGCCGGCACTTACTACTGGCTGCCCAAGTGGACCGGCCACATGTACGACGAGAAGCTGGGCAAGTGGCACTTCTGGCTGTCCATGATCTCCTTCAACGTGGCCTTCTTCCCGCAGCACTTCCTCGGCCTGGCCGGCATGCCGCGCCGCATGCCCGACTACGCGCTGCAGTTCGCCAACTTCAACGAGGTGTCCACCATCGGCGCCATGGTGTTCGGTTTCTCCCAGTTGATCCTGTTGTGGGTGGTCCTCAAGGCGATCCGCGGCGGCGAAAAAGCGCCCGCCAAGGTATGGGAAGGCGCCGAGGGCCTGGAGTGGACCGTCCCGTCCCCGGCGCCGCACCACACCTTCGAAGAGCCGCCGGTCGTCAAGTGACGGAGACATGGCAATCATGACCGCGCACAACAAGTCCGCCGCCAACAGGCGCACCGCGCTCGCCCTGGTGACGGCCATGCTGGCCCTGTTCGCCGGCTTCGTTCTCAAGAAGGTGCTGCTGGGATGAGCGGCAAGCGCGAAGCCAATCTGCGCCTGCTGCAGAAGCTGGGCATCGTCGCCGTGGCGATGTTCGGCTTCGGCTTTGCGCTGGTGCCGTTCTACGAGCAGATCTGCCGCGTGACGGGCATCAACAATCTGCTCAATCCCGACGAGGAAGTGGTCAATACCCAGGTGGACACCGGCCGCCAGGTGACGATCGAATTCGACGCCAACGTTCACGATCTGCCTTGGCGCTTCAAGCCGACCAGGAACAGCGTGACGGTGCATCCGGGCGAGGTGGTCAATATCACCTACGAAGTCAGCAACACCCGCGACCGGCCGGTGGCCGGCCAGGCGGTGCCGAGCTACGGGCCGCAGGAGGCGGGGCAGTACTTCCGCAAGCTGGACTGCTTCTGCTTCACCCGCCAGACGCTGAACGCAGGCGAGACCCGCGAGATGCCGGTGGTGTTCGTGGTCGATCCGCGCCTGCCCAAGGACGTGAACACCATCACCCTGTCCTACACCTTCTTCGAGGTCGCCGGCGCCACGGCACAGGAGCAGGCAGCCCCGGGCCGGGAGGGCAAATCGTGATGGCCGGCCACCCCGAGGAACGCCGCGCGCCGGGCCCGCTCGCCGTGATCAAGGCCGTGCTGTGGTCCTTCTTCGGCATTCGCCGGCGGGACGATTACAACCGCGATGCCGTGTCGCTCAAGCCGCATCACGTCGTCATCGCCGGCGTCGTCGCGGCGGTCCTGCTGGTGGCGACGCTGGTGCTGATCGTGCGCTTCGTGGTGAGCCAGTAACACAAGAAATCAGATACTCAGGAGGAAATCTCATGGTCGACCAAGCGCAGAAATACTACGTGCCCGAGCCGTCGCGCTACCCGATCTTCGGATCGATCGCGCTGCTGCTCATGGCCTCTGGTGCGGTGATGTGGATGAACAACGTCGGCGCCGGCAAGGCGGTCCTCGCCGCCGGGGTGCTGGTGCTGATCTACATGCTGTTCGGTTGGTTCGGGGCGGTGATCCGCGAGAACGAGAGCGGCAAGTACAACAAGCGCGTGGATACGTCCTTCCGCTGGAGCATGAGCTGGTTCATCTTCTCGGAAGTGATGTTCTTCGCGGCCTTCTTCGGCGCCCTGTTCTACGCCCGCGCCATCAGCGTGCCGGATCTGGGCAGCCTGGAGCATCGGCAACTGCTGTGGCCCAACTTCGCGCCGCGCTGGCCCGAGTCGGTGGCCCCCGGCGGCATGGATCCCTTTCAGCCCATGGAGGCATGGGGCATTCCGGCCATCAACACCCTCATCCTGCTGACCTCCGGCGCGACGCTGACCTGGGCCCATTGGGGGCTGATCGCCAACCGCCGCGGCCAGCTCAAGCTGGGCCTGGTCCTTACCATCCTGCTGGGCGTCCTCTTCCTCGGCCTGCAGGCCTATGAATACGTCCATGCCTACACCGAGAT
The DNA here is from genome assembly GCA_020723855.1 of Uliginosibacterium gangwonense. GTDB lineage: Bacteria > Pseudomonadota > Gammaproteobacteria > Burkholderiales > Rhodocyclaceae > DYIB01. The sequence goes on from DYIB01000055.1 coordinate 16,699, forward strand.
GAACCTGAAGCTGTCGACCGGCATCTACGGCTCGACCTTCTTCATGCTCACCGGGTTCCACGGCCTGCATGTGACCATCGGCGCCACCATGCTGATCGTGATCCTGGGCCGCGTGCTGCGCGGCCATTTCAAGCCCGAGGACCACTTCGGCTTCGAGGCGGTGGCCTGGTACTGGCACTTCGTCGACGTGGTCTGGCTGATGCTGTTCGTCGTCGTCTACTGGTTGTAATCGGCCAGGGCGGGACGCATAATCGCGCCCGACGACAAAGGAGGAGGGTCGCTGCACGGCCCCGAACACGGGGAAAGAGACGAACGCCGCACCCACGTGCGGCGTCTTTTTTGGCTTCGGCCGGCCGCTGCGCGGCCTTAACCTGCGTTGCAGGTCAGCCTGCGCCGCAAGAAACGGCTGGCGCCGTGTCTTGTCACAGCTTGTGGGTGATCAGGCCGAAGTAGTAGCCGGCCATGAGCATGAGGAACAGGGCGATGGACAGGCCGACGCGGATGGCGAGGGCCTTGACGGTGCGGGTGCGGCCCAGGCCGCGGTCGCGATAGACGAACAGCAGCGCCGACGCGAGACTGGCGACGATCAGCAGCAGAAAGACGATGACGACGATACGCATCGGTGAAGTGTAGCGAATGGCAGCAACCACCACCAGAGCGAAACCCGCAGCGCGGCTGCGCCTGCGGCCAGTGCCCACCCTCGCGGCCGTAGCGGCCTTCCTGCTGGGGCTGGTTTTGGCCTTTTGGCAACTGAACCGGGCCGAGCAGAAGCAGGCGCTGCAGGCGCGCATCGCCGAGGGCGCGCGCCTGCGCGCCGTGGTGTTGACTGCGGCGCCGGTGGCGCCGGAGGCGCTTGCCTACAGGACTGTCAGCGCCCACGGGGAATGGGCGGCCGAGCGCACCATCCTGCTGGACAACAAGGTGCGTCAGGGTGTCCCCGGCTACCGCGTGGTCACGCCGCTGCGGCTGGCCGGAAGCGACATGCACATCTTGGTGGACCGCGGCTGGATTGCCGCGCCGCGCCTGCGCAGCGAGCTGCCCCGGGTGAGCACGCCGGGCGGCAGCGTGGAAGTGACGGGCACGGCGCGCGTGCCGCGGCCCGGCTTTACCCTGTCCGACCAGACCGTGGAAGGGCGGGTATGGCAGAACCTGGATCTGGAGCGCTATCGCCAGTGGTCGGGGCTCACGCTGCAGCCGGTGCTGCTGGTGCAGCAAGACGGTCCGGACGACGGCCTGGCGCGCGGCGCGGACCGTCCGGATCCGGGCATCGGCCGCCATTACGGCTTTGCCGCCATGTGGTTCGCCCTCGGCACCCTCGCCGTGGTGATGATGCTGTACTACGCCTGGCGCGGAGACGGGGAATGAAGCCGGTCACGCGCACTCTCCTGCTGATGGCGGCGGCGGTGCTGCTGCCCTGGCTTGCGGCGGTGGCCTGGTATTTCCTCGGCGCGCCGGGGGGAAAGATGAACTATGGCGAGTTGCTGGCGCAGCCGCTGCCGTCGGCGACGGTCGCCACCCTGGACGGCAAGCCCTTCGACTTCGCCTCGCTGAAAGGGAAATGGCTCCTGCTTCAGGTGGATGCGGCCGCCTGCGATACGGCCTGCCGCACCAAGCTCTACCACATGCGCCAGAGCCGCGCCGCCCAGGGCAAGCACCAGGAGCGCATCGAGCGCGTGTGGCTGGTGACGGACGGGGACACGCCGGCGCCGGAGCTCATGCAGGAATACCAGGGCACCCTGGTGCTGCGCGCCGCCGGCTCGCCCCTGCCGGCGGTCCTGCCCGCCCGCGGGACGGCGCGCGACCACATCTATGTCATCGACCCGCTCGGCAACCTGGTCCTGCGCTACCCCGGCGCGCCGGACACCAAGCGCATGGCCCAGGACCTGGACCGGCTGCTGCGCGCGTCGCGTATCGGTTGACCGCCATGTTAAACTGCTGCGGACGGTGCCGCCCATCGTCCCCAAACCATCGGGTTCACCCATGAAGGCCATACCAACCCAGCGCAATCCCCTCGGCCATCGCCTGTACCAGTACTTCCTGCTCACCAAGCCGCGGGTGGTTTCCCTCATCGTCTTCTGCGCCGTGATCGGCATGTTCCTCGCCGTGCCCGGCGCCGTGCCGCCGACGGTGCTGGTGGCCGCCACCGTGGGCGTCGCCCTGGTGGCCGGCGCGGCGGCGGCGGCGAACTGCCTCATCGAGCAGAAGATCGATGCCATGATGGCGCGTACCCGCGCCCGGCCGCTGCCGCGCGGCGAGCTGACCTCGCGCCAGACCCTGGTGTTCTCCGGCGCCCTGGGCGGCCTCGGGCTGTGGATTCTCTACCAGTACGTGAATCCCCTCACCATGTGGCTCACCCTGGCCACCTTCGTGGGCTACGCCATCATCTACACCATTTTCCTCAAGCCGGCCACGCCCCAGAACATCGTCATCGGCGGCGCCTCGGGCGCCATGCCGCCGGTGCTGGGCTGGGCGGCGGCCACGGGCGAGGTGGCGCCGGAAGCGCTGCTGCTGTTCCTCATCATTTTCATGTGGACGCCGCCCCATTTCTGGTCCCTCGCCCTCTATCGCACCAAGGAGTACGCCAAGGCGGGCATGCCCATGCTGCCCGTCACCCACGGCCCGGCATTCACCCGGCTGCACATCCTGCTCTATACCGCGGGCCTGTTCGCCACCACGCTGCTGCCTTTCGCGATCGGCATGAGCGGGCTGATTTACCTGATCGCCGCCGTGGCGCTGGGAGGCGTGTTCCTGTACCATGCCCTGCGCCTGTACCAGGCTTACACGGACCATCTGGCCCATTCCACCTTCCGCTACTCGATCTGGTATCTGTCCCTGTTGTTCGCAGCTCTGCTGATCGACCACTATTTCAGGTTCTGACATGCTCCGCTGGCTCTTCCTGGCGCTGACCCTCGTCCTGGCCGGCTGCGATGCCAAACCCCAATTCGCCAATACCGACATTACCGGTGCGGACTATGCCAGCGACTTCGCCCTGACCGACCACACGGGCAAGCCGCGCACCCTGGCCGATTACCAAGGCAAGGTGGTGGTCATGTTCTTCGGCTACACCCAGTGCCCCGATGTCTGCCCCACGACCATGACGGCCATGGCCCAGGTGATGAAGCTCCTGGGAGAGGACGCCAAGCGGGTGCAGGTGCTGTTCGTGACCCTGGACCCGGAGCGGGACACCAGGGAATTGCTGGCCCAGTACGTGCCGGCCTTCCATCCCGATTTCGTCGGTCTTTATGGCGACGCCGCCACCACGGCCAAGACCGCCCGGGCTTTCCGCGTCTTCTACCAGAAGCAGCCGGGCAGTTCGCCCACCAACTACACCATCGACCACGCGGCGGGCACCTATGTCTTCGATACCCGGGGCAAGCTGCGGCTGTACGTGCGCCATGGCGAAAAACCCGAGGCGGTGGCGGCCGATATCAAACAGCTCCTGAAGGGCGCTTGATTCCCATCGAGATTTCATACCTTGGGTAGTACGCGGTCATCCGGCGCGGCGTCCTGTCTCCCACCCTGGCGTGCTTCGTGGCGGGGGTGAAGCGCCTGTCGGTCGGTGGTGATGCCGGCCGGTAGAAGCTAGCCCTCGGGCGATCGGCCTCCGGGGCGTGTCGGGCTTTAGGCGCGGGCTTCAGCCCGACGTGATGCGCCGGATGTGGGGCTGAAGCCCGACCTACAATGCCGCCGCCAGCAGGCCGCGCATCTTCTGCATGGCCTTGGCTTCGATCTGACGGATGCGCTCGGCCGACACACCGTATTCGGCCGCCAGTTCGTGCAGGGTGGCGCTGTCGCCTTCGTTCAGCCAGCGCCGCTGGATGATGTCGCGGCTGCGGTCATCCAGGCTGGCGAGCGCTCGCTTCAGGCCATCGTCCTGCATCTGCGCCATCTCGCGGCTCTCCAGCAGCTCGGACGGCTCGGCGCCCGGGTCGGCCAGATAGGCGATAGGGGCGAAATGCTCGTCCTCCTCGTCGCCGTTCGCCTCCAGGGCCACGTCCTGGCCGGACAGGCGGGTTTCCATTTCCACCACTTCTTCCGGCTTGACGCCCAACTGTTTGGCCACGGCCCCCACCTCGTCCTGGGACATGGCCGTGAACCCCTGCTTGAGGCTGCGCAGATGGAAAAACAGCTTGCGTTGGGCCTTGGTGGTGGCGATCTTCACCAGGCGCCAGTTGCGCAGGATGTATTCATGGATCTCGGCCTTGATCCAGTGGATGGCGAAGGACACCAGGCGCACGCCGCGTTCCGGATCGAAACGCTTGACCGCCTTCATCAGACCGACGTTGCCCTCCTGGATCAGGTCGGCATGGGGCAGGCCATAGCCGAGATAGCCGCGGGCGACGGCAATGACCAGGCGCAGGTGGGACAGCACCAGTTGCCGGGCCGCCTCCAGGTCGTTCTCATGGCGGAAGCGCCGGGCCAGCTCGAGTTCCTGCTCCTCGGTCAGGATGGGGAAGCGGTTCGCCGCCTGGATATAGCTGTCCAGGTTGCCGACTGCACACGGGACCGGAAAAGTCAGCGCTTGGCTCATTAGCTTTACCTCCTTCGGGCCGATTTTAGCACTCACCGCGTTGGAGTGCTAACGCCCGGGCGAGTTCCTACGCCGGGAGAAGCAACAGGACCAGCAGGCTCAGGGTCGTGGTGGCCCAGAACACCAGCCCGTCGATGGAAATCGGCTCCAGGTTATCTCCGTCCATGAATTGCTCCCGTCCATTCCTATGAACGAGAGGATAGGGGAGGCCGGGCTCAGGCGATGAGCCTGGGGCTACTGGTAGCGGGCGGCGGCGGCGTGCAGGGCGGCGACCACTTCCCGGCGCAGTGCCGCCGGGGACAGGACTTCCACATCAGCGCCGTGGCGCAGGATATCCATCACCAGTTCGCGGCTGTCGGCATAAGGGATCTCCAGCAGAAAGCTGCCGTCTTTCTCGAAGCGGCTCTTCTGGCGCGGATGCCATTGCTCGGCGGACACCCAGCGCGCCCGCTCCGGCGTGAAGCGCAGCCTGGCTCAGCTCACACGCTGGCC
>DYIB01000056.1 GCA_020723855.1 Uliginosibacterium gangwonense
CCCACGTTCACGTGCGGCTTCGTCCGCTCAAACTTTCCTTTCGCCATGTCGGTACTTACTCCAAAAAGTCAGTTGCACACTCAAGAGACGTCACCGGGGCCACTGCCGGCTGGGCCGTCGGAGGGGGGATATGGTGCCCATGGCGTGGATTGAACACGCGACCTCTCCCTTACCAAGGGAGTGCTCTGCCACTGAGCTACATGGGCCTGCCCATACACCGACGAACCGACCGTGATCTGGAGCGGGTGAAGGGAATCGAACCCTCGTCGTAAGCTTGGAAGGCTTCTGCTCTACCATTGAGCTACACCCGCGCATCGCGCTTACAGCCCGCCCCGCCGCAAGTTCCTGCGACGGCGACCTATACACACAAACTGCTGGTGGAGGGGGAAGGATTCGAACCTTCGAAGGCAGAGCCGGCAGATTTACAGTCTGCTCCCTTTGACCGCTCGGGAACCCCTCCAGCGAAACGCGGAATTTTCCTGTTTCCCGGGGGAAAAGTCAAATGCTTATGCGCCCGCCTACTCGGCGTCCAAGTGGTTCAAGGGCAATGCGGTGGTGTGCTTGATTTCCCGGAGCACAAAACTCGATTTCACGTCGGTCACCGCCTCGTGTTTCAGCAGCCGGTCCATGACGAAACGGGAGAAGTGTTCCAGATCGGTCACCATGACCCGGAGCAGATAGTCCATTTCGCCCGTCATGGCATAACAGTCCAGCACCTCCGGCCATCCCTCCACCGCGCGGCGGAAGGACTCGGCATGGGCAGCGCCGCGCTTTTCCAGGCTTACCGTCACGAAGGCATGCAATCCCAGGCCCACGCGCCAAGGGTCGAGCAGCGCCACGTAACGCTTGATCACGCCCGACTCTTCCAACTGGTGCAGCCGGCGCAGGCAAGGGGAAGGAGAGAGGGCGACCCGGTTGGCAAGTTCCGCGTTGGTGATGCGACCATTCTGCTGCAGCACCTCCAGAATCCGGCGGTCAGTCCGATCGAGTTCCATTTTTAGCATGTCAGGACCTCTATTGAGGTTAAATATCAATGATTATTCCAATAAAACGCCTATTTTCAACAGAAATAGGAGACAAATAGCGCGCTCGAGGATTTAGCCTATAGGGGTGGCGGCCGGAACCCTCATTCGGTCCGGCTAATCGAACAACCAAACGGAGAGACAACTATGAACGCAAGCAGTTTTGCGCGGAGCGCGCTTGAAACGACAAAAGATGCCGCCAACCCCATGGGGACCGACGGTTTCGAGTTCATCGAATACACGGCACCGGACCCGAAACAACTCGATGCCCTGTTCCGCACCCTGGGATTTCGCCCCATCGCCCGCCACCGCTCCAAGGACGTCACCCTCTATCGCCAGGGGGGGATCAACTTCATCCTCAATGCCGAGCCGGAAAGCTTCGCCCGGGCCTTCGCCCGGGTGCACGGCCCGTCCATCTGCGCCATCGCCTTGCGCGTCAAGGATGCGCGCCAAGCCCTGGAGCGCGCCCTGTCCCTGGGGGCCGAGCCGCACCCGGGACAGACCGGCCCCATGGAGCTCAACATCCCGGCGATCCGCGGCATCGGCGGCAGCCTGATCTACCTGGTGGACCGCTACCAGGACGTGACCATCTACGACATCGATTTCCACTGGCTGCCGGGCGAGGAGCGCCAGCCGCGCGGCGTCGGGCTGACCGGCATCGACCACCTGACCCACAACGTACACCGCGGCCGCATGAACGCCTGGGCCGGCTTCTACGAGAAGATCTTCGACTTTCGGGAATTGAAGTACTTCGACATCGAAGGCAGGCTCACCGGCCTGCGTTCCCGCGCCATGGTCAGCCCCTGCGGCAAGATCCGCATTCCCATCAACGAGTCGGCGGACGACAAGAGCCAGATCGAGGAATTCCTGCACGCCTACCACGGCGAAGGCATCCAGCACGTGGCACTGGCGACGGATGACATCTATGGCACGGTGGAAGCGCTGCGCCAGGGCGGCGTGCGCTTCCTCGACACCCCCGACACCTATTACGAGCAGGTGGACGGGCGCCTGCCGGGCCACGGTGAGGACCTGGAACGGCTGCGGCGCAACCGCATCCTCATCGATGGCGCGCCGACTCCCGGCGGCGGCCGCCTGCTGCAGATCTTCACCGAGACGGTGATCGGCCCCATCTTCTTCGAGATCATCCAGCGCAAGGGCGACGAGGGCTTCGGCGAAGGCAACTTCAAGGCCTTGTTCGACTCCATCGAGGAAGACCAGATTCGCCGCGGTGTGCTGAAGAATCCGGCGTAGAATTCCGTCACCACCCTGAAGGAGGCAGACATGGCGGACCCGATTCCCCGATCGGCGCTGGATACCCTTTTCCTGGAGGCCCGCACCCATCGCCATTGGCTGGCAAAGCCGGTGGAGGACGATACCTTGCGGCGCATCTACGAACTGGCGCGCACGGCTCCCACTTCGGCCAATTGCAGTCCCGTGCGCGTGGTGTTCGTCAAATCGCCGGAGGCCAAGCGCCGCCTGGAGCCGGCACTGGATCCCGGCAATCGCCGGCAGACCATGGAAGCGCCGGTCACGGCCATCATCGCCTACGACACCCGCTTCTACGACCATCTGCCCCGGCTCTATCCCCAGACCGATGCGCGCGCCTGGTATGCCGGGCCCGACAAGGCCGAGGTCGCCGCCACCACCGCGTTCCGCAACGGTTCGCTGCAGGGCGCCTATTTGATCATGGCCGCCCGGGCGCTGGGCCTCGATTGCGGGCCCATGTCCGGATTCGACAACGCAGCGGTGGACCGGGAATTCTTTCCCGACGGCCGTTACCGCTCGAACTTCCTGTGCAACCTCGGCTATGGCGATCCGGCGAGCCTGAGGCCGCGCAACCCGCGCCTCGAATTCGAGCAAGCCTGCCGGATTCTGTGAGATCAACGCCATGAACGTCCCCCATCACGAGTTCGCCCGCGTCCCCGTGCCCGAAGAGCTGCTGTCCGCCTTGAGAGCGCGCTTCGCCGGGCGTTTCGCCACATCCGAAGCGGTGCGCGCCCATCACGGCAAGGACGAGTCCGCCCATCCCCCCGCCCTGCCCGACGGCGTCGTGTTCGCGCACAGCACCGAAGAGGTGGCGGACACGGTGAAGTTGTGCCGCATCCATGGCGTGCCGGTGATCGCCTACGGCGTGGGCAGCTCGGTAGAAGGCCAGGTGCTGGCGGTCCATGGCGGCATTTGCCTCGACCTCAGCCAGATGAACCGGGTGCTGGCCGTCAACCAGGCGGATCTGGACGCGCGCGTGCAGGCGGGCGTGACCCGCAAGCAGCTCAACCAGGAGCTGCACGGAACCGGTCTGTTCTTCCCCATCGACCCCGGCGCCGATGCCACCCTGGGTGGCATGGCCGCCACCCGCGCCTCGGGCACCAACGCCGTGCGCTATGGCACCATGCGCGAGAACGTGCTGGGCGCGACCGTGGTGCTCGCCGACGGGCGCGTCATCAAGACCGGGACGCGGGCGCGCAAGTCCTCCGCCGGCTATGACCTGACGCGACTCTTCGTCGGCTCCGAAGGCACCCTGGGCATCATCACGGAACTGACCGTGCGCCTCTATCCCCTCCCGGAAGCGGTTTCCAGCGCCGTATGCGCCTTTCCCGACATGGACGAGGCGGTGGCCGCGGTGATCGAGACCATCCAGTTGGGTGTACCCGTGGCGCGTATCGAGCTGCTGGACCGGTTCGCCATCGCCGCCGTCAATCGCCACAGCAAGACCAGCCTCAAGGAGGCGCCCACCTTGTTCTTCGAGTTTCACGGTTCCCCCGCGAGCGTCGAGGAGCAGGCGCGGCTGGTGCAGGACATCGCCGGCGGCCACGGCGGCATGGAATTCCAGTGGGCGACCCGCCCCGAGGACCGTTCGCGCCTGTGGCAGGCGCGGCACGACGCCTATTTCGCCTGCCTGCAACTGCGCCCGGGCAGCCGCTCCCTCACCACGGACGTATGCGTGCCCATCTCGCGCCTGGCCGAGTGCGTCTCCGCGACCCGCGCCGACATCGAGGCCAGCGGTTTCACCGCGCCCATCCTCGGCCACGTGGGCGACGGCAACTTCCACGTCGCCATCCTGGTGAATCCCGAGGATGCCGCGGAACTGGAGCGCGCCCACGAGCTGAATCGCCGCCTGGTGCGGCGCGCCCTCGACATGGAAGGAACATGTACCGGGGAGCACGGCGTGGGCCTGGGCAAGCAGGAATTCCTGCCCACCGAACATGGCGAGGGCGCCCTGGACGTCATGCGCGCCATCAAGCATGCCCTCGATCCGGACAACCTGCTCAACCCGGGCAAGATCCTGCCGGGTTGAGCGGCGCCTCTCCTCGGGCGGTCTTGGCCGCCGAGGCGGGGGGTTTCTAAGGATTTGAGAACGTCCGGGCGCTGTGATAGCCTGCGCGTGCGGCGGACGCCCACAAGGCATTCGACCGCTTGGGAGCAAACCCGCTCCCGGCGTCAAAAACACGATTTTTGCGAAGAGGAGACATTCACATGGCGGAAACCGCCACTCCCTCCATTTCCCTGGAGGACAAGTATGCCCTCACCTCCGGTCGCGTCTACCTGACCGGCTACCAGGCTCTCGCCCGGCTGCCCATGATGCAACGGGAACGGGACGTCGCCGCGGGGCTCAATACCGCCGGCTTCATCTCGGGCTATCGCGGCTCGCCCCTGGGCGGGCTGGACCAGACCCTGTGGAAGGCGCGCAAGCACCTGGAGGCCCATCATGTCCGGTTCCAGCCCGGGGTCAACGAGGATCTGGCGGCCACCGCCATATGGGGCAGCCAGCAGTTGAACCTGTTCCCCGGCGCCAAGTACGACGGCGTGTTCGCCATGTGGTACGGCAAGGGACCCGGCGTGGACCGCTGCGGCGACGTGTTCCGCCACGCCAACGCCGCCGGCACCTCCAAGTACGGCGGCGTGCTGGTGGTGGCGGGCGACGACCACGCCGCCAAGTCCTCCACGCTGCCGCACCAGACGGACCATATCTTCAAGGCCGTCATGATGCCGGTGCTGGCCCCCTCCGGCGTGCAGGAATACCTGGACTACGGCATCCACGGCTGGGCCATGTCACGCTATTCCGGCTGCTGGGTGGCGTTCAAGGCCCTGGCCGACACCGTGGAGAGTTCTGCCTCGGTCTATATCGATCCCCATCGGGTAGAGATCGCCTTGCCGATCGACTTCGAAATGCCTCCGGGCGGGCTCAACATCCGCTGGCCCGATCCGCCCCTGGTGCAGGAAGAGCGACTGCTGCACCACAAGCTCTATGCCGCCCTGGCCTACTGCCGCGCCAACCAGTTGAACCGCGTCATCATCGACAGCCCGCGGCCGCGCTTAGGGATCATCACCTGCGGCAAGTCCTATCTGGATGTGCGCCAGGCCCTGGACGACCTGGGCATCGACGACCGGCTGGCGGCGGAAATCGGCATCCGCCTGTACAAGGTGGGCATGGTGTGGCCGCTGGAATCCGAGGGCGTGCGCCAGTTCGCCCAGGGCCTGGAGGAGATCCTGGTGGTCGAGGAGAAGCGCCAGTTCATCGAGTACCAGCTCAAGGAAGAGCTGTACAACTGGCGCGAGGACGTGCGTCCGCGCGTCATCGGCAAGTTCGACGAGAAGGGCGAATGGGCCTTCCAAGTGGGCGGCCACGGCAAGGTGTGGCACGGCGACTGGCTGCTGCCGGCGGCGGGCGAGCTGACCCCCGCCATGATCGGCCGGGTGATCGCAAGCCGCATCGCCCGCTTCTACACCTCGGACCGCATCAAGGCGCGCCTGGCCTTCCTGGAAGCGAAGGAGAAGGCTCTGGCCAAGCCCATCATCCCGATCCAGCGCGTTCCCCACTTCTGTTCCGGCTGCCCCCACAACACTTCCACGCGCGTGCCGGAAGGCAGCCGCGCCGTGGCCGGCATCGGCTGCCACTACATGGTGACATGGATGGAGCGCAGCACCGCCACCTTCACCCACATGGGCGGCGAAGGCGTGACCTGGGTGGGGCAGGCGCCGTTTACGCAAGAGCGCCATATCTTCGCCAACCTGGGCGACGGCACCTACTTCCATTCGGGCCTGCTGGCGATACGCCAGGCGGTGGCGGCGAACGTGCCCATCACCTACAAGATCCTCTACAACGATGCCGTCGCCATGACGGGCGGGCAGCCCGTGGACGGCACCCTCACGGTGCCCCAGATCGTGCGCCAACTGGAAGCCGAGGGCGTGAATAACATCGTCGTCGTCACCGACGGCACGCCGCGTTCTTACACCAGCGCCGACCTGCCTCATGGCACGCCGGTCCGCCACCGGGACGAGCTGGACGCCATCCAGAAGGAGCTGCGCCAGTATCCGGGCGTGTCGGCCCTGATCTACGACCAGACCTGCGCCGCCGAGAAGCGCCGGCGCAGGAAGCGCGGCAAGATGATCGATCCGCCGCGGCGCGTGTTCATCAACGACGCCGTGTGCGAGGGCTGCGGCGACTGCGGCGAGAAATCCAACTGTCTGTCGGTCGTACCCCTGGAGACCGAGTTCGGCCGCAAGCGCGCCATCGACCAGTCGGCCTGCAACAAGGACTACTCCTGCCTCAACGGCTTCTGCCCCTCCTTCGTGACCATCGAAGGCGGCAGGCTGCGCAGGGGCAAAGCCATGGAGGCGGACGAGAGCCATTTCGGCGCGCTGCCGGAGCCGGCGCTGCCCGACACCGGCCGCCCCTGGAATATCCTCATCACCGGCGTCGGCGGCACGGGCGTGATTACCATCGGAGCGCTCATCGGCATGGCCGCCCACGTAGACGGCAAGGGCGTGACGGTGCTGGACATGACCGGCCTGTCGCAGAAGTTCGGCGCCGTGTTCTCCCATGTGCGCATTGCCGACCGTCCCGAGGACATCCATGCGGTGCGCGTGGCGGCGGGGGAGGCGGACGCCATCATCGGCGGTGACGTGGTGGTCACGGCCAGTCAGGAGGCCCTGGCGAAGATGCAGGCGGGACTGACCCGGGCAGCGGTAAACTGCACCGAGACGCCCACCTCCGAGTTCATCAAGAACCCGGACTGGCAGTTCCCCCTGGACCTGATGAAGCGCACCATCGTCGAGAGCGTGGGCGAGGGGCGCGCCGACTTCATCGACGCCACGGGGCTGGCCACCACGCTCATGGGCGATTCCATCGCCACCAACCTGTTCCTGCTCGGCTACTGCTGGCAAAAGGGCTTGGTGCCGGTGTCCGAGGCGGCGCTGATGACGGCCGTCGAGCTCAACGGTGTCGCCGTGGAGGCGAACAAGAAGGCCTTCCTGTGGGGCCGCCGCGCCGCCCACGACCAGGCGGCGGTGGAACGTTTCGCCCGCCCGGCCAACGTCGTGCCCCTGAAGGCCGCCCCCACGGTGGACGACCTGATGGCGCGGCGCATGGACTACCTCACGGGCTATCAGGACCGGGCCTACGCGCAACGCTACCAGGCCCTGGTGGACCGGGTGCGCGCGGCCGAGGCGAAGCTGGGCTCGACCCGGCTCGCCGAGGCGGTGGCGCGCTATTACTTCAAGCTGCTGGCCTACAAGGACGAGTACGAGGTGGCGCGGCTGTACACCGATCCCGCCTTCCTGGAGAAGATCAACGCCACCTTCGAGGGTGACTTCAAGCTCAATTTCCACCTGGCGCCGCCGCTGCTGGCCAAGCCCGACCCGGTGACGGGCGAGCCCAGGAAGCGCGCCTACGGTCCGGGCATGATGACGGCGTTCCGCTGGCTGGCGAAGCTCAAGCATCTGCGCGGCACCAAGTGGGACATTTTCGGCTACACGGAAGAGCGCCGCATGGAGCGCGCCCTGATCACGCAATACGAACAGGACGTGGCCGAGATCCTGCAGCGGCTGGATGCCGCCAACCTGGGCACCGCGGTGGAACTGGCGAGCCTGCCCGAGCACATCCGCGGCTTCGGTCACGTCAAGCTGCGCAGCCTGGAGCGCGCGCGCCTGGAGCGGGAGCGCCTGCTGGCCGCCCTGCGCCGGCCCGAGCGGGCGGCGGCGAAAGTCGCCTGAGCTTCTCCCGGGCGCCGGGCCGCTCGCGCGCTTGACCGCGCGCGGCGGCTCGGCAACACTGCGGTTCATGCCGGGAACCGACCGACAACCCTCCAACGTGGCCGCCTGGAAGGCACTTTTGGCTCAACTTGCCGGCTGGGCGGCCGCCGCCCTCCTGCTGCTGCCCTTTCCCGGATTGGCGGACGCGCCTCTGCGCCTCGCCTTGGCCCAGGGCGTATCGGCGGCGCTGGCCAGCCGCCTCCTCAAGGCCGCCCAATGGTGGCTGCCGATCCACATCTTGTTCACGCCGGCCCTGGTCGTCGCCGGCCGTCTGGACCTGTCGCCCTGGCTGTATCTCGCGGCCTATCAGCAGCAGCTTCCCGGTGCCCGGGGTGGCACCCGAGCGCGTGGTGCCGGTTGCCGGGGCGGGACAAACGGTGCTCTATTGTTACCGCATCGGCCAGACAGCACGATGGAATTGCCGGGAAAAGGGGCCGCATTTCAAGCTATTGGAGCAGGCCCCCGGCCCCGATAATTGAACGGCACCCCCCTCACCCCGGCCCCTCTCCCCGAAAGGGCGAGGGGAACGCTGTGCGCGCCTGCGGCGCGAAAATCGCTTGGGAGGCATTTATGGCGGAGATCGTCTGCATCATCGGCAACAAGGGCGGCACCGGCAAGACCACCCTGTCCCACATGCTGTGCCAGGGCTTCGGGCTGGTGCGGCAGCGCTCGGTATGCGTGCTTACCGACACCCATCGCCAGCCGCTCGATCCCGACGGCCGGCGCTATCTCATCGCCGACGCGCGCACTTCCGAGGCCCTGGGCAAGGTGGTGGACAAGGTGCGCAGCCTCAAGGGCTGGCTGGGGGTGATCGACGGCGGCGGCAACCGCAGCGACATGGACCGCAAGCTGTACAGCCTGGCCAACCTGGTGCTGCTGCCCTTCCGCGATTCCCACGAGGATATCCGCACCGTGATCAAGGACCTGGAAACCTTCCCGCGCGCCTATGCCATCCCGTCCCAGTGGCCGACCAATCCCTGGGCGCTGGAGGCGGCGAACAAGGCGGTGCGCCAGCACCTGTGGCGCTATTCCGATCGCATCCTCACGCCGGTGCCCGCCCTGTCGGCCAGCAAGCTGCTGCTGCAGAAGGAGATACCCGCGGCGCTACCCACCCCCCTGGCCAATGCCTGCCGGGCCCTGGCGTACCGGGTGCTGGAGCTGCTGGAAGTGCCGTGCGCGGAGCCTGCCGAGGAAGTCGCGGCAGAGGCGGCCGAGCCGCACGCCGGAGATCCGGCGTGCGCCGCCTCGCCCCTCCCGCAGCCGCAGCAGCTCAATCCCATTCGTCATTAGACGACGCGACTCGCCCCTTGCCGCCGGGGCGGCGGCGCAGCACAATGGCCGTTTTCGGATCGCCCGAGAGCGCCGCTTTCGGCCCTGCCCGACCTTGAAGACCTGGGGAATCAAGGAACGCGTCCTATTCGTGGCATTGATGCCGGCCACCGTCATCGCCCTGGTGCTCGCCGGCTATTTCCTCGTGCTGCGCTATGCCGACGTGGAGGAATCCCTGATCAGCCGCGGGCGCGCCCTGGCACGCCAGCTCGCACCGGCGGCCCAGTACGGCGCCTTCTCGGGAAACCGGGATGAACTGCGCCATCTCGCCGACACGCTGATCCAGGAGCCCGAGGTCACGGCGGTGGTGGTGTTCGACGGGGCCGGCATGCCCCTGGCCCAGTCGGGCCTCACGCGCTTCACGGGCGACCCCAACAGGCTGCCCGAAGGCTGGACCGGCAAGAGCGGCGACGGCGAGACCTTGTTTTTCCACGCCAAGATCCTGCATCGCTTCAGCCAGACGGACGACCCCTTCGTCCTTGGCCCGGGTGCCGGCAGTTCCGCCGGCCGGCGCGACGACTTCCATCCCATCGGCAGCGTCGTCCTCGAGCTGTCGCGCAGCGGCCTGCTGGCCAAGAAACGGGAAATGCTCGCCGTCACGGTGATCTTCACCCTCCTCACCCTGGCCGCCGGCGGCCTGTTGGCGGTGCGTCTGGGGCGCGACGTGCTGGAGCCCATCGTCAATCTGCAAAATGCCGTGGCCGATATCCGCGTCGGCCGCCTGGACACCCGCGTCACGCCCCATCCGGCCGGCACGCTGCGCGCCCTGGAGGAAGGCGTAAACGAGATGGTGGCGGCCATGCAGGCGGGCCACGACCGCCTGGAGCAGCGCATCGCCGCCGCCACGGCGGAACTGAAGGAAAAAAAGGAGGAGGCGGAGCGTTCCAACCTGGCCAAGTCGCGCTTTCTCGCCGCCGCCTCCCACGATCTACGCCAGCCGCTCCATGCCCTGGCGCTGTTCGCGGCCGAGCTGGAGCATGCAACGCGCAACGGCCCCCAGCAGCGGCTGGCGCGGCAGATCAGCGCAGCCGTCGGGGTGATGAGCGAGTTGCTCGAGGCCTTGCTGGATATCTCCCGCCTGGACGTGGCTTCGGTCCGTCCCCTGCGCGAGGAGTTCGCCCTCGAGCCACTGTTCGAGCGCATCTACGCCGCCCACAGCCCCGCAGCCGAAGCCAAGGGCCTGCGCCTGCGCATGGTTCCCACCCGGCTGTGGGTCG
The DNA here is from genome assembly GCA_020723855.1 of Uliginosibacterium gangwonense. Taxonomy (GTDB): domain Bacteria; phylum Pseudomonadota; class Gammaproteobacteria; order Burkholderiales; family Rhodocyclaceae; genus DYIB01. Next base: position 10,601 of record DYIB01000056.1, read on the forward strand.
GCAGCGATCCGCGCCTGCTGGAGCGCATGATCGGCAATCTGGTGGCCAACGCCATCCGCTACGCCGAACGCGGGGGCGTGCTGGTGGGGGCGCGGCGCACCGGCAAGGATGTGCGCATCGAAGTGTGGGACACGGGCATCGGCATCGCACCCGAACACCAGCAACTGGTGTTCCAGGAATTCTTCCAGATCGGCAATCCGGAGCGCGACCCGGGCAAGGGGCTGGGCCTGGGGCTGGCCATCGTGGACCGCATGGCCAAACGGCTGGAACACCCCCTGAGCCTGCGCTCGGTACTCGGGCGCGGCTCCGTGTTCGCCATCACCGTGCCGCGCGCCACGCCCCTGCCCGTATCCCCGCCGGAGGAGGAAACCAAGGTCGGCACCTTCAGCGCCCGCGCCCTGGTGATCTGCCCACACGACGCCACCTGCGACAGCCTGTGCTCGCTGCTGGAGTCCTGGGGCTTGGACACGACCTACATGGACAACGCGACCGAGGCGGAATTGCTGCTGCTCGCCACGCCCGACGTGGTGCTGTTCGACGAGGAGCGCACGGGCGCCGCGGCCCTGGCAGCGCGGCGCACGGGGCATGGCGTCACGCCGGCGATGATCCTGCTGGGGGAGGCGCCGGCGGACATGGAACGCGTGCTCAACGGCACTGCCTATGCCCGGCTGGCCAAGCCGGTGCGCCCCGCCAAGCTGCGCGCCCTGCTGCAGCACATCCTGGACGCACGCCAGGGCGAAACGGTCACGCCTTGACGCGGTAGCGGCTCAAGGCCACCATGGCCTGGGCGCGGCTGGAGACGTTGAGCGCCTTGAATATCTTCGATACGTGGATCTTGACGGTCCCTTCGGTCAGGCCCAGCAGTTCGCCGATCTCCCGGTTCGATTTGCCCTGTATCAGCAACTCCAGTACGCGCATCTGTCCGGTAGTCAGGCCGAAGCGATCCACCAGCGAGCGGGAGGAACGGGCGCCTTCCCCACCCCGCTTGCCCACCCCCTTGGCGATGGCCCGCGGCGGCACATAGACGCCGCCGTCCAGCACCAGGCGCAGGGCTTGCAGCAGCACATCGCTGGAGCTGGTCTTGGGAACGAAGCCGGATGCGCCCTGGCGCATGGCGCGGGAAATGGTCTCCGTATCGTCCAGGGCGGAAATGATCACCACCGGAACCGCCGGAAAGCGCCGCCTGAGCACCGCCAGGAAGGCCATGCCGTTGATTCCGGGCAGCATCAGATCCAGCAGCACCAGGTCGAACTCGTCGTCCGACTCCAGGATCTGGAGCGCGGATTCGGCATCCCTGGTCTCGACGATGGCGGACTTCGTGTCGAGCTGGGACAGGGTCTGCACCAGCCCCTCCCGCACCAGAGCATGATCCTCCACCACCAGCAATTTCGCCATACCGCCCCCTTGTCGCCATCCGCCGGGTTGTCATCGTCATTAGCCAAGGCGCAATGATACGGAATTTGGCGCCAACCACCAAGCCGCCGCGGCGCGTTGCCTAAGCGAATTGGGCGCCCATTTCGCTGCGCCTCGGACATAATAGGCCGCGGCTGGAGCCATCACGAGGGGTCGGCGAGCGCAAGACCGCGGCCGCGCCATCCACTTGGCATTGTTACCTCCCAAACAGACATAAGAGACTATGAGAAAAAAGCGGCCCCTTCAGGCGCTGGCCGTGGCGACGCTGGCCGCGCTGTCCTGGCCCCCCCAACAAGCCGCCGCGGGCGGCATGGAGGCGAGCGAGCAAGCCTTCCTCACCGACCTCCCGGTGGTCCTGTCGGCGTCGCGCCTGGCGCAGCCGCTCGCCGACGCTCCCGGCGCCGTCACGGTGATCGACCGGGAATTGATCAAGGCATCGGGGGTACGGGACATCGCCGACCTGTTCCGCCTCGTGCCCGGGTTTCTCGTGGCCTACGCCAATGGCGCCAATCCGACGGTGAATTACCACGGCCTCACCGGGCAGTACTCGCCGCGCATGCAGGTGCTGATCGACGGCCGCTCCATGTATTCGTCCTACTACCTGGGCGGCGTGGACTGGAACATGATCCCCATCTCCCTGGACGACATCGAGCGCATCGAGGTGGTACGCGGCTCCAATTCGGCGGCCTACGGCGCGAACGCCTTCCTGGGGGTGGCCAACATCATTACCCGTCATGCCTCCCAGAGCCGCGGCACGCTGGCGGAGTACACCAGCGGCAATCAGGCGATCGAGGACAATCTGCTGCGTCACGGCGGACGGATAGGGGATCTGGACTTCCGCGTCGGCACGGGCCGGCGCCGGGACAGCGGTTTCGAGAACGTCTACGACGACCGCCACGTCAGCTTCTTCAATCTCCGCGGCGACTACCGCCTGTCGGCGCACGACGAGCTCAGCCTGCAGATGGGCGCCACCGAAAGCTCCGCGGGCGCGGGCTTCCCCGACACGCCGGACAACCCGACCCGCACGCAGCACGCCAGCCACTATTTCGGGCAGATGCAGTGGCGACGCGCCCTGCCCGACGACGGCGAGTTGCTGGTAACCGCCTACCGCGTGCAGGACAGCGGTTCCGAGAATTACATCGGCCGCTTTACCGGCCTGCTCCTGCCGGCGCTGCTGGATTGGGGACGGCGCACGGAGCGCAACAACCTGGAGGTGCAACACGTTTTCCGGCCGGGGCGGGACGTGCGCGTGGTGTGGGGCGTGGAAGGGCGCATCGACCGCATTCGTTCGCCCATCCTGTTCAACGACGACAACTGGCATGGCACTTCCCTGGCCCGGTTGTTCGGCAACCTGGAGTGGCGCCTGGCGCCATGGTTGCTGGCCAATGCAGGTGGAATGATCGAGCGCTACAGCCTGACCGGAACGGACTTCTCCCCCCGCGCCATGCTCAATTTCCAGCCCAGCCCGGAGCATACCTTCCGCATGGGTGCCACCCAGGCCTACCGCACGCCCTCCCTGGCGGAACAGACCGGGGACGTGCGCCTTCACTTCTATACGATCGGCATATCGCAGCCGGTCTATCGCGGCGGCACCAATCTCAAGCCAGAGAAGATCCGCTCCTACGAGATGAGCTACCTGGGCGATCTGCGTTCGCTCGGGCTCACCGTAGACCTGCGCCTCTTCCGCGAGCACATGGGCAACCTGGTCACCAACTACGACGACAACAACGTGCGCGTCTTCGCCAACGGCTACAACGCCCTGCTGCGCGGTGCCGAGTACCAGTTGCGCTGGCGCCCCGACCGGGAGACGCTGGTGCTGTTGAACCAATCGTTCGAGCGCATTGTCGGCATGGAGAAATACCGCTCCTACGACACCACCGTGACCGACCTGATGCAGTCCGCTCCCACCCACCGCACCACCTTGATGCTGTCACGCCAGTTCGCCGGCCGCTGGAGCGTGAGCGCCATCCAGCACTGGATGGGGGAGATGAAATGGCCGCACGAGGGCGATCTGCAGCGCAAGCATCACCGCCTGGACCTGCGCCTGGCCTACCGCTTCGGCGCCGGCCCCACCCGGGGCGAGCTGGCCCTGGTGACCCAGAACCAGGGCAATCCCCATGACGAATTCCGGCCGCAGTACAAGTTCAACCGCCGCACTTTCGCCACCTTGAGCCTGGAGTTCTAGCGGCGATCCGGCCTGAAGATGCGGCACCTTCTCCTCATGCTGCTGCTCGTGTGCGCGCTCCCCCGTTGGGCGGCGGCGACGGGAGAAGTGCTGTTCGTCGTCAGCGAGGATCAGCCGGCCTACAAGGAGGTGGTGGACGCGGTGCGGGCGGAGCTGGCGCGCCTGCCGGTGCCGCCGGGGATACGCCTGGCGCAGGCAGCGGCGTTCGAGGCCGCACGGCAGGGCAACGTCCAGGCCATCGTGGCGGTAGGTACGCGCGCCTTCCGCGCCGTCGCGGCCAGCGGCACGCGCACGCCTGCCATCGCCACGCTCCTGCCGCGCAGTGCCTTCGACCGAACGGTCCTGGAACATGGTCGCGGCGAGGGGCGGCGCAGCGCTGTTTTTCTCGATCAGCCCCTGGGGCGGCAACTGGAACTCGTCAAGATCGCCCTACCGGGACGCAACCGGGTGGGCGTGCTGCTGGGGCCGGAGTCCGAGCAGGCCATGACGGCCTTGCAGGCAGCGGCGGAGCGGCGGGTGAAACTGACCACCCAGAAGGTCGCCGAGGAGAAGGAGCTGCACCACGCCGTGCAGCGTCTGCTGGCGGAAACCGACGTGCTGCTGGCCCTGCCCGATTCCCTGGTGTTCAACGCCGGCACCGTACCCCACATCCTGCTGGCTTCGTATCGACAAGGCGTGCCCGTGGTCGGATTCTCGCAAGCCTATGTGCGGGCGGGCGCGGTGCTGGCGCTTTACTCGACGCCGGCCCAACTGGGCGCGCAGACGGGAGAGATGCTGCGCACCCTGCTCACCACCGGCCAGCTTCCCGCTCCCCAGCATCCGCGCTACTTCACGGTGAACACCAACCCTTATGTGGCCCGTTCCCTCGGGCGCGCCCTGGAGGAACCGGCCGTCCTGCAGGAGCGGCTGCTGGCGACGGAGCGGATAAATTGAGACGCCGGTTTGCGCTATGATGAAATGGTACGGCGACTCAGGGGCCCATCATGGCAAACGACGCGACACCGCAAGATCCCATGGAATTCCTCAAGAGCATGTGGAGCAGCATGGGGTTCAACCTGCCCGGCATGGTGACACCCACGCCGGACATGGGCGAACTCGACAAGCGCATCGCCGATCTGAAGACTGTCGAAGGCTGGCTGAGGATGAACCTGAACATGCTGCAGATGACCATCCAGGGCCTGGAAATGCAGCGCGCCACCCTGGCCGCGGTGCAGGCCGTGAGCCAGGCGACCAAGGGGCCGGAGGAAGCCGGCGGCGGCCAGCCCAATCCCTTCGCCAACCCGGCGCTGTGGCCGTGGAACCTCATGCAAACCCAGCCTGCCGAAGCTCCCGCGCCGAACGAGCCTGCGCCGGCGCCGTCCAAGAAGGAAAAGTGAGGTAGGCGCGCGTGCGCTCCGCCCTCTCCCGGGCTTCCCATTGGCGCGACGCGGTCGAGGACTGCCTGCGGCAGATCGGCCCTTGCGGCGACGCCAATCTCGGCTTCGTCTACTTCTCGGATCATTTCGCCGACGATGCTCAGCGCCTGCTCGACCATCTGCGCGCCGGCAGCGGCGTGGCCAACGACCTCCTGTCGGGCGGCATTTCCGGTGTCGCCTTCTCCCGCGAGGTGGACGTGGCCAGCCGGCTCACCCAGGGCCGCTCGCCGGTCGCCGGCCCCTTCCCCATCACCGAGTGCGAGGGCAATGTAGTGGTGCGCCTGGGCGGGCGGCCGGCGCTGGCGGTCTATCTCGAGGCCGCCGGCAATCCGCCCGCGGGCGATCTGCGCCGCGTCGCCGCCACCCTGCTGGTAGGCCTGCAGCGCCCCCGGGACGACCCGCACGACTATCTCGTTCGCCATGTCATCGGCATCGATCCGCACAACGGTCTGCTGGCGGTGAGCGAACGGGTGGAGGCGGGGCAGAGCATGTTGTTGTGCCGGCGCGACGCCACAGCGGCGCGCCAGGACATGCTGCGCATGCTGACCGGGCCGAAGCAGTCCCTGGCGGCGCCACCCTGGGTGAGATGCCCATCGCCGGCTTTTTCGCCGCGGGGGAAATCGCCCATGACCGCCTCTACGGCTACACGGGCGTGCTGACCCTGTTTACCTAAAGCATCAGCAACCACACTGGCAGGGTGACCATCGCCAGCAGGGTGCCGCTGGAGATCAGCCAGGCCACGCCCGCGCCGTCGCCGCCCATGCGCATGGCCAGGATGTAGGCAGAGCTGGCCGTGGGCAGGGCGCCGAAAACCACCGCCACGTCGAAATAGATACCCGTCAGTCCCAGGGCGCTGGCGGTCCCCCAAGCCGCCGCCGGTACCGCCAGCAGCTTCACCGCCAGGAAATAGCCGCCGGCCCCGTAGCTGTCGGCGTGCCCGCGCAACTTGAGTGCCGCGCCCACGGCCAGCAGTCCCAGGGCAATGGACGCCTCCGACAGACGCCCCAGAAACTGCTGCACCACCTGGGGTGCGGTCCAGCCGGCAACGTTAAACACCAGTCCGGCCACGGTGGCCAGGATCAGCGGGTTGCGCGCCAGCTCGCGCCATACGCCCAGATTGCCGTGGCGGGCGAGTATGAATACGGAGGCCATGTTGGCGACAGGCACCAGGGGCCCGATGAGGATGCCCATGGCCGCAATGCCGGCCGCCCCGTGCAGCTTGCCGGCCACCGCCAGGCCGATGTAGAAATTGAAGCGAAACGCGCACTGGAAGCGCGAGGCGAACACCGGCGGGCTCAGTCTGAACAGCCGCCGGGCCAGGCCGCCCAGCAGCATGCCGCAGGCCATGGCGGCCAGGCCGCTGCCGATCAGGGGCGCGGCCGCGACGAAATCGATGCGGGTGCGCACCAGGGCGTTGAACAGCAGGGCGGGGAACAGGATGAAATAGACCAGCTTTTCCAGCCCGGTCCAGAAATGGTCGCCCAGATGCATCCAGCGGCGCAGGCCGAAGCCCAGCAGGATCAGGGCGAAATCGGGCAGCAGCAGTAATACCGGGTCCATGGTTGCGGCACGGGCAAAGGGCCCGATTGTAACCGGGGCGGTTGCCGCGGCACACCAACCGCCGAGTCAACCGCTCTCGACGCAGAGGACGCAGAGACGCGGAGATGGCAGAGACAATGGGCGATTACTTTGGTCTTTCTCTGCGCCCTCTGCGCCTCTGCGATCTCTGCGTCGAAAGAGGTTCTGACCGCGTTTCCAAGGATCAAATGACGCCCTGGGCGCGGAGGCGGGCGATGTCCTCGGGGCTGTAGCCGGCCTCGGCCAGGATCTGCTCGCTGTGCTCCCCCGGCGCCGGTGCCGGCCGCTCGATGGCAAACTGATATTCGGACAGCCGGTAGGGCGGCGCGAACTGGGGCAGGCCGTCGCCTTCCACCACCATGCCGCGGGCGCGCAACTGCTCGTTGTCCATGGCTTCGGCCAGATCCAGTACCGGCGTCACGCAGCAATCGGCGGCGCGGAATTTTTCGGTCCAGTAGGACTGGGACTGGCCGGCGAAGATGCGCGCCAGTTCCTCGCGCCCCCGTCGCCCGGCGTCGCCCGTGGCCAGATGCAGGGGTACCAGGTCCGGCCGCCCCAGCACGGCGCACAGCTTCTCCCAGAACTTGCGTTCCAGGGCGCCCACCGCCATGTAGCGGCCGTCGGCCGTGGCATAGACGCCGTAGCAGGGCACGCCGCCGGACAACAGGTCCGCACCTCTCGGCGCCGGCCTGCCCTGGCCGAGCAGCGCGACGAGGGGGAAGATGGCATGGGCGAACACGGCATCGGTCATGGCCACGTCCACGTAGCGGCCGCGTCCGCGGGCGCGGGCATCGGCCAGGGCGGCCAGCATGCCCACCAGGGGCATCAGGGCGCCGCCCAGCAGGTCGCCGATCTGGAAGTTGGGCAGCACGGGCGGACCGCCGGCACTGCCAATCTGGTCCAGCACGCCGGCGAAGCCGATGTAATTGATGTCATGCCCGGCCCAGTCCCGGTACGGGCCGGTCTGGCCATAGCCGGTGATGGCACAGTAGACGATGCGCGGGTTGGCCGCCGCCACCGCTTCGTAGCCTATGCCCAGCTTGTCCACCACGCCGGGGCGGAACCCTTCGACGATGATGTCGGCATCGCGCGCCAGGCGCAGGAACACCTCGCGCCCTTCCGGCCGCTTGAGGTCCAGCCGCAGGCCGCGCTTGTTGCGGTTCACCAGCCGGAAGAAGATGCTGCTGCCGCCCTCCGCCCCCGGGCCCATGTCGCGCGCATAGTCGCCGGCCGCCGGGTCTTCGATCTTGACGACATCGGCGCCCAGGTCGGCCAGGTGCAGGGTGGCCACGGGTCCGGGCAGCAGGCGCGTGAGGTCCAGCACTTTCACCCCGGCCAGGGGTTTCGGTCGCATCATCCAAAAAACGCTGTTAACGCAAAGGACGCAAAGTATCGCAAAGGCCGCAAAGGAAAATCCCCAAGCGGCTCCATCCACCCACCGGGTGAGCTATCGATCTTCTTTGCGCCCTTGGCGTCTTTGCGATCTTTGCGTTGAAAGCGGTTTCAACTGAGGTTTCTAGGATCATTGGTACTTGCGCAAGTCCTCGATGATCTTGCCGTCGTTGGGCAGGCTGCCGGGGGCGCAGAATTCCACTTCGCCACGCAGTTTGGTATAGGAGCGGATGCTGGCGACGATGGCGTCGGCCAGGCCCTCGCCTACACGTTCCACTTCGCACCTGAGGGTCATGCGGTCTTCGCCGCCCGGGTTCTCCACCACCAGCCGGGCGCGCTTGATCTCCGCGTGCTGCTTGACCACTTCCGCGATCTGTTGCGGGTGGACGAACATGCCCTTGACCTTGGCCGTCTGGTCGGCCCGCCCCATCCAGCCCTTGATGCGGGTATTGGTGCGCCCGCAGGGGCTCATGCCCGGCAGCACCGCGGACAGGTCGCCGGTGCCGAAGCGGATGAGCGGGTAGTCGGGATTGAAGGTGGTGACCACCACCTCGCCCACTTCGCCCTCGGCGACGGGATCGCCCGTGCCCGGACGCACGATCTCGACCACCACTTCCTCGTCCACCACCATGCCCTCCAAGGCATCGGTCTCGTAGGCGATGAGGCCAATGTCAGCCGTGGCATAGCATTGGCGCGTCTTGATGCCGCGCCCTTCGAGCCAGGCGCGCAGGCTGGGCGGTAGCGCCTCGCCCGACACCAGGGCCTTGCGCAGCGACGACACGTCGGCCCCCAGCTCGTCGGCCTTCTCCAGGATGATCCTGAGGAAAGAAGGCGTGCCGCCGTAGCCGTGGGGGCGCACGTCGGCGATGACGCTCACCTGCATTTCGGTCTGGCCCACGCCGGCGGGAAACACGGCGCAGCCCAACCGGCGCGCGCCACCGTCGATCATGAAACCGCCTGGGCTCATGTGGCAGGCCAGCGTGTTGTGAATGACCTCGCCCTTGCGAAAGCCGGCCGCGAACAGGGCCCGCGCCATGCGCCACCAGTCGATGGCATACCCCTCAGGGTCGTAGATCGGGCCGGGCGAAGCGAAGATACGCGCCAACTGGCCGGCGGGCGTGCCGTTGAGGCCGCCGAAGGGCCGCGGCGATTTCTGCAGCTCGATGAGCTGGTTCTTGCGCACCACGGGCAACCGGGCCAGGGCCTGGCGCGAAGCGATGTCCCGCGGCTCCACGCCGGCCAGGGTCTCGGCGAAATAGGCCGAGCGCTCCTTGGCGTAAGCGATCTGCCGCGACAGTTTCGCCATCAGATCCCGTTCCCGTTCGGCGGGATCGCGGGTTTCAAGCGAATCGAAGTATTCCATGATCGGGGCATCCCCTTGGGCTGCAGGTGGGAAATGGGTTCGGGCGGGCGCGCCCGGGCGCAGAATCAGGCCAGCCAGCGCTTGCGGCGCCGGTAGTGCTTCACCTCGCGGAAGCTCTTGCGCCCCGCCGACGACAGGCCCAGGTAGAACTCCTTGACGTCCTCGTTGGCCGACAGCTCGGCGGCGGCGCCTTCCATCACCACGCGCCCGTTCTCCAGGATGTAGCCGAAGTCGGCATAGCGCAGCGCCACCATGGTGTTCTGCTCGGCCAGCAGGAAGCTCACTTTCTCGCGCTGGTTGAGGTCGCGCACGATCTCGAAGATCTCCTCGACGATCTGGGGCGCCAGGCCCATGGAGGGCTCGTCCAGCAGGATCATCTCGGGCCGGGCCATCAGCGCCCGGCCGATGGCGGTCATCTGCTGCTCGCCGCCCGAGGTATAGCCGGACTGGGAGTTGCGGCGCTGCTTCAGGCGCGGGAAGTAGTTATAGACCATCTCCAGGTCGCGCCTGATGTCGGCGCGCGAGGCGCGGCGCGTGTAGGCGCCCGTGAGCAGGTTCTCCTCGACGGTGAGGTGCTGGAAGCAATGGCGTCCCTCCATCACCTGGATGACGCCTTTCTTGACCAGCTCGGAGGGCGTGAGCTGGTCCACGCGCGCGCCCTTGAACTCGATGTTGCCCTTGGTCACGTCGCCCCGTTCCGCCCTGAGCAGGTTGGAGATGGCCTTGAGGGTCGTGGTCTTGCCGGCGCCGTTGGCGCCCAGCAGGGCGACGATTCTCCCCTGCTCCACCTGGAGCGACACGCCCTTGAGCACCAGGATCACGTGGTCGTAGATGACCTCGATGTTGTTCACATTGAGGTAAGGCGTGGCGGTTGCGGTCTGTGTCTGCATATGGAATCGCTATCTGTTCTGGTGCTCCCGGCTCGGGCGAGGTGTCCCCGCCCGCCCTTCGCAGAGGGCAGGCAGGAACGAGGGGAACGGGAGCCGGGGCTCAGCTTTCCTTCGAGCAATCGCGCGGCGTGATGCCCTTCTCCTTGGCATACCTGGCAGCCGATTCCTCGATCATCGGGCGCACGATGGACTGGTCGGCGTCGATCCAGTCGGTGATGACGTTCCACTTGGAGCCGTCCCACTGCTGGAACTTCACCTTGCCCGAACCCTCGTGGTCCATGCAGCTCACCTTCAGGTCAGGCATGAAACCCTCCGCACCGAGCGCCTTGAGGCGCTTGTTGTCGATGTTCAGGTGCTCCAGGGCCCAGCGCATCTGCTCGCCGGTGATGACCTTGCCCTTGCCGAACTTCTCCTGGGCCAGGCGGATCGCCTCGACGGTGACGATGCCGTGTACCACACCGCGGTTGTAATACACGCTGCCGACCCGGGACTTGTCTTCCATGTTGCCTTTGTTCTTGCCGTAGACGTACTTCTGGATGTCCTTGATCACCGGGTAGTTGGTGCCGGCCACGTTGAAGCCCGCGGCAATGAAGCCCTTGGCGGCGGCGCCGGCGGGAATCGTGTCCTCCTCGGCGCCGGACCACCACACGCCGACGATCTTCTCGC
>DYIB01000057.1 GCA_020723855.1 Uliginosibacterium gangwonense
CCGAGGAGAAGATCGTCAAGAAGTGGCGCCTGCAGCCCGGCAAGATGTTCCTCATCGACCTGGAGCAGGGGCGCATCATCGACGACGTGGAGCTGAAGAACAGCCTGTCTTCGGCCAAGCCCTACCGGGAGTGGATCGAGAAGTCCCGCTACTTCCTGGCCGACCTGCCGGCCGTGGATGCCAAGCAGACTCTCACCGAATCCCTGCTCGACCTGCAACAGGCCTTCGGCTACACCCAGGAGGACATCAAGTTCCAGTTGCAGCCCATGGCCACCGCCGGCGAGGAGGCGATCGGCTCCATGGGCAACGATGCCGCCCTGCCGGTGCTGTCCGACAAGAACAAGCCGCTCTACAACTACTTCAAGCAGTTGTTCGCGCAGGTGACGAACCCGCCGATCGACCCGATCCGGGAAGAGATCGTCATGTCGCTCACCTCCTTCATCGGGCCCAAGCCCAACCTGCTGGGCATAGACGAGACCGATCCGCCCCTGCGCCTGGAAGTGACCCAGCCGGTGCTGTCCGGGGAGGACCTGGCCAAGCTGAAGGAGATCGACAAGCTCACCGGCGGCCGCTATCGCGCCCTGGTGCTCGATATCACCTACCCGGCCCAGGCCGGCGCCGAGGCCATGGAAGAGGCCATGAGCGCCCTGTGCGACGCCGCGGAAGGCGCCGTGGGCAAGGGCTACAACATCCTCATCCTGTCCGACCGCAACGTGTCGCGGGAACGGGTGGCGATCCCCGCCCTGCTCGCCACCAGTGGCGTGCATCACCATCTGGTGCGCAAGGGCCTGCGCACCAGCACCGGCCTGGTGGTGGATACGGGCTCGGCGCGCGAAGTGCATCACTTCGCCCTGCTCGCCGGCTACGGCGCCGAAGCCGTATGCCCGTGGCTGGCCTTCGAAACCCTGGCCGACCTTGCGCCCTCGCTGCCCGGCAACGTGGATGCCAAGGAGGCCAAGAAGCGCTTCATCAAGGCCATCAACAAGGGGCTGCTCAAGGTGATGTCCAAGATGGGCATCTCCACCTACCAGTCCTATTGCGGCGCGCAGATCTTCGAAGCCGTCGGCCTCGCCTCCGACTTCGTCGCCAGGTACTTCACCGGCACGGCCTCCAACGTGCAGGGCATCGGCCTCAAGGAAGTGGCCGAGGAGGCGCTGCGCACCCATCGGGAAGCCTTCAGCGACGACCCGGTGCTGGCGAACATGCTGGACGCCGGCGGCGAGTACGCCTGGCGCGTGCGCGGCGAGGCGCACATGTGGACGCCGGATGCCATCGCCAAGCTGCAGCACGCCACGCGCGCCGGCAGCTTCCAGACCTACAAGGAATACGCCAGGATCATCAACGACCAGAGCAGGCGCCACATGACCCTGCGCGGCCTGTTCGAGATCAAGCCGGCCGGGCCGCCCGTTCCGCTCGAGGAAGTGGAGCCGGCCAAGGAGATCGTCAAGCGCTTCGCCACCGGCGCCATGTCCCTGGGTTCCATTTCCACGGAAGCCCATACCACGTTGGCCATCGCCATGAACCGCATCGGCGGCAAGTCCAACACGGGCGAGGGCGGCGAGGACGCCAGCCGCTACCAGGTGATCAAGGGCGGCGAGAAGCTGTCGGAGATCATCGGCGCCGGGCGCGTGGAAGCGGATCTCACGCTGCAGCCGGGCGACTCCCTGCGCTCCAAGATCAAGCAGGTGGCCTCGGGCCGCTTCGGCGTCACCACCGAGTACCTGGCCAGCGCCGACCAGATCCAGATCAAGATGGCCCAGGGGGCGAAACCCGGCGAGGGCGGCCAGCTGCCCGGCCACAAGGTGTCCGAGTACATCGGCTACCTGCGCCATTCTGTGCCGGGTGTCGGCCTCATTTCGCCGCCGCCGCACCATGACATCTATTCGATCGAGGACCTGGCGCAGCTGATCCACGACCTCAAGAACGCCAATCCCAAGGCTTCCGTGTCGGTGAAGCTGGTGTCCGAGGTGGGCGTGGGCACCGTGGCCGCCGGCGTGTCCAAGGCCAAGGCCGATCACGTCACCATCTCCGGCCATGACGGCGGCACCGGCGCCTCGCCCTGGAGCTCCATCAGGCACGCTGGCACCCCGTGGGAGCTGGGCCTGGCCGAGACCCAGCAGACCCTGGTGCTCAACCGCCTGCGCGGGCGCATCGCCGTGCAGGTGGACGGCCAGATGAAGACCGGCCGCGACGTGGTCATCGGCGCCCTGCTGGGGGCCGACGAGTTCGGCTTCGCCACGGCGCCGCTGGTGGTGGAAGGCTGCATCATGATGCGCAAGTGCCACCTCAACACCTGCCCGGTGGGGGTGGCCACCCAGGATCCGGAGCTGCGCAAGAAGTTCTCCGGCCAGCCCGAGCACGTGGTGAACTACTTCTTCTTCGTCGCCGAGGAAGTGCGCGAGCTGATGGCCGGCATGGGCATCCGCAAGTTCAACGACCTCATCGGCCGCAGCGACCTGCTCGACATGAGAAAGGGCGTGGACCACTGGAAGGCCAGGGGGCTGGACTTCTCCAGGATCTTCTACCAGCCCAAGGTGCCGACCGACGTGGCGCGCTTCCATTGCGAGAGCCAGGATCACGGCCTGGAGCGCGCACTCGACAACGAGCTGATCGCCGCTGCCGGCCCGGCCCTGGAGCGCGGTGAGAAGGTGGTGATCGAAACGCCGGTGCGCAACGTCAACCGCACCGTGGGCACCATGCTGTCCCACGAGGTGGCCAAGCGCTACGGCCATGCCGGCCTGCCGGACGGCACCATCCACGTCAAGCTCACCGGCACCGCCGGCCAGAGCTTCGGCGCCTTCCTGGCCCGGGGCATCACTCTGGAGCTTTCGGGCGAGGCCAACGATTACGTGGGCAAGGGCCTGTCGGGCGGGCGCATCGTCGTCAAGCCCCATACGGGCTTCCGCGGCAAGCCGGAGGACAACATCCTCATCGGCAACACCGTGCTGTACGGCGCCATCACCGGCGAGTGCTATTTCCGCGGCGTGGCGGGCGAGCGCTTCGCCGTGAGGAACTCCGGCGCCACGGCGGTGGTCGAGGGCGTGGGCGACCACGGCTGCGAGTACATGACCGGCGGCACGGTGGTGGTGCTGGGCCATACCGGCCGCAACTTTGCCGCCGGCATGTCGGGCGGCGTGGCCTATGTGCTGGACGAGGAAGGCAACTTCGAGAAACGCTGCAACCTCGCCATGGTGGCGCTGGAGCCCGTGCCCGACGAGGAAGCCCAGTCGGAGACCGGTGAACTGGAGTCCCACGGCAAGGTGGACGTAAACCACCTGGGCCGCGGCGACGACGAGCTGCTGCGCTCGCTCATCGAGAAGCACGCGCAATACACGGGCAGCGAGCGTGCTCGCCAGGTTCTCGCCCAGTGGGATCAATACCGTACCAAGTTTGTCAAGATCATGCCGCACGAATATCGCCGCGCGCTCAGGGAAATGGCCGCGAATCAGAAGCAGTTGGAGGCCGCGTAAATGGGGAAGCCGACGGGATTCATGGAGTATCAGCGTCTCGCCGAGGCGGCCGAGCCGGTCGAGGAGCGGCGCAAGCACTACCGGGAGTTCATACTGCACCTGAGCGACGAACAGGCCGCCATCCAGGGCGCCCGCTGCATGGATTGCGGCATTCCCTTCTGTTCCAGCGGCTGTCCGGTGAACAACATCATTCCCGACTGGAACGACCTGGTGTACCGGGGCAAGTGGAAGGAAGCCATCGAGGTGCTGCATTCCACCAACAACTTCCCCGACTTCACCGGCCGCATCTGCCCGGCGCCGTGCGAAGCGGCGTGCACGCTGAACATCAACAACGACCCGGTGGGCATCAAGTCCATCGAGCACGCCATCATCGACAAGGCCTGGGAGCAGGGCTGGGTGGTGCCGCAGCCGCCCAAGGCCAAGACCGGCAAGCGCGTGGCCGTGGTGGGTTCCGGCCCCGCCGGCCTGGCTGCCGCCCAGCAACTGGCGCGCGTCGGCCATGACGTGGTGGTGTTCGAGAAGGCCGACCGCATCGGTGGCCTGCTGCGTTACGGCATCCCCGATTTCAAGCTGGAGAAGCACCATATCGACCGCCGCATCGCCCAGATGCAGGCGGAGGGCGTGCGCTTCGAGGTGAACCGGCACATCGGCGTCAATGTTCCCGCCCGCAAGCTGGTGGACGAGTTCGACGCCGTGGTGCTGGCCGGCGGCGCGGAAGCACCGCGCGACCTGCCTGTGCCCGGGCGCGAGCTGAAGGGCGTGCATTTCGCCATGGAGTTCCTGCCGCAGCAGAACAAGGTGGTGGCGGGCGACGCGGTACCGGGGCAGATCCTGGCGACGGGCAAGCACGTGGTGGTCATCGGCGGCGGCGACACGGGCTCCGACTGCGTCGGCACCTCCAACCGCCAGGGCGCCGTGTCGATCACCCAGTTCGAGCTGCTGCCGCAGCCGCCGCTCCAGGAGAACAAGCCGCTCACCTGGCCCTACTGGCCCATGAAGCTGCGCACCTCCTCCTCCCACGAGGAATGGGGCGACAAGATGCAGCGCGAGTTCGCCGTGGCCACCAAGGAGTTCATCGGCGAGAACGGCCGCGTCACCAGGCTGCGTGCCGTGCGTGTGGAGTGGAAGGACGGCCGGATGAGCGAGATCCCCGGCTCCGAGTTCGAGCTCAAGGCCGACCTGGTGCTGCTCGCCATGGGCTTCGTCTCGCCCGTCAAGCAGGGCCTGCTGGAAGAGCTGGGGCTGGAGCTGGACGCGCGCAACAACGTCAAGGCCGCGACCGAGGGGGAACGTTCCTACGCCACCTCCCTGTCGAAGGTGTTTGCCGCCGGCGACATGCGCCGCGGCCAATCCCTGGTGGTGTGGGCGATCCGCGAGGGACGCCAGTGCGCCCGCGCCGTGGATGAGTTCCTCATGGGAAGCTCCAACCTGCCGCGGTAGGTCGGGCTGAAACCCGACCTACTCCAGGCACCAAGGCCCGCGCAAGCGGGCCTTGACGCTTGACGGCCCGGCGGCCTCCTGCGATAAGCAGGCTTTTCGCCCCAAGAGAAATGGACGGCAGCTTCCTCTCCGCCACCTTCCTGCTGTTCCTGGTCTTCGATCCCTTCGGCAACACGCCCATCGTCGCCGCCCTGCTGCGGGGTGTCGCTCCCGGGAGACGCTGGCAAGTCGTGTTGCGCGAGTGCATGATTGCCTACGGGGTGCTGCTGGCGGGGAGATGGCTGATCGAGGCCCTGGGCGAGCGGGTGATGACCGCGGTGGAGCGGCTGATGGGCCTCATCCTCAGCGCGCTCGCCGTGGAGATGCTGTTGCGGGGCATCCAGGCTTTCGTCCGGGCGCTGTGACGGGCTTAACAAGGGTGTGGTTTCCAGCGTGATAAAATTTTCGTCCTTTCCCGCCTAGCACGAAAGCATGCTCAACGTCGTCATTCTCGCTGCCGGTCAAGGCAAGCGCATGCGTTCCGAACTGCCCAAGGTGCTGCATCCCCTCGCCGGCCGGCCGCTGCTGGCCCACGTGCTGGACGCGGCGCGGGAACTGGGCGCCGGGCGTATCTGCGTGGTCTATGGCCACGGCGGCGAGCAGGTGCGCGAGGCCATGGCCGCCGCCGACGTGGCCTGGGCCAGGCAGGAGCCGCAATTGGGCACCGGCCATGCCGTGCTGCAGGCCCTGCCCCATCTCGACGCCGAGGCGCAGACACTGGTGCTATACGGCGACGTGCCCCTCATCGAGCCGGCCACCCTGTCGCACCTGTGCGCCGTGGCCGGCGACGGAATCGCCGTGCTGACCGTCGAGCTGCCCGACCCCACCGGCTACGGGCGCATCGTGCGCCGCGACGGCCGTGTCGTGCGCATCGTCGAGGAGAAGGACGCCGACGACGAGATCCGCGCCATCCGCGAGATCAACACCGGCATCCTGGTGGCGCCGACGCGGGCGCTGGCGCGCTGGCTGCCGACCCTGGGCAACAACAACGCCCAGGGCGAGTACTACCTGACCGACGTGATTTCCCTGGCCGTGGCGGAAGGCCTGCCGGTGGCCACCGCCCGGCCCGGCCATGTGTGGGAAGTGCAGGGGGTGAACAGCAAGGTGCAACTGGCCGAGCTGGAGCGCGCTTGTCAGCTCCACGGTGCGCAACTGCTGATGGAGCAGGGCGTCACCCTGGCCGACCCGGCGCGCATCGACGTGCGCGGCGAGCTCGATTGCGGGCGCGACGTGTCCATCGACGTCAATTGCGTGTTCGAGGGCAAGGTGCGACTGGGCGACGGCGTCTCCGTCGGCGCCCACTGCGTGTTGAGGAACGTGACCGTGGGCCCGCACACGCGCATCGCCCCCTTCTGCCATCTGGAGGACGCGGCGATCGGCGCCGCCTGCGCCGTCGGCCCCTACGCGCGCCTGCGTCCCGGTACGCGGCTGGCCGACGACGTGCACATCGGCAACTTCGTCGAAGTGAAGAACAGCCAGATCGGCGACCGCTCCAAGGCCAACCACCTGGCCTACCTGGGCGACGCCACCGTGGGCCGTAATGTGAACATCGGCGCAGGCACCATCACCTGCAACTACGACGGCGCCAACAAGCATCGGACCGTCATCGAAGACGACGTCTTCATCGGTTCGGATACGCAGCTCGTGGCGCCGGTCACCGTGGGCCGCGGCGCCACCCTGGGTGCGGGCACCACGCTGACCAAGGACGCGCCGCCCGAACAGCTGACGCTGTCGCGGGCAAAGCAGGTCTCCCTGGCCGGCTGGAAGCGGCCAGTGAAGAAGAAGTAGGGAGCGAATCATGTGTGGAATCGTCGCAGCGGCAGCCAAGACCGACATCGTTCCGGTGCTGATCGAAGGCCTGAGAAAGCTCGAATACCGGGGCTATGACTCGGCCGGCCTGGCGGTGCTCAATGGCGGCCTGCGGCGCCTGCGCAGCGTCGGGCGCGTGGCCGAGCTGGCCGAGCAGAGCCGCGGGGTGCATGGTGTCACGGGGATTGCCCACACCCGCTGGGCCACCCACGGCGTGCCTTCGGAGCGCAACGCCCATCCCCACGTGTCGGGGGGGCTGGCGGTGGTGCATAACGGCATCATCGAGAACTACGAAGAGCTGCGCCACGGGCTGCGCGCCGCCGGCTACGAGTTCGTGTCCGAGACCGACACCGAAACCATCGCCCACCTCATCCACCACATCCTCAAGACCGGGCCCGACCTGTTTGCCGCCGTGCAGCGTGCGGTGCAACAGCTCCGGGGCGCCTATGCCATCGCCGTGGTGCGCGCCGAGGATCCCCACCGGGTGGTGGTGGCGCGCGAGGGTGCGCCGCTGCTGCTGGGCACCGCACCCCAGGGCAGCTATGCCGCCTCCGACGCCTCGGCCCTGCTGCAGGTGACGCGCCACATGATCTATCTGGAGAACGGCGACGTGGCCGAACTCACCCCCGAGGGCTACCGCATCGCCCGCGCCGACGGCACGCCGGTGCAGCGGGCCGTGACCGTGTCCAGCCTGTCGGCCGACGCCGTGGAGCTGGGTCGCTACCGGCACTACATGCAGAAGGAGATCTTCGAGCAGCCCACCGCCATCGCCAATACCCTGGAAACAGTGGGGACCACCCGCAGCGTGCAGGCCGGGGTGTTCGGCGCCGAAGCCCAGGACATGCTCGGGCGCACCGATGCCGTGCTCATCCTCGCCTGCGGCACCAGCGGCCATGCGGGCATGGTGGCGCGCTACTGGCTGGAATCCATCGCCGGCGTGCCTTGCACCGTGGAGATCGCCAGCGAATACCGCTACCGCGACTCGGTCGCCCATCCCAATCAGCTGGTGATCGCCATTTCCCAATCGGGCGAGACGGCCGACACCCTGGCCGCCCTGAAACACGCGCGCAGCCTGGGCCAGGCCATGACGCTCGCCATCTGCAATGTGCCCGAATCGGCCCTGGTGCGCGAGACGCGGCTTCGCTTCATCACCCGCGCCGGCCCCGAGATCGGCGTGGCCTCGACCAAGGCCTTCACCACCCAGCTCACGGCCCTGTTCCTGCTCACCCTGGTGCTGGCCAAGCTGCGCGGACGCCTGACGCCCGAGCAGGAGGAGTGCCACCTGGACTCCCTGCGTCACCTGCCCGTGGCGCTGGGGCGCGTGCTGGAACTGGAGCCCCAGATCGAGCGCTGGGCCCAGGGCTTTGCCATGAAGCAGCATGCCCTGTTCCTGGGCCGCGGCATGTGCTACCCCATCGCCCTGGAAGGGGCGCTCAAGCTCAAGGAGATCTCCTACATCCACGCCGAGGCCTATCCCGCCGGGGAACTGAAGCACGGCCCCCTGGCGCTGGTGGACAAGGATATGCCGGTGGTGGCGGTGGCCCCCAACGACGCGCTGCTGGAGAAGCTCAAGTCCAACCTGCAGGAGGTGCGCGCGCGCGGCGGCGAGCTCTACGTGTTCGCCGACGCCGGCAGCGAGATCCCCGAGTCGGAGGGCGTGCACATCATGCGCATGCCCGAGCACTACGGTCCCCTGTCACCGGTGCTGCACGTGGTGCCCCTGCAACTGCTGGCCTACCATGCGGCCCTGGTGAAGGGCACCGACGTGGACAAACCGCGCAACCTGGCCAAGTCGGTGACAGTGGAGTAGCGGGGGCTGTTCATCCGATCACCTCGCAGATCACTTCCCGCAGCGCCTTCATGTCGTCTGCGGATAGCGATCCTAGCTTCCGGCCGCCGCCCCGGATGGGGTACCATGGTGCGGGGACAACGATAAGGCTCTGCGCACACAAGGGGAGGCTCGGCTCATGAACGTTGCGCAAGACAACGTCGATGCCCATTGCGCTGGCATCGAAATCCACGGGGCGACGGCAGGGGACGTCGAGGCGGCACGGGAGGCTTTCCAGACTCAGTTGGCCGGGCTGGGCCTGGGGGGCTATGTGACCATGAGTGAAGTGTCGGGCGAGCACGGCCGCGGCCTGCATTTCCGCCTGCGCCGGGAGTTGGCCGAACAATGGGCGCCCCACTGGGACACGACCCAGTTGTGCCGCAAGCTCGGGCTCGACACCCGGGGCGACCCGGCGGACCTGGAACGGGAAATCCTGCTCGCCATGCTGCTGGCGCCGGTGCCCTTCCCCTTCCCCAGCCACGCCGAGCTGGCCTCGGCGGTGCGCATGCGTCGTTATATCGTCGAGGCGGCGCGCAAGACGGCGCTGTCCTTCCGCACCCATGAAGCGGAGCGGCCAGAGGAGTACTGGACCTATGCCGAGGGGCGCGGCTTCACCGTCCTGCCCGGCAAGTGCCTGATCACCGCGCTGCAGAAAGCGACCCAGCCCGACGCTTCCGGCCGGCTCTACTCGTTCTCCTGCTACCGGGCCACGGAGTATGTCATCCTGCTGGGCATCGCCCAGGAGACGAGGGCATGCAACCCGGAGCTGTTCCGCCGCCTGCAGCGGCAGGCGCAGACCCGGGCGATCATGTCGGGCCAGTTCCACGACGTCTTCCTGCGCGAGTACGGCTCCATGAGCGCGCCCCTGCCGCTCAAGTATTTCGTGCCCGGCGACCGCACCTGGTTCCGCAATCCCGACGACCATTCCTCGGACGTCACGGGCTACGAGGGCTCCTGGGTGTTCTACCTGGGCGACGGCCTGTTCTCCAACTTCTGGAAGCGCGACCGGCAATACACTCTCACCAGCAAGTGCCTGGAGCTGTTCCACTGGCGCAATGCCACCTACCGTGACCAGGCCGGCGAATTGCAGATCGACGAGGCGGTCGTGGAGGAGCGCGTGCGGCAGTCCATGAACGACCCGTCGGAAGTCGCGCGCATCCTCGGGATCATGCTGCGGCTGCGCGAACCGAAGGGCGTCTATGTGGACGGCGGCTGCATCGATACCTCGCGCGAATACCCGCGCTGGGTGTGCCCGGGGACGTCGGACATGGTGCTGCCGGATCAATGAAGGCAGAGATCATCGGTGCTATCAATGTTTGCATGGCTGCGCCGCGGGCGCTATCATTGATAGCGTGACTAAACGGATGAGGAGCGTGATGTGGCACAATTGGTCGTGCGTAACCTAAACGACGATCTGGTCCGGGCGTTGAAGCGAAGGGCTGCGGCGAAGAATCGCAGCGCCGAGGAAGAACACCGCCGCATATTGCAGGCGGCCCTGCGCGGTCCCAGGCGGCGCAGTTTCGCCGAGGTGCTTGCGGCGATGCCGAATGTGGGGGGGGATGAGGACTTCGCGCGCGATCGGGACGATGCGCGAGGCTGACGGTGTACCTGGTCGACACCGATGTCATTAGCGAGTCGAGGAAAGGGGACAAAGCAAACCCCGGCGTGCGGAAGTTCTTCCGGACCGCGATCCGGGGGGACCAGGCGCTCTACATTTCAGCGGTAACGATAGGTGAGCTACGCCGCGGCGTGGAAAAGCTGCGCCATCGTGGCGACGAGGACCAGGCCACCCTATTGGAGCGCTGGCTGGAGCGGCTGACCGAGGAATACTCCGATTCCATTCTGGCCTTCGACGCGACGACAGCCCATGTCTGGGGGCGTCTGCGGGTGCCGCACCCGGAGAACCCATTGGACAAGCAGATCGCGGCGAGCGCCCTGATTTACGATCTCGCCATTGTTACCCGCAACATTGACCATTTCGCTTCGACAGGCGCGCGATTGCTGAATCCGTTCGAGTAAACGGCCCGACGCCCGGGGCCAAAGGGGCACCTCTCCCGGATCCGGCGCCAGCAAAGAATTTTCCGCCATGAGATTCGTCGAACATCCCCTGTGGCGGGTGGGGTTCCGTCCCTGTCGTTCCCGGTAGTCCAGTGGCATGCCCGCGAGATGTTTTTCGGCTTCGGCTGGGCGGTGATGGGGGGCTTCCTGCTCACGGCCACCAAGAACTGGGTGCGGGTGCGCGGCTATCACGGCCCGCCGCTGGTCTTCCTGGCGGCCGCCTGCTGGTTCGCCTGCTTCTCCCTTCTCGCCTGGCGCTACCTGCCCTTCCTGGCCCGGCCGCGGGTGGACGGCAAGGAGCACTGACACGCCGCCGCGGCCGCAGACACGGGCGCGGCGATCTGAGGGACAATGTCATCAATGCGTGGGTCGTGAGACCCTTTGGAGTGCAATCAACAGAGGAGGTGCGATGTGGCAGCGCGGAAAGCAAAGCTGACTCCATGGTTCGAGGCGGAGACGAAACCCGTGCGCGACGGCCAGTACGAGGTGCAGGCCGACGGCGACCGGTTCATGGCCCTGTTCGAGGACGGCAAGTGGTGGGAACTGGAGGACGACCTGACGCGCGGCGAGGAGGTGATCGGCGTGCGCTGCTGGCGCGGCCTGGCGGCCAAGCCCAGGGCCAAGCCGGCGAAGGCCGCAGCGGCCGAGGAAGAGCGGGAGCTGACCCGGAAGCCCCTGGAGGAGCCGGTGGAAGGCCTGCTCGGGCCCGAGGAGGTGGGGGAGGGCGCGCAGGAGACCTGCGAGCAGGGCGCGGAGCCGCGCGACGACCTGATTTGAGGCGGGCCTGCATCCTGCGAAGATGAGGGGGCGCAGCCTCTCAGGCCGGCGTGGCGAGAGCCTCCTCCTCCAGGCTGCCCTCGGCCCGGTCCAGGGCGCGGGCGGCGCCCACCAGGCCCGGATGGGGGGCGCGGATCACATAGGTGGGGATCCGGGACAGGTAGCCGGAGAAGCGCCCCTTTTGCTCGAAGCGGCCGCGGAAGGGCGAGCCGGCGAAGTAGGCACCCAGCTTGGGCACGATGCCGCCGCCGAGATAGACGCCGCCGCGCGCCCCCAGCACCAGGGCCAGGTCGGCGGCGACGGTACCGAGCAGGGCGCAGAAATGGTCCAGCGCTTCCCGGCACAGGGAACAGGCGCCGCTCAGCGCCCGTGCGCTGATCTCGGGCGGCGACAGGATTTCCGGCACGGCGCCGCGCAGCGCGGCGCAGATCTCGTACAGGGCCACCAGGCCGGGGCCGGAGAGCGCGCGCTCGGCCGACACATGGCCGTAACGCCGGCGTAGCCGGGCGATGATCTGCGCCTCGCGCTCGTCCCAGGCGGCGAGCGTGACGTGGCCGCCTTCGCCCCGCAGCGGCGTGTAGTCGTGGCCGCAGGGCACCAGGCCGGACATGCCCAGCCCGGTGCCGGGGCCGATCAGCCCCAGGGCGGCGCCCGGCTGGGCAACGCCGCCGCCCACCTGCTCCAGATCGCCGGCGGGCAAGTGCGGCAGCGCCAGGGCCAGGGCGGTGAAGTCGTTGAGCACCACCAGGCGCGCCAGGCCCAGATCCTTCTTCAGGGCGCTGATGGAAAAGCTCCAGGAGTGATTGGTCATGCTCACCCGGTCGCCGGTGACCGGGTTGGCGACGCCCAGCGCCGCCCAGTGCGGGCGCACCGGGCCGCACTCGCGCAGGTATTGTTCGATGGCGTGGTACAGGCTCGGGTACAGGGCGCAGGACAGGGTGCGGGCGGACGTCAGGGGGGCGCCGGGGGAGAACTGCAGGGCGAAGCGGGCATTGGTGCCGCCTATGTCGCCGAGCAGCCGGGGGAAGCTGTCGTTCGCTGCGGAAGACATGGCCAGGGGCTTTCGATCGAGGGAGATCGATTGAACCTGAAAACCGCACTAAACGCAAAGGACGCGAAGCAACGCCAAGGACGCAAAGGAAAAATCCTGAAGGATGGCCGACACCCAAAAGGTGAGGCTGTGGATCGTTCTTTGCGGCCTTAGGGCTGCGCCTTCTCCAGGCGTGTCACGGTGTACAGCCCGTTCACTTTCTCGGCGGTGAACTTGATCTTGTCGCCCTCCTTGAGCTGATCGAGCATCGCCGGCTCCTTCACCCGGAACACCATGGTCATGGGCGGCATGTCCAGGTTGGCCAGCGGCCCGTGCTTGATGGTGAGCCTGCCCGCCTCCCTGTCCACTTTCTTCACTTCGCCGTCGCTCAGGGCGCTGGCGGCGGCCGTCGGTTGGACCTTGTCCGCGGCGATACTCCAGGGCCCCAGGGTGCCCAGCATGAGTGCCGCCACGGCGGGGAACAACGGTTTCGCGAATTTCATGACTGCCTCCTGTTTTACGCGATCACTTGACCGTAATCTTACCCGCCGTGTGGGCATGAAAACAAAAGCGCCTGACACCGCGGCCAGCGGATGTCAGGCGCGACAGTTGAAGCGCAGGTGTGCGGTTTGCTGCCTGCCCTACTTCTTGGTGTCGTGAGGATGATCCGGCATGTCGCCGCGTCCTTCATGCATTTCCTTCTTTATCGGTTTCTTGCTGGCCGCCGTCGGTTTGTCATGGGGGTGGTCGGGCATGTCGCCGCGGCCCTCGTGGGCTTCCTTCTTCATCGGCTTCTTGCTGCCCGGTGCCGGCTTGTCATGGGGATGATCCGGCATGTCGCCGCGCATCTCCTTGACGTCCTTGCCGGCCGTACCGGTGGGGGTGGAGGACTGCGCCAGGGCGACGGATGTCACCGAGCCAAAAATGAGCGCGAGTGCTACGGGTGCGAGAGTTTTCTTCATGGAGTGTCTCCTAATCAAGGTAAGGCGAGGTTTCAGTGTATCGTCCTCATTCCGCCTTGCTGCGGGATAACAAGAATGTAATAAGTCTGATAGAAAAAAGTATGCGAGAAGTAATCTACGGGTAAGGAAAGACGGCCTGCTGCCATTGCTTCCCGAGCGGATTTACACGCCGTTCTGAAAGAACGCTCGGGTGGGTGGCTGCAATGACGTCGAGTCGCATGCCTCGCCGAACCGGCCAGGCGCACTGATTGTTCAGAAAGCGTAGCGGACCGTCAGGTACAGGTTGCGGTTGTCCCGCAGGGCGCCGAACATGCCGTTGCGGTTGCCGGCGAAATAGTTGATGCCGACTTCCGCCCACAGGTGGTCGTCGACGGCATAGCGCAGCGAAGGAATGAGATAGCGGTCGCGCTCGCTCAGGCCGAAGAAGCCGAACAGGCTGAAGGTCACCGTCTGGTGGGCGAACAACTGGGTGAAGCGCAGGGTCGCCACGGTGCGCAATCGGTCCTTGGCCGGGAAGCCCGCGGGCAGGCTGGCGCGATAGGCATCGTAGTCGCGCATCCGTTCGCCGTAGAGCTGCAGCCCCAGGGTGCCGTCTTCCCACAATTGCCGCGTGTAGCCGGCCAGGGCGCGCAACTGGCTGTTGTCCACCGCCGGATCGCTGCCGGCGCGGTCGTCGCGCGAATCGTAGTAGCCCCCTTCCAGACTCAGCACGCCTTGCCCGACGGGGCCGGTGAGGCTGGCACCCCAGGTGCGCAGGCGCGGAAAGCGGCCGACGAGCTCGCCGCCCGCCACGCGCCAGGCGGGGCTGCGGTAGTGGCTGCGCGAGGCGTAGCCGGCCAGCTCCCAGTTGCCGAGGTAGCCGGAAGCCTTGAGCGACAGTTCCAGCTCGCCGGTACCATGGCCCGGCGACCCGGTGCGGCGCGGCAGCCCGGCCGGCAGGGGATCGCTGAAGATGAAGCGGCGCACGTCCGGCAGCCGGTCCGGGCGGAAGTCCGCCGCCACCAGTTCCAGGGTGAGCGGCCCCGGATAGGCGTTGAGCTTCAGCGCATCGCTGCCGAGCTTGAGGTATTGCATGGGCCGGCCGGTGAATATGGCCACCCAGTCCTTGGGAAAGGTGTCGTTGATGAACAGCAGGTCGCCCACGCCCCAGGTGATCACCTGCCGGCCGGCGCGCAGCGACGCCTTGTCAGAGACGAGGTCGCCGTAGAGTTCGCGGGTCTCGATCCTGGTGTCGTTGAGAACCGCGTCGTGCAGCAGATCGAAGCGCCCCAGGAAAGCGGCCGAGCCGCTGGCGTTGCGGCCCTCGGCCTTGAGCTGCCCGCGCAGCTCCGCCCAGGGGGTGTCGCACTCCACTGCCGGCGTGCAGGCGCCGCGCTGCGTGCGCACGGCGACGTGGGATTGCACGAAGCCGTCCAGGGATGGGCTGTCCGCCTGCGCCGATGCCACGTACAGGAGGGCGGCGAGTAGAAGGTCGGGCTTCAGCCCGACAACAAGGCATTGGCGATACCGGTGTCGGCCTGAAGGCCGACCTACGTCGCATCCGTCGGCCATGGGGTTTCTCTAACGCACCCACTGGGCCGGCGCATCGCGCAGGTAGCGCTCGGTAAACACGTCCGGCCTGAGACCCATGTCGTAGGCGATTTCCTGGAACACGACCTCGGTGCGGTGGCCGCTCTGCAGGTTCTTCATGGTGCGCGCCGTGACCGTCCAGTGCTTGTCCGCCTGCTCCACCTTGTCGGCGGTGAACACGCGCATCGTCGCGCCGCGCGCGTCCTGGTACTCTTCCTTGAGGGGCAGCCAGCGCTCCCGGTCGATCCACGAGATGCGCCTGGCGTACTCGGCCGCCTTGGGCTTGCTCTCGACCACATACACCGGCCGCCCGGCCAAGTCCTCGCTGCGCAGCAGCGTATGGGTCTCGTCCTCCAGGTCGCGGCCGGACACGTCCTCGTAGGTGAAGTCGGAGCCGACGAAGGACGAGCGCTTGTCGTCGGCGGCGATGCGCTTGACCAGCTTCAGGGCCGGCACGTAGATCCAGCGGTCGTCTTCCTTGGCCGGGTACTTCCATACCAGGAAGGCGGTGCCCTTTACGTCCGCCGGGGCGTGGAAGTAGATGTAGTAGCGCTGGTCGCCCGAGGTCCCCGTATTCAGGCGCAGCATGGTCATGTCGCGGCTGCGCACCTGGCCCTGGGGATTGATCAGTTTCATGGTCACCCGCGCGCGCATGTCGGAGCCGGCGTAGTAGAAGGCATCGAGGGAGCGCTTGACGATTTCGGCTCCGGACGGATCGGCGGCGTGCACGGGCGCACGCACCGCCAGAACCAGCAACAGGACCACGGAACGCAACACAGGCTTCATGGCTTTTCTCCCGGCTTGAACAGCCAGCCCCGCAGCAGCACGATCAGGGCGGGCAGATAGAGGAGGGTGAACAGGGCCGCCAGCAGCATCATGGCGACGATGAAGGCGCCCACGGCCATGTAGGGCGTCAGGGGCGCGAACAGCATGACGGAGAAGGCGGCGGCGAACAGCAGGGCGTTCCTCAGGATGCCCTTGCCGGGGCGCGCGGCGGTCCACACCAGCGCCTCCTTGAGGGCCGCCGGATCGCTGGCCGCGTCCGTGCCCGTTTCCGCCAGGCGCTGTTTGAGGCGGCTGATGAAGTGGATGGAGAAATCCACTGCCATGCCCAGCGCCAGGCAGGACAGCACCGAGATGGGCATGTCGAAGTCCTTGCCGGCGAAGCCCACCACGCCATAGATCAGCAGGATGGTGAATAGCAGTGGAATGTAGCCGACCAGGGCCCACTTCACCGAACGGAAGTTCGCCACCAGGATGGCGAACACCACCGCCAGGGCGAGGATGAAGCCCTTGAGCATGTCCCACAGGACCTCGTTGTTCCACACCAGGTTGAAGTAGGCGATGCCGGCCGGCTTGATATCGGCCTGTTGCGGATGGTCACCCTGGTAGGCCTGCGCCGCTTCGATCACATCCTTCATGGCCGCGGCATCCCAGGTCTTGAGCTGCACCCACACGTTCGCCGTCTGGAAGGGGTAGTCCACCACGTTGTCCAGATCCGACGGCTTGGCGGACATGGCAAACAGGAACAGGTACTGGGCGACGGTCCCGGCGCTGTCGGGCACGGCGTCGAACTTGGGGTCGTCGTCGTGCAGCACGCGGTTGATGCGCTTCACGTAGTCGACCACGGACAGGGTCTTGCCCACCACCGGCAAGGTCTCCACATGGCGTTGCAGCCCTTCGATGTAGCGCAGCGTCCGGGGCTGCTTGACCGCTTCCGGCTGCCCGGTCGCCACCACCAGGTAGCCCAGGGACGTGCCACCCAAGGCCTGATTGATGGTGCGGTCGGCAATGCGCACTTCGCTGTCGGCACGGAACCACTCGACCATGTTGTTGTTCACCACGATGCGAGTCATGCCGAGGCCGGCAACTGCGACGAGCACCAGCCCCCCCAGCACCGTCGCCACCGGGGCGTTGGCGCCCCACCCACCCAGGCGGGCGAGCGCGGCGGCGGTGGGATCGGGGCGTTCATCCTCCCGCGCCGAGGCGCTGCCGAGCTTGTCCTCGCGCAGGAAGGTTAGGATGGCCGGGATCAGGGTGAAGCTGAACAGGCGCAGGGCCAGGGTGCCGAACACGATCAGGCCGCCGAACACCCGGACCGGAACGATGGACATGAACAGCAGCACGGCGAAGCCGGCGGCGGTGGCCAGCGCCGTGTAGCGTACCGGCCGGCTCACCGCCGCCATGGTGTCGAGGATGGCGGCGCGCTTGTCGCGCCGTTCGTGGTAGCGGAAATAAAACTCGTTGAAAATGTGAATGCTGTCCGTGGCGATCGCCATCAGGAACACCGGCGCCATGGAGCTCATGATGTGGATGGGGAAGCCCAGCCCGATACCCAGGCCCATGGTCCACACGATCGCCACCATGGACACCAGCATCATCGCGCCGGCCAGCGCCGGGTTGCGGAACATGAAGTAGATGGCGGCGAGCATGATCATGCCGGCGATGGGCGAGAAGATGCCCATCAGCTTGAACATCTCGGCGCCGAAGGTGTCCCGCGCCACCGGATCGCCGGCGACGTAATAGCGTTCCTCGCCCGACTGCCCGGCAACGACGGCGCGGATGGCATCGGCCACTTCCTTGCCGTTGGCGCCGCGCTCCAGCGGCACGTAGATCGCCGTGGTGCGCTCGTCGCGGGAGACGATGCGATCGATGAACAGTGGGCTGTCCATGAGCGTCTTGCGCAGCGCCGCCAGCTCGGCTTGCGTCTGCGGAATCTTCGTCAGGAGCGGCGCAACCCGCAGCCCGCCGTCCTCCGCGGTGACATTGTCGATGGTGGTGAAGCTCGTGACGTCGCGCGCGGCGACGCCCCCGATGCCGAGGATCGCCGCGGTGATGTCGCGCACCCGGGCCAGGGTCGCCGGGTTGAGGACGGAGCGCGGATGGCTGATGCCGACGACGATCATGTCCTCGTACAGGGCGAAGGTCTGGTCCACGGCGTCGTTCCACACGCGCACGTCGGAGGTGGGCGGCAGCATGTTCTTCGGGTTGGTGTCGGTGCGCATGCGCGGCAACTGTGTCATGAACGCCGCGGTGACGAGCAGCACCAGCCACAGCACTGCCCTCGGGTGGGCGATCGACCATTCGACCAGGCTATGGCGTTTCATCGCAGGATTCTCCGTCTGCTCGGGGTGGCACCCTGCTCAATTCCTGATCCGTGGGATCTCGGGCCGATGGGCTCATGAGCGTCGAAAACACGGTTCTCAACGCAAAGGCGCAAAAAACGACAGGAAGGCGAAAACATTGAAGCCAACCCGGTACTCACCTTCCGGGTGATACGGTGCGCGCCATGATCGCCTCAGAAAACGATGACCTTGTCGGCCCACTGGGTCCAGGCCGTCAGTTCGTCCATGGTGCTGCGGGTGGCGCCTTCGACCAGTTGCTTCTCGTCGATGCCGCGCGCATCCAGGCAGGTGCCGCACACGCCGATCTGGCCACCGGCGCGCAGGATCATCCCCAGCATGTCGCCCAGGTTGTAATACCCCTGGGGCACTTTCTGGCCGTCCCTGGCGCAGGCGGCGGCGTCGCCGATCAGGAACACCCGGACCTCTTCCCCTTCCTTCTTCAGCAGGGAGCGGGCCAGGCGCAGCCCGTTGTAGCTGCGCTCCGTGCCGTAGGGCGGGTCGTTGAGAATGAACAGGGTCTTGCTCATGTTTGGCCTCCGTCCGAGCGAGTGCTGCCTTTGTCCGAGCATCAATTATAGTGTTCAATTGATTAATTGAATACTAGGTTATCCGCTACACTAGCGCAATGTCAACCCAGACTTTCAAGAGAGAGCTTTTCGAGCAGTTCGCCCGCATCGGCAAGGCGCTGGCGAGCGGGCTGCGGCTGGAGATACTGGATCTGCTGGCGCAGGGGGAACGCAGCGTCGACTCCCTGGCGCACGCCCTGGGCCAACCCGTCGCCAATGTCTCGCAACACCTGCAGCAACTGCGCCAGGCGGGACTGGTGCTCGCCCGCAAGGAGGGCCAGTTCGTCATCTACCGCATCGCCGGCGACCGGGTCGTCTACCTGATCAAGGCGCTCCAGGCGGTGGGCGAGGCGAATCTGGCGGAGGTGGAGCGCATGGTGGCGTCCTATCTCGCGACGAAGGACAGCCTGGAGCCGGTGCCGGCGACCGAGCTGCTGGAGCGGGCGCGCAAGGGGCTGGTCACGGTGCTCGACGTGCGTCCGGCGGTCGAATACCAGGCGGGCCATATCCCGGGCGCGATCAACGTGCCCCTGGAGGAACTGGAAACCCGCCTGTCCGAACTGCCCAGGAGCAAGGAGATCATCGCCTACTGCCGCGGTCCTTACTGCATGCTTGCCTTCGAGGCGGTGGCCAAGCTGAGGGCCAAGGGACGCAAGGCGCGGCGCCTGGCAGACGGCTTGCCCGAGTGGCGGCTGCGCGGGCTGCCGGTGGAGACATGAGGACGATGCCGCCGCGGCATCAGGCGGGCGCACCGGCCGTCCGGAACTGCCCGAAGGTGCCGCCCGGGGTGGTCCAGTAGCCGGCCGGCACGGCGACCGCCCGGACGGTCCTCTTTTCGGCAACGCCGGTCAATGCCCATGCCGTTCAGCAGCAAGGACGCGCCGGAAGCGGGCATGGCGGACAGGCCGTACATCAGCAGCACCGGCCCGGCCACGCCGCCGCCGCAGAGAATGGCCCCGGCCAGCCACGGCCAATCGCCGGCCGCGGGCCGCGGCGACGGCGCGTGCCGCACGAGCCGCATCAGCCCCAGCCCCGCACCCGCTCCCAGATAAAGCAGGCCCGCTATGAACCACAGGTCGATGCGCGCCTGCGCTCGCGCCGGGTTTCCACCCACTCGTACATGAGCGGCAGCAGCAGCAGGGTCAGCGCCGTGGATGTGAACAGCCCGCCCACCACCACCGTCGCCAGGGGCCGCTGGGTCTCGGCGCCCACGCCCCGGGACAGCAGCATGGGGATCAGGCCCAGGATGGCCACCGAGGCGGTCATCAGCACCGGGCGCAGGCGCAGGCTGGCGCCCTCGCGCACCGCTTCCCGGATCGAGCGGCCCTGGCGGCGCCGGTCGTTGAGGAAGGACACCAGCACGATGCCGTTGAGCATGGCCACGCCGAACACGGCGATGAAGCCGATGGCCGAGGGTACCGACACGTACTGCCCGGTCGCCGCCAGCCCGAACACGCCGCCGATGATGGCAAAGGGCACGTTGGCGATGATCAGCGCGGCGTGGGTGAGGGAATTGAAGGCGGTGTACAGCAGGATGAAGATCAGGCCGACGGTGAGCGGCACGATCAGCGCCAGCCGCGCCATGGCCCGCTGCTGGTTCTCGAAGGCGCCGCCCCACTCGATCCAGTAGCCCTCCGGCAGCTTGATCACGCTGCGGATCCTGGCGTCCGCCTCCTTGACGAAGCCGTCCACGTCGCGTCCCTTCACGTCCATCTGCAGCACGGCGTAGCGGGAGAGCTGCTCGCGGCGCACGAAGGTGTAGCCTTCGTCCATCGCCACCGTCGCCACGCGGGAGAGCGGCACCAGCGCCCCGGTCCGGGTGCGCAACGGGATGTCGCCGATCGCCTGCAGGCTGTCGCGGAAGGCCGGGTCGAGGCGCACCTGGATGTCGAAGCGGCGCACGCCGTCGATGAGGGTGGAGACCGCCCGGCCGCCGATGCCGGCCTGGCCCACCTCCCGAATTTCGTCGGCATTGATGCCGAAGCGCGCCGCCTCCTCCCGGTTCACCTTTACCACCAGTTGCGGCTTGCCCTTGTTGGCCTCCAGCGACAAGTCGGCCACGCCGGGTACCGCCTCCAGCACCGGCTTGATCTCGCCCGCCAGGCGGTCGAGGGTGGTGAGGTCCGGTCCGTAGAGCTTCAGCGCCAGGGTGGCGCGCACGCCCGAGATCAGCTCCTCGACGCGCATCTGGATCGGCTGGGTGTTGCCCAGCACCACCGTCGGCAGCGCCTGCTCCAGGGTCTCCTTCATGCGCTCGGACAGTTCCGGCATGGACATCTGCTCCGGCCATTCCTCCCGGGGCTTCACGTCCACCAGGACTTCCATGTAGTTGGCGTCGGTGATCTCGCCTTTTTCGGCGCGGCCGATGGTGGCCAGCACCGACTTGGTCTGGGGGAACCCCTGCTTGAGCACCGCATCGATCTTCTGCGACACGCGCACCGATTCCTCCAGGGAAGTGGAGGGAATGCCGGTCACCCGGAACATGATGGCGCCCTCCTGCAGCGTGGGCATGAACTCCTTGCCGAGGAAGG
>DYIB01000058.1 GCA_020723855.1 Uliginosibacterium gangwonense
GCGCTGGAGCGAGGAACGTAGTGGTAGCTACGTTCCGAGTGAAGCGCCGGCCGGGTGGTTCGAGACCAAGTGAGCGCCGCGACAGCGAGCGCCCGGGCACACTTTGCACCGACGCCCTGTCGGCCGGAAAGCCGCATTTGGTAACGATTTCGATCATGTTAAGCGAGCGCCTCGTGAAAGATCCGGGCTTATAGAAAGCGCGGTCCGACCTGGCGCCGGGGCAGCGGTCCGGCGGTGCCGACGATCACTTGCATGCCCTCGTCGACCTCGCCCGAGACGATCTCGGTCATGCGGCCGTCGGAGAGGCCGAACTTGACGGTGATCGGCTGCGGTTTGCCCCGGGCGTCCAGCACCCACAGGCGGCTGCCGGGCGTGCCGCTGGGACGGCCCGGCCGCCCGGCTGCCGGCTTCTCCTCGGCCTCCGGGGGCTTGAAGCGCAACGCGGCATTGGGCACCTTCAGCACCTTGTCCTTGCGCGCGGTGACGATACGCACATTGGCCGTCATGCCGGGCAGCAGCGACAGGTCGGCGTTGTCGGCCGAAATCACGACCGTATAGGTGACGACGTTGGACACCACCTGCGCCGCTTTGCGCACCTGCCTGACCGTACCCTCGAACTGGCGCTCAGGAAAGGCATCCACGGTGAAATGCGCCTTCTGGCCTTCCCGTATGCGGCCCACGTCCGCCTCGTCGATGGCGGTTTCCACCTGCATGTCGGTGAGATTCCTGGCGATGACGAACAGTTCGGGCGCCTGCAGGCTGGCCGCCACGGTCTGGCCAGGTTCCACGCTGCGTTTGACTACCACGCCGTCCACGGGCGCGCGGATGGCGGTGCGCTCCAGGTCTACCCGGGCCTGGGCCACCTGGGCCTCGCGCTGCTTCACCACCGCCTCGCCGCTGTGCGCCTGGGACTCGGCCACCCGCACTTGGGCCCGGGCCGCGTCGCGCTGGGCCCGGCTGGCCTGCAGGGTCGCTTCCGCCTTGTCCCGCTCCGCACCGGCAATGAAGTTCTTCTCCACCAACTGTTTCTTGCGCTCGTAGTCGCGCTCGGCTTCGCGCAGATTGGCCTCGATGCGGGCCAGTTCGGCGCGGCTTGCGGCCACCGCCGCCTGCTGGGTGAGGACGGCGGCGCGGCTCGCCTCCAGGTCGGCCTGGGCCTGGCGCAGGCGGTGCTGGAAGGTTTCCGGGTCGATGCGGGCGATGAGCTGGCCGGCCTTCACCGGGGTGTTGAAGTCGACGTAGATCTCTTTGATCTGGCCCGACACCTGGGAGCCCACCTGGACCGACACCACCGGGCTGAGGGTGCCGGTGGCCGACACCACGGCCACCAGGGGGCCGGACTCCACCGGGGCCAGCTTGTAGCGCACGGCGTCGTTGGCGCCGTTGGCATAACGGAAGATACCGTAGGCCGCGGCCAGGGCGGCTGCGGCGAGGAGGGCGGCCAGCTTGCCGCGGGACAGGGAAGCCATGTTGTTCGAGCCGGGGGCGTACAGCAGTATGCGACCCGCGGATTGTAGGCCATCCGCGCTGCCGAGG
Organism: Uliginosibacterium gangwonense; assembly: GCA_020723855.1. Lineage (GTDB taxonomy): Bacteria > Pseudomonadota > Gammaproteobacteria > Burkholderiales > Rhodocyclaceae > DYIB01. The sequence continues at coordinate 1,537 of DYIB01000058.1, forward strand.
ATGTAACCAGATATCCTTGAAACGCAGTTGGAACCGCCTTCAACGCAAAGATCGCAAAGGCGCCAAGGCCGCAAAGAACGATCCGCAGCCTCACCTTTCGGGTGTCGGCCGTCCTTCAGGATTTTTCTTTGCGTCCTTTGCGTTAAGTGCGGTTTTCAGGGTTATTACAAAGTGGCTAGCCTATCCCCGGGTTGCCGGCCACCCCCGCCAGCCTGGGCAGGTTGAGGCGGCGCGGCGCGACGGTCTTCCTGTCGCGCAGCCACTGGGCGACCACTTCCCAGATCGGCTCTCCGGTCGCCCCTTCCGCCACGGGCGCCCAGCCAGCCACCTTGTAGGTCTTGTCGGCCTCGATCGGCTTGCCTCGGAGCCGCATGTCCGAGATGCGCGCGCCCATCTTGGCGTTGGGGTCGCAAGTATAGGTCAGCCCGCCCACGCGCACCATGTCGCCGCCCTGCTGCAGATAGGGATCGGGATTGAACAGGTTGTCGCACACGTCTTCCAGGATGACCTTGATGCGGCTGCCGGTCATCTCCGTTACCGTCGAATAGGGATAGGTGATGGCCGTCTGGTCCATCAGGTGCTCGAAGGTGATCGCCTGGCCCGGCAGCAGCGTCGTGCCCCAGCGGAAGCCGGGAGAGAAGGCGATGTCGGCGCCTTTCACTTCCAGCAGCGCATCGACGATCAACTGGTCCCAGGTGCCGTTGAAGTTGCCGCGGCGGTAGAGCAGGCCTTCCGTCACCGCCAGCTTCTCGCCCAGCCTGGCCTCGTAGGGCGCGCGCACGCGCCGGATCAGGGCCTCCATGTCCGCGTCCGCCGGCAGCAGGTTGGAGAACACCGGCAGCAGCTTGAAGCGCCAGCCCTGCAGCTTGCCGCCGCGCACGTCCAGGTCCAGCACCGAGAGGAACTTGCCGTTGGAGCCGGAGTTGATCACCAGGGTCTGGCCACCGGCGTTGTTCACGATGGAAGGCGCCGGCATGCCGTCGTGGGTGTGGCCGCCGAGAATGGCGTCGATGCCCGTCACGCGGCCCGCCATCTTCAGGTCCACGTCCATGCCGTTGTGGGACAGGACCACCACCACCTGGGCACCCTTGGCGCGGACCTCGTTCACCACCTTCTGCATCTCCTCGTCCTGGATGCCGAAGGTCCAGTCGGCAACGAAGTAGCGCGGGTTGGCGATGGGCGTGTAGGGGAAGGCCTGGCCGATGACGGCCAGCTTCACGCCGTTCATGTCGCGCAGCGTGTAGGGGGGGAACACCGGGTCGTTGAAGTCGGCGGTCTTGACGTTCTGGGCGAGGAACTCGATGGAGTCCTTGAGCTCGCGGTCGACGGCCTCCTTCACCCGCTCGGCGCCGTAGGTGAATTCCCAGTGGCCGGTCATGATGTCCACGCCCAGGAGCTTGCACGCCTCGATCATGTCGGCGCCGCGCGTCCACAGGGAGGTGGCCGAGCCCTGCCAGGTGTCGCCGCCGTCCAGCAGCAGGGCGCCGGGGCGTTGCGCGCGCACGCGCTTCACCAGCGTCGCCAGGTGGGCGAAGCCGCCCACCTTGCCGTAGCTGCGCGCCGCCTGCTCGAAATCGAGATAGGTGAAGGCATGAGCTTCGCGCGTACCGGGCTTGATGCCGAAGGCCTTCAGCAGATGCTCGCCCACCAGATGGGGCGGCTTGCCCGCCGCCGCGCCCACGCCGATGTTGACCTGGGGTTCGCGGAAGTGGATGGGCAGCAACTGGGCGTGGCAATCGGTGATGTGCAGCAGATGCACGTTGCCGTAGGGCGGCACCCGGTACAGCGCGTCCGGGCTCTTGGCGGCGAGGGCATCGCGGCTGGCGACGGGCAATCCCGCCGCGGCCGCTGCAGCGAGGAGGCGTAGGAATTCGCGTCTTTGCATGGTTGTCGTCGGCGCGAGGAGCGAAGGCCGCCCCTCACGCCTCGTCCCTCAATGGTTCACCGGCGACTGGGGATCCAGCAGCAGGGCCACCAGATGCTTGATCTGCTGCTCGGTGAGCGCCCCCACATGGCCGAAGCGCGGCATGTTGGAGCACAGGGAATAGGCCTTGGCGTTGTAAATGCGGCCGTAGGTGTAGCGCTGGATCTCGGGCGAGTTGCCGCGGATCTTGCCGTAGCGGTACAGGCTGGGGCCGATGGTGCCGTAAGAGAGCTCCTTGGGCGACAACTGGTGGCAGTTGTAGCAGTTGCCGCCGTTGGGGGAGCCGGGGGAATCGCTCCAGGTCATGCCGCGGCCGCTCTGGGCCAGCTTCTCGCCTTCCTTCCAGTCGCCCAGGAGCTGGCCGTCGGCGGGGAACTTGATCGCCGCCATCTGGGCTGTCTGCAGCCTTTCGGCCACCTCCTTGGGCGGATTGTTGTGGTACTCGTTGCAGGCCTTCTGCACCTCGTCCTCGTTCAGCCGGTCGATGCCGGCGATGCCGCGCGACTGGAAGTCCCGCTTCATCATGGCCAGCGCCTTCTGGCGCGACTCCGCTTCGCTCATGCCGGTGGCACAGCCGGCCAGGGCCAGGGCGCCCAGGCCCAGGATAATCAGTTTGCCGTTCATGTCTCTCTCCATCAACGCTTGATGCCGGGACCGTTATAGACGCCGCCGTTGGCGCTTGCCGCCAGGTACATGGTCAGGGCGACGGTGGCGTCGGAGCCGTACTTGGGTTCGGGGAAGCGCTGCTGGCGGAAGCAGTCCCACAGGCGCCACTGCATGGTGCGCAGCTCGCCCTGGGACACGCGGTAGGCCGGCCAAGCCGTGTACGCAAGCTGGGCGCCCTTGCGCGTGGTCAGGTTGGGCAGGTCCTGCAGGCGGATGCGCTTGCCGTCCTCGCCGTGGCAGGTGGCGCAGGCGAAGTCGTAGGGGCCGCCGCGGTGGTAGAAAATCTGCTTGCCGATCTCGAAGGCTTCCCTCTCCTTCGGGTGGGCGGTAGACACGTTCATCTTCATGCCGCGCGACTGGCCGACCACGTAGGCGGTGAGCGCTTCCAGGTCGGACTTGTGGTCCTCGCTGCCGTAGGGCCGCTTGGTCACGTCCTCGGCCTTGAAGCCCTGCAGGGTGGTCATGCAGGTGACCAGGCGCGACTCCAGGTCCTGCACCTTGTCGGTGTCGGCGAAATAGCGCGGCATCCGGGCATAGGCGCCCTTCACCACGCCAGGGCCCAGCCCCAGGTCGCACTGCTCCAGAGAAGCGTTGTTCGGTCCGCGCCGGGTCTTCCACAACTCCTCGCCGCGCGCCTCGTACAGCTCCGCCGGGTTGCCGTCGGCCAGCATCTCGCGGTACTTCTCGATCTCGGCGATGGTGGGGTCCTTGTCCTGGGCGAGGGTCGCCCAGCTCGCGGCCGCCAGGGCGGCGGCCGCCACCAAATGGGGTTTGCGCATGGTGTGTCTCCTCCGGAAAAATAAGCGGGGCGGTCTTCGCCGCCCCGTTTGTTGTCTGCTGTCAGGCAACGGTCGCTTCGTCGCTGCGCTTGTCGCCCTTGTTGTCCTCCCAGCTCACCACGACCTTGTCGCCGGCCGCGGCGCCCTTGACCTTGAAGCCGATCACCGGGTTGCGCGAGACCGCCGTATTGAGGTGCCCTTCCAGCACCACCTTGCCGTTGAGGGTGGCGGTGAAAGTCTTGATGAAATGGGCCGGCACCACCTGGCCCTTCGCATCCTTGCGCTGGCCGGTCTCCATGGGGTGGGCCATGAGCACGCGGATTTCCGCCGTGTCGCCCTTCATCTCGGCGCGGATTTTCATCGGATCTGCCATGAGTCTCTCCCTCCTTTGCCGTCGTCCGCTCAGCCGCCGCAGCCGCCGATGGTCACCTTGACTTCCTTGGCCACCGAATAGGTCTTGCCGTCGGCCTTGGCCACCACCCGCACGTTCGAGGTTTCGCCCATCTTGATGGGCACGCGCACATAGGGCAGGGTGCCGGCGGCGAAATTGAAGCTGGCCACCAGCGGCAGCGGGTTCTTGTCCACCAGGATGGAAATGGTCTGCACGTTGGGCAGATTGACCGTGACCTCGATCGGTACCACGGCCCCGTTCTCGGCGATGTCGGGCACCTTGAGCTGGATGTCCTTGCCCTCCGTGCCGGCACCGCCGATGGCCTTGAGGGCATCGGCGATCGACTTGGCCTCGAAGGCGCCGGCATTCCACTCGGCCGCGAATACCTGGTTGGGGCGAAGCAGGCCCGCGGCGAGCAGGGCGCCCACGACTCCACCCGCTCCCGCGCCCTTCAGCAAGGTTCTGCGCATGAAATCCATTGATTCGTCTCCTCCTGTAATGACCATTCCGGTGACTTCCGGAATTATTGCAACTGTAAGACTATTCAGCCTTGAAGCAAAATCATCGCGTGTGATGGGAAAATAAACGGGATTGATCATTGTAGGTCGAGCTTCAGCCCAACATCTGCACCGAATGTCGGGCTGGACCGACCTACAGCCCGACCTGCTCCTGCCAGTGCCCCGACTTGCCGCCGGCCTTCTCCAGCAGGCGCACGTTGTCGATGCGCATGCCCCGGTCCGCGGCCTTGCACATATCGTAGATGGTGAGCAGGCCCACGGTGACGGCGGTGAGCGCTTCCATCTCCACCCCCGTGCGGCCCACCGTCTGGGCGGTAACCTCGCAGGTGATGGCCGAGCGCGCCTCGTCCACCCGGAACTCGACCCCCACCCTGGTCAGGGCGATGGGGTGGCACAGGGGGATGAGCTCCGAGGTGCGCTTGGATGCCTGGATGGCGGCGATGCGCGCCACGCCCAGCACGTCGCCCTTCTTGGCGTCGCCGGCGAGGATCAGCTCGAGGGTGGCCGGCTGCATGAAGATGGTGCCGGCGGCGCGCGCCACGCGCCGGGTTTCGGCCTTGTCGCCCACATCCACCATGCGGGCCTGGCCCTTGCTGTCGAAATGAGTAAGGGGCGAGGACATGTCTAGTCGAGCTGGTTGGGCGCCGGCGGCGCGATGTTCAGTTCCAGCCAGTAGCGGGCCAGCAGGGTCATGGTTTCTGAGAGCTTGGCATAGTCCAGGGATTTGCGCACATAGCTGTTGGCGCCCAATTGGGCGGCGGCGCGCACGTCCTTCTGCGCCACGGAAGCCGACAGGATGACGATAGGCAGCAGCCGCGTCGGCTGGGCGGCGCGCAGGCGGCGCAGCACTTCCACGCCGCTCACCCGCGGCAGGTTGAGATCGAGCAGGACCACCTTGGGCTGTTCGTTGGCGTTGCGTCCGGCGTGGGCGCCCTCGGCGAACAGGTAATCGAGCGCCTCCTGGCCGTCGCTGCACACCGCCACGTCGTCGGGCGGGATCACGCGGTGCACGGCGCGCAGGATCAACTGAACATCCTCGGGAGAGTCGTCGACCAGAAGCAGTGCGTGTCCTGACATTTTTCTTCCTGCGGCGCGGCGAACCCGGCCGGAAGACCCGGGTCAAAAACCCTTATCGGGGCTGCTCCTGATAATATCCGGCAGCCCGTTTAATCATGCGGGATTGATTGTAGCCCAAGGCCCATGCGGCCGGTCAAATATCCCGGTTCCTCTGGATTGTCGAATGGCTGTGAAACTGAGAGCGCTTGCCTTGTCCCTGCTGATGTGCGGTCCGCTCGCTCTGGCGGACGGCCTGCCGGACCTGGGTGAGTCGTCCCAGGCCGACCTGCCGCCCCACATGGAGCGCCGCATCGGCGAGGGCATCGTGCGCGACATCCGCCTGCGCGATCCGGCCTATGTGGACGATCCGGAAATCCAGGCCTACCTGAGCCAGCTCGGCAACCGCCTGACCGCCCAGAGCGGCGACGCGCGCAACGACTTCGAGTTCTTCGCCGTGCGCGACAACACCCTCAACGCCTTCGCCCTGCCGGGGGGCTTTATCGGTGTCCATACCGGCCTGATCCTCGCCGCCCAGTCGGAATCGGAACTGGCGGGGGTGCTGTCCCATGAAATCGCCCACGTCACCCAGCGCCACATGGCGCGCATGGTGGGCAAGCAGAACCAGGCCCAGGTGGCCCAGTGGCTGGCCTTGGCCGTGGCCATCCTGGGCTCGCGCTCCAACTCCAACATCTCCCAGGGGGCCCTGGCCGCGGGCATGGCGGCGGGCATCCAGACCCAGCTCCATTACTCCCGCGACTTCGAGCGGGAAGCGGACCGCGTCGGCTTCCAGATCCTGGAGAACGCCGGCTTCGACGTGCGCGGCATGAGCTCCTTCTTCGAGCGCCTGCAGAAATTCGGCCGCCTTTATGAGAACAACGCGCCGGACTACCTGCTCACCCACCCGCTCACCACCGAGCGCATCAGCGACATGGCCAACCGCGCCCAGCAGCGGCCCTATCGCCAGGTGGCCGACTCCCTAGAGTTCCAACTGGTGCGCGCCAAGCTCAAGGCCGAGAGCGGCTCGGCGGCGGATGCGGTGACGAGCTTCCAGAGCCAGGTGAGCGAGAAGAAATATGCGTCGGCGGTAGCCGCCTACTACGGGCTGGCGCGCGCCCAGTTGCGGGCTAGGAATTTCGCCGCGGCGGAAAAGGCGCTGGAGGAGCTGCGCCGGCTCAAGGTGGCCTCGCCCATGGTCGAAACCCTGGCCGGGGAAATCAAGGAGGCCCAGGGCGACAACAGGGCGGCCCTGCACATCTACCGCGAGGCGCGACCGCGCTATCCGCGGCACCGGGCGCTCACCTACGCCCTGGTGGAAACCCTGCTCGCAGACAAGCAGATGGACGAGGCGCTCAAGATCACCAGCGCGGAACTGCAGAACCATCCTTCCGATCAGGCGCTCCACGGCCTGCAGGCCAAGGCCTATGCCCTCATGGGCAAGCGCCTGCAGCAGCACCGAGCGCTGGCGGAGCTGTATGCCCTGCGCGGACAATTGCCTGCCGCCATCGAGCAGTTGGAGCTCGCTCAGAAAGCCAAGGATGGCGATTTCTACGAACTGTCCGCAGTCGATTCGCGCCTGCGCGAGCTGCGTGCCCGCTATGCCGAGGAAATGAAAGAGACGAAGCAGCGATAGTTTCCGCGCTGCGAAATCGAGCACCCTTATTTCCGGATAGAAAATCAGAATTATTCGATTGATCGCGCCGTGCTAATTTCCCTTTCGGCATTGTGGAAAACGGTGAAGGGAGGATGCAATGGCGCTGGTCACACCCCATGGCGGCGGCGGCCTGAAGCCGCTGCTGCTGGAAGGCGAGGCGCTCCGGGCCGAGCTGAAACGTGCCCGCGGCCTGCCCAAGGTGCGCGTCAGTTCCCGCGAAAAGGGCGATCTCATCATGCTGGGCATCGGCGGCTTCACGCCGCTCGACGGCTTCATGACCCACGCCGACTGGCAGGGGGTGTGCGACGGCATGCGCCTGGCCAACGGCCTGTTCTGGCCCATCCCCATCACCTTGTCTACCGACAAGGCGAGCGCCGGCGCCTTCCATACCGGCGACGACATCGCCCTGGTGGATCCCGACAACGGCGGCATCCTCGCCACCATGACGGTCACCGAGAAGTACGCCATCAACAAGGCGCACGAATGCGCCATGGTGTACAAGACCATCGACCTGGAGCACCCGGGCGTGCGCATGGTGATGGAGCAGGGCGAGGTGAATCTGGCCGGCCCGGTGAAAGTGTTGTCCACCGGCGGCTTTCCCGAGAAGTATGGCGAGCTGTTCCTGACGCCGGCCCAGACGCGGGCCCTGTTCGAATCCCTGGGCTGGTCCAAGGTGGCGGCCTTCCAGACGCGCAATCCCATGCACCGCTCCCACGAGTACCTGGCCAAGGTCGCCATCGAGGTGTGCGACGGCGTGCTGGTGCATTCGCTGCTGGGCAATCTCAAGCCCGGCGACATCCCGGCCGAGGTGCGCACGCGCGCCATCCGGGTGCTCATGGACAAGTACTTCGTGCGCCAGACCGTGGTGCAGGCGGGCTACCCACTCGACATGCGCTACGCCGGGCCGCGGGAAGCCCTGCTGCATGCCCTGTTCCGCCAGAACTACGGCTGCTCCCACCTGATCGTCGGACGCGACCACGCCGGCGTGGGCAGCTATTACGGCCCCTTCGACGCCCACCACATCTTCGACCAGATCCCCAAGGGCGCGCTGGAAACCCAGCCGCTCAAGATCGACTGGACCTTCTGGTGCTACCGCTGCGGCGGCATGGCCTCGGCCCGCACCTGCCCCCACGACGACCAGGACCGCCTGCTGCTGTCCGGCACCAAGCTGCGCAAGATGCTCTCGGACGGCGCGGAAGTGCCGGCGGAGTTCAGCCGTTCCGAAGTGCTCGAGATCCTGCAGCAGTACTACCGCAGCCTGAGCGCGTCGGAGAAGGTCGAGGTGAAGCTGGTGGGCCATTCGGCGCGATGACTTTTTGACGGAGAAGACGATGCCAACCTTTGTGCGTACCGATAAATGCGACGGCTGCAAGGGGCAGGACAAGACCGCCTGCATGTATATCTGCCCCCACGACCTGATGAAGCTGGACAAGGATGGCTCCGAGACGGGCCATGCCATGAAGGCCTACAACCAGGAGCCGGAGCAGTGCTGGGAGTGCTACTCCTGCGTCAAGATCTGTCCCCAGAACGCCATCGAGGCGCGCCACTACGCCGACATCGTGCCCCTGGGCGGCTCGGTGCAGCCCCTGCGCGGCTCCGACTCGATCATGTGGACCATCAAGTTCCGCAACGGCACGGTGAAGCGCTTCAAGTTTCCCATCCGCACCACCGTCGAGGGCTCCATCGATCCCTACGGCGGCAAGCCTGTGCCCAAGCTGGCCGATCTCACCAAGCCGGGCTTCTTCACCGGCACCGAGGGCGGCGGCGCGATGGGCGGATTCCGCGCCGGGCGGCCCGACGAGCTGATCCGCAGGTAGGCGACCTCCATAACTTAAGGGTGAATCATGTCTCAAGGCACTTTCGACAATCCCGAGATCGTCCAGGAAGAGGTGGACATTCTCCTCATCGGCGGCGGCATGGCCTGCTGCGGCGCCGCCTACGAACTCATGCGCTGGGCCGAGGCGGTCAGGGCCGAGACCGGCGTAGACCTCAAGATCCGGCTGGTGGACAAGGCGGCCATGGACCGCTCCGGCGCCGTGGCCCAGGGCCTGTCGGCCATCAACACCTACATCGGCCCGGAGCAGGACCCGGCCGACTACGCGCGCATGGTATCCAACGACCTGATGGGCATCACCCGCGACGACCTGGCCTACGACCTGGGGCGTCACGTGGACGATTCGGTGCACCTGTTCGAGGAATGGGGTCTGCCCATCTGGAAGACTGACAGCGAGGGCGTGCGCCACGACGGCGCCGAATCCCAGCGGGAGGGCCTGCCGGCGCTGAAAGACGGCGGCAAACCGGTGCGCTCGGGCAAGTGGCAGATCATGATCAACGGCGAGTCCTACAAGTGGATCGTCGCCGAGGCGGCCAAGAAGGCCCTGGGGCGCGAGCGCATCCAGGAACGCGTGTTCATCGTCAAGCTGGTGAACGACAAGAACGATCCCTCGCGCATCGCTGGCGCCGTGGGCTTCTCGGTGCGCGAGAACAAGATCTACGTGTACAAGGCCAAGGCCATTCTGCTGGCCGCCGGCGGCTGCGTGAACCTGTTCCGCCCCCGCTCCGTGGGCGAGGGCACGGGCCGCGCCTGGTATCCCGTGTGGAACGCCGGCTCCACCTATGCCATGGCGGCCGAGGCCGGTGCCGAGCTGACCATGATGGAGAACCGCTTCGTGCCCGCCCGCTTCAAGGACGGCTACGGCCCGGTGGGCGCCTGGTTCCTGCTGTTCAAGGCCAAGGCGGTCAATGCCTACGGCGAAGACTACATGACCAAGAACAAGGCGCTGCTGGACGACTATCCGCCCTACGGCCAGGCCGCCGTGCCCGCCTCCTGCCTGCGCAACCACCTCATGCTCAAGGAGATGAAGGAAGGGCGCGGCCCCATCTACATGGATACGGTCTCGGCACTCGCCAAACTGGCCGAGACCCTGACGCCCAAGGAGGTGAAGCACCTGGAGGCGGAAGCCTGGGAGGACTTCCTCGACATGTGCGTCGGCCAGTGCGGCATCTGGGTGGGCGAGGACGTGGACCCGCGCGAGAAGAACTCCGAGCTGATGCCCACCGAACCCTACCTGCTGGGCTCCCACTCCGGCTGCTGCGGCATCTGGGTGTCGGGCCCCGAGGATCTGGGCGCGCCCACCGCGGCGGACGGGGAATACGACGGCGTTCCCGCCCATCTGCCGCGCGGCTGGAATTGGGGCTACCGCTCCATGACCACCGTGAAGGGGCTATTCACCGCCGGGGACGGCGTGGGCGCCTCCGGACACAAGTTCTCCTCCGGTTCCCACGCGGAAGGACGCATTGCCGCCAAGGCCATGGTCAAGTTCGCCCTCGACCACAAGGACTGGAAGCCGGAGCTGGACACGGCGCCGGAGCTGTTGGCCGAGGAGATCTACAAGCCGGTGCGCAATTTCCTGGCCCACAAGGACTACACCACCGCCATCGACGTGAACCCCCACTACATCACCCCCAAGATGCTGCAGTTCCGCCTGCAGAAGATCATGGACGAATACGTGGCGGGGGTGGCCACCTATTACACCACCAACGAGCACATGCTCAAGGCGGCCGAGTACAAGCTGGAGCTGCTCAAGGAAGACGCCCAGAAGATGCGCGCCAAGGACCTGCATGAACTGCTGCGCGCCTGGGAGAACTACCACCGCATCCTCACGGCGGAGGCCCACATGAAGCACATCCAGTTCCGCGAGGAGTCACGCTATCCCGGCTTCTACTACCGTTCCGACAAGAACTTCATCGACGAGCAGAACTGGAAATGCTTCGTGAACTCGGTCTATGACAAGAAGACCAGGAAGTGGACCTGCTTCAAGCGCAGGCACGTGGACCTGGTGGACAAGTCCAAGCTGTTCAAGGCCGCGGCCCATTGAGGCGGGGAGACCGACTCTGTTGCGTGTAGTAGATTGGCGGGCGCCGCGAGGCGCCCGCGTTTTCTGAGGCCTAACCTCATGGATGCATCCCAAGCCCAGGGCTCGCCCTTCCCCGCCAGCCCGGTCATGCCCCAGATGCTGGACGGCGGCAAGGAGATCCAGTTCCGCTGCCACGAGGGCATCACCTGCTTCAACGCCTGTTGCAAGTCCATCGACATCAGCCTCACGCCCTACGACATCCTGCGGCTCAAGCGGCGCCTGGGCCTGACCTCGACCGAGTTCCTGGAACGCTACACGCTGCCCTACGAGATGGAGAAGGATGGCATCGCCGGGGTGAAGCTGCGTCCGGTCGAGGAGGGCACGGCCTGCCGCTTCATGACCGACGAGGGCTGCAGCGTCTACGGCGACCGGCCCACCGCCTGCCGCTACTACCCGGTGGCGCTGCTGTCGCTGCGCAGGCAGGACGAATACACCGAGCGCGACTCCTACGCCCTGGTCAGGGAGGATCATTGCCTGGGCCACCGGGAACCGCGCCGCCTCACCATAGACGAGTACCGGGCGGAACAGGGTCTGCCCGAGTACGACGAGCCGGCGCGCGGCTGGCGCCAGCTCATCCTCAAGAAGAAGTCCTCCGGCCCCACTGTGGGCAAGCCGTCCAGGCGCAGCCTGCAGTTGTTCTTCATGACCTGCTACGACCTCGACCGCTTCCGCGATTTCGTGGCGAGCGATTCCTTCCGGGAAGTCTTCGAGCTGCCTGAGGCGGAAAGGGAGGAGATCCTCGCCGACGAGCTCAGGCTGATGCAGTTCGGCTTCCGCTTCCTGCGCCAGGTGCTGTTCGGCGAAATGAGCATTCCCCTGCGCGAGGAAGCCGTCGCCGCGCGGCGCGAGCGGCTGAAGGAAAAACTGGTACGCCTCGAGCGCGAGGCTGCCGAGCGGCTGGCGCGGGACGAGGAGCTGGCCGAGCAGGAGCCGGGGGACTGACCCCATATTCCAATCCTTTCTGCGCCTTCAATCAGAGTAAAATACCGCCTCCCAAGCCAGGCCGTGTCGCGCGCCTGGCTTGCTCATATGCGGCGATACAGGAGGTTCAGGTGCAGATTGTTTGCCTCGATCTCGAGGGCGTCTTGGTCCCCGAGATCTGGATCGAGTTTTCCAAGCGGACCGCCATTCCCGAGCTGTCCCGGACGACCCGGGACGAGCCCGACTACGACAAGCTGATGCGCGGCCGCATCGAGATCCTCGAGCGCAACAAGCTGAAACTGTCCGACATCCAGGCCGTCATCGCCCAAATGGGACCCCTGCCCGGCGCCCCGGAATTCGTCGCCTGGCTGCGGGAGCGCTTCCAGGTGGTGATCCTGTCCGACACCTTCTACGAGTTTGCCATGCCGCTCATGCGCCAACTGGGCTGGCCCACGCTGTTCTGCCACCGCCTCGAGGCGGACGCCAGCGGCCGCGTGGTGAATTATCACCTGCGCATGCCCGACCAGAAGCGTGCCTCGGTCGCCGCCTTCAAGGCCATCAACTTCAGGACCATCGCCGCCGGCGATTCCTACAACGACACCTCGATGCTCAAGGAAGCCGACGCCGGCATCTTCTTCCGCCCGCCCGTCAACGTCATCGCCAAGTTTCCCCAGTTCCCGGTCACGCGCGATTACGGTGAACTGCAGGCGGCGATCCTGGAGGCATCGGCGCGCATCGCCGAAGTCGCCGAGACGCCATAGGCGAGGCTTATTCCCCAGTAAAAACAACCACTCAACATTCTTCCCCGGGCGGCTATAGTCAAGAGGGGGCGCGGTTTTTGTATGCCGCCCCGTCTATGACTTCCGCATGGTGGAGAAGATATGTTCCAGGATTTCGCACCGCTGCACTCCGGCCGGCTGCTGTCGGCCATCAGCTTTCATCAGCCGTTGCCGCCCGAGGCCCGGGCCGTGACTCTGGACGACCCCGCCGTCGAGGTGATGACCGACTTCAAGCGGGTGCGGGCGCTGACGGTCCCGCCCAGCGTGACCATGGACTACGCGCACCAGCGCATGATGTCCAACCGGGTGCGCCTGCTGCTGGTGGTGGACGACCGCAACATGCTGCTCGGGCTGATCACCACCACCGACATCGAAGGAGACAAGCCGCTGCGCCTGGTGCACCAGCGCGGCGTACGCCGCGGCGACCTGCTGGTCGCCGACGTCATGACGCCGCGGGAGAAACTGGAGGCGATCCCCCTGGAGGACGTCCTGCGCGCCCGCGTCGGCGACGTGGTGGCGACGCTGAAGGCGGTGGGCCGCCAGCACGCCATGGTGACCGACCACGACGAGCAGGGCCGGCAGACGGTGCGCGGCCTGTTCTCGGCCTCCCAGTTGGCCCGGCAACTGGGGACGGTGATCCACACCACCGAGATCGCCGGCAACTTTGCCGAGGTGGAGGAAATGCTGGCGCATTAGAAACACGAGTTAACCGCCTTCAACGCAGAGGGCGCAGAGCCGCAGAGGACGCGGAGAGGACGGTGTAGCTGTTCCTTTGATCTTTCTCTGCGCGCTCTGCGGCTCTGCGCCCTCTGCGTTGAAAGAGGTTAGTCCGCGGCCCTTGGCCGTCCTACCCCTTCGCCGCGATCTCCTCCAGCTTCTCCGCCCGGATGAGCTGGCCGTCCAGGCCGGCCTCCCGGGCGCTGCCGCCGTAGGCCACCGTCATCAACTGGCTGTAGTAGAGCACCGGCATGTGAAATTTCGTGCCCTGTTTCTTGTTGATCTCGGACTGGTAGATCTCCACGTTCGCCTGGCACAGCGGGCAGGGCGTGACGATCATGTCGGCGCCGTGGTCGTAGGCGGATTCGACGATGTCGCGGATCTGCTTCTGGCTCTTCTCGGCTTCCGAGAAGGCCAGGGCCCCGCCGCAGCAGGTGACCTTCTGGTCGTAGCCGGTGACGGCCTCGCCGCCCACCGTCTCCACCATCTTGTCCAGGTACATGGGATTCTCGAAGGATTCGCCGGCGATGCCGAAGGGGCGGTTGGTCTGGCAGCCCACATAGCCGGCGAACTTGATGCCCGCCAGCGGTTTCACCACCGGCTGCGCCAGGGCTTCGTAGCCGAAGTCCTCGATCAGCACTTCCACCATGTGGCGCACCGCCACTTCGCCCTTGTAGTGGAGGCCGGCGGCAGCCAGGGCCTCGTTGGTTTCGCGCATCAGCTCGGCGCTGGCGTCCAGGCGCTCCTTGGTCTCGCGCGCCGACAACCAGCAGGCGGCGCAGGTGGCGACGATGTCCTGCCCCGGCAGGTGGCTCTCGGCCAGGGCGAAGTTGCGCGCGTTGAGCGCCAGGCGCGGCAGCTCGCCGCCCTCGGCGTAGCCGATGGAGGCGCCGCAACAGTTCCAGTCGGGAATCTCCGTGAGCTTGATGTCCAGCACCCGGCACAGGGACCGGGTCGAGGTGAGATAGTTGGCCGCCGAGGCCTTGAGCTGCGACGAGCAGCCGGGGTAGAACGCGTATTCCTTCTTCGCCATGTCTCTCCTCCTCAGGCACTCAGGCCCTTGCGGCGATCCTCGATTTCCTTCGCTTTCGCCAGGATGGCGTGGATATCCTTGGCGCCCTTGCAGGCGTGGGGCTTGACCAGCTCCAAGGGATTGAGGCGTTTGGCCTTGAGCATGCCCAGCCCGATGTCCTTCATGGCCAGGGCGTTCCTTATCCCCTGCTTGAAGCCGTCCTTGAAATACAGGCCGAGGGACAGCTTGAGCTCGTTCACGCGCCCGGTCTTGCTCAGGTTGTCCCAGAACATCTTGGCGAACTGGCGGGTCGGCTGGTTCTTTGGGGCCAGGCCCAGGCGATGGGCATAGTTGGCCAGGCCGTGCATGATGTGGGTGATCGGCAGCTTGCGCGGGCAGCGCACCACGCAGTTGTAGCAGGAGGTGCACATCCACATGGCGTCCGAGCCCAGCACCTCCTCGCGCTTGCCGGCCCGGATCATCATGAACAGTTCTTGGGGCGGGTGGGCCCAGTGGGGGCCGAAGGGGCAGGAGCCGGAGCACACGCCGCATTGCATGCACATCTTGACCCAGTGGCCCTCCTCGACGTTGTGCTCGACCTCGCGCAGAAAGCTGTTGCGGTAGCGTTCGCCGCTCATCGTCCGGCCCTCACGCGAAGCCCTTCATGGGCGACAGCCCGATCTCCAGGATCTTCGCCACGTAGTCGTCGATGAGCCTGGCCACGCGCGCCACATCGGTGATGGCGACCTCGTAGGTGGCCACCCTCTCGGTCTCCAGGCCGAGCTGCTTCAGGGTGTCGTCGATCTTGCCCATGCGGTAGTTGGCCAGCTCCGAACCCTTGACGAAGTGGCACTGGTAGTCCTCGCCATGCTTGCAGCCCATGAGCATCACGCCGTCGTAGCCGCTGTTGAGGGCGTCGGTGATCCAGATGGTGTTGACCGAGCCCAGGCAGCGCACCGGGATCACGCGCACGAAGGCGGAATAGACCCGCCGCTGCAGCGCCGCCATATCCAGGGCCGGGTAGGCATCGTTCTCGCAGGCGAGCAGCAGCACGCGCGGCTTCTCCGAGAACTCGTCGGGCATGTCCACCGCCTTGATCTGGGCGCCCACGGTGTCTACCGAATAGTTCTCGAAGCCGATGACGCGCACGGGACAGGCGCCCATGCAGGTGCCGCAGCGCCGGCAGCGGGACTCGTTGAACACCGGGAAGCGGCTCTCGTCCTCGTCGATGGCGCCGAAGGGGCACTCCACGGTGCAGCGCTTGCACTGGGTGCAGCCCTCGATGCGCACGATCGGGTAGGACAGATCGCCCGAGCGCGGATGGGCGGCGCGCCCGGCGGCGGCGTTCTCCACCGCCTGGATCGCCTTGAGCGCCGCGCCGGTGGCGTCCTCCACGGCCTGGGCCATGTCCATGGGCCGGCGCACCGGCCCGGCGGCGTAGATGCCGGTGCGCCGCGTCTCGTAAGGGAAGCAGATGAAATGGGAGTCGGTGAAGCCGTGCTTCAGTTGCGGCATGTCCTTGCCCTGGCGGTAGGCCAGGTTGAGAATGGGCACCTGGGCCGCTTTCGCCGGATCGTCGTCGGCCAGCTCGATGTTCACGCCGGAGTTGGGCACCTGGCCGGTGGCCAGCACCACCAGGTCGGCCTCGAGGGCCACGTCCTCGTCGAGGATCAGGTCGCGGAAGCTCACCTTACAGCCGCCGCTCGCCGGCTCCACCGAAGCCACGCGGCCCTTGGTGAAGGTCACGCCCTTGCGCTGGGCGCTGCGGTAGAAGTCCTCGCCTGACCCGGGCACGCGCAGGTCGGTGTAGATGACGACCGTGTCCACCTCCGGGTTGGCGTCCTTGAAGTACATGGCCTGCTTGATGGAAGTGGCGCAGCAGTGGCCCGAGCAGTAGGGCAGGTGGCTGCCCCCTTCGTCGCGCTGGCCGGCGCACTGGACGAACACCACGCTGCCTACCTCCGCGCCGTCGGAGGGGCGGCGGATGGCGCCGCCGGCGGCGGCCGCCTGCCGCGCCAGCCGTTCCAGCCCCGCCTGGTCCACCACATCGGGCGTCTTGCCGTAGCCCAGCGCCGGCAGCTTGCCGGCGTCATAGAGGGTGAAGCCGGTGGCCTGGACGATGCTGCCCACTTCCTCGGTCACTGCGGCGCCGCTCTCGACGGACACCTGCACGCTGAAGCGCCCGGGCGCGCCCCGGGTCTCCAGGAGGGTGGCGCCCAGATGCACGCGGATGCGCGGGTGCCCCGTCACCTGGGCGATGAGCTGCTCGATGCCGGTATCCGCGGGATCGGCGTGGGGTTCGCGGAACGGCACGCGCTTGTGCAGCTTTGCCGCCCAGCCGCCCAGCGCCCGCTCCTTTTCCACCAGCACCACCTGGTAGCCGGCCCGCGCCGCTTCGAGCGCCGCCGTCAGCCCGGAGACGCCGCCGCCCACCACCAGGATGCGCCGGTTGGTCGCAGCAAGGGGATTGCCCAGGGGCAGCTTCGTCTTCTTCAGCTCGGCGCAGCCCATGCGCACGTAGTCGTTTGCCATCTCCTGGGTGAGCCCGGCGGCCTCGTCGGCCTCGGGCTGGCTCCACAGAACGCCCTCGCGCAGGTTGGCGCGCGCCAGGGCGACGGTGGGAAAGTGGAACGCCTCGGTCTTGGCCCGGCGCGAGCAGGCGGCGATCAGTACGTGGGTGACCGCTTCCCGCTCGATGTCGTCCCGGATCAGGCCCACGCCCTCGGCGCCGCACAGAAAGGGATGCTCGCGCACCAGGGCCATCTTGCCTTCCTTCTGGGCGATTTGGGCCAGCTGCCGAGTGGACAGGCGCTCGCCGATGCCGCAGCCCTGGCAGATGTAGGCGGCTGTCTTGGTCTCGGCCATTATATCGTCTCCACGTCCGCTGTCTTGTTCACCACCTGGATCGCCCGCAGCGCCGCCGCCGTGGCGCTCTGCACCGCGCGATTGACGTCCAGGGGCGCCGCCGCGCAGCCGGCGCCGAACATGCCGCCGGCGCCCGCCTCGATGAAGCCGCTGGCATCGAACGGCAGATCGGGTGGCACTTCCACGGCGCGCAGCGCCGGCTCCATGCCGATGGCCAGCACCGCCAGGTCGTGGCGCGCGGCATAGCGGTGATAGCCCTCGGTATCCACGCCGTGCAGGATCACGTCGCCGCTCGCCCGGTCCTCTTCGATGCGCGCCACCTTGGACTTGACGAAGCTCACGGTCGGATCGGCCTGCACCCGGCGGTAAAAATCCTCGAAGCGGTCGATGGCGCGGATGTCGATGTAGTAGACGGTGGAACGCGCCTCCTCGCCCCAGGCTTCGTGCACATACTGGGTCTGCTTGAGGGAGGCCATGCAGCACACGCGCGAGCAGTGGCGCAGGTGGTTCTCGTCGCGCGAGCCGGCGCACTGGATGAAGGCGACGTTCTTCGCCTCGCGCCCGTCCGAAGGTCGCAGGATGCGCCCGCCCGTGGGCCCGCGCGGGTCGGCCAGGCGCTCGAACTCCACCGAAGTGACCACGTTGCGCAAGCGCCCGTAGCCGTAGGGCTGGATGCGCGCCGCATCGTAGGGCTGCCAGCCGGTGGCCCACACCACCGCGCCCACCTTCAGCTCGACCGTCTCTTCCTTCATGTCCAGGTCTACGGCGCCGTAGCGGCAGGCGGCCTTGGCCCTGTCCGCGTCCTCGCTGCCGATGATGGAGGGATCGAGCACATAGCGCTGGGGGTAGGCCATGGCATGGGGGAGATACGCGGCCTTGATCCGGCCCAGGTTGTAATCGAAGGGATTGGGAATCTCGGCCGTCACCGCCCGGGCGCATTCGCCACAGGCGGTGCAGTTGTCATTCACGTAGCGGGGCGCGAGCCTGATCTGCGCCGTGTAGTCGCCGCGCGTGCCGCTCACGGCGACCGGCTCGGCCAGGGTGAGCACGCGCACCCGGCGGTTGCCCTTGAGGCGGCGCAGGTTGATCTCCAGCCCGCATATCGGGTGGCACATCTTGGGGAAGTAACGGTAGAGCAGGGTCGTGCGTCCGCCCAGGGTCGGGCTCTTCTCGATCAGCACCACTTCCTTGCCGCACTCCGCCGCCTCCAGCGCGGCGGTCATGCCGGCAATGCCCCCGCCGACGACCAGGATGGTCTGGCTGGTTGCCACGGAGCCGGCCATCACTTTCCTCCCTGATGTTGTTCGCGCAAGTCCTGCACGAATTCTAATCAAGGCACAGGGGCGAAACGCGGTGCAGCGTGACGAAATTATCCTATGGGGTGATTGAAAGGCTGAATGAGTGGCCGGGTGCCAGGGGCGTGCTATCGGTAGTCGTCTTCGCGTTGATGGCGGATGGCGAGAATGGTGACGGTGTCCTTGTCGTCAATCTCGAAAAGTGCGACATGACCGGAGGCTCCGAATGGGATGACGAGTTCGCGCAGAAAAGGATTGTCGGCAACGGCCTTCCTGCGACTGAACGGGAAGTCGCGGAGGAAATCCATGCCCTTCGCGATCGCTGTGCGCGCCTTGCGCGCCGCAGCTTGGGATCGACCCGGAGCAAAGGAATCGAAGCGGTTTTCATGGGAAAACTCCGTGCGTTGCATTGGCAACGCAATGTCCCTCATCGGTCTGCCAAAGGCAAGTCAGCCGTGCCTTTCATCCAGGGGATACACGGAAAACCGCATCTCGGCAAGATCCCCGAGCACATAAGTGGCGGGCGCGCCCACCCCGGCCACCGTGCCGGGATTGACCAGCCAGGTGGTGCCGCCCTTCAGGTTGGCATGGGCGGCGATCTCGACGCGGTGGCTGTGGCCGCAGCACACCAGGTCCCAGTCGCCGGTGGCGGCAAGCGCGCGGCCGTAGAGGGGGTAGTGCACCATGAACACGCGGCGTCCGCCGAGGGTGAGCTGCGCGTCCTGGCCGTGGTAGCGGATCAGCCCCGCGGAGGCGGCGGCGAGTCCGTACAGGGCGGCGGCATCGCCCAGGTTGTTGCCATGGATCACATGCACCGGCAGGCCCGCTTCCAGCAGCGGGCGCAGCGTGTGGGAGCCGATGACGTCGCCGCAATGGAGGACGGCTTCGGCGCCCTGGGCCCGGGCGGCGCGCGCGGCGTCGGCGAGGGAGGAGGCGCGATCGTGGCTGTCGGAGACGATGCAGATCTTCATCGGGGCAGAATTTACCTGGATGGCTGCCGCCGCCAGAAATCATGTCTGCTTATCAGCAAATAAAAATTACTCTCTTGAGCGGGGAGCGGGATACTGACGAGAATATCGTCGTTTTCTAATCTAATATAAATCTTCCCCCACAGTCATGCAGACCTCCACCCAGCCGGTGCGCGAGGTGAGAAAAACCACGT
>DYIB01000059.1 GCA_020723855.1 Uliginosibacterium gangwonense
GCTCTTTCTTACAGCAGGGCTTTGAGCAGCTTGCCCATTTCCCTGGGGTTGCGCGTCACCTTGAAGCCGCACTCCTCCATGATGGCGAGCTTGGCTTCGGCCGTGTCGGCGCCGCCCGAGATCAGCGCCCCGGCATGGCCCATGCGCTTGCCGGGAGGGGCGGTGACGCCGGCGATGAAGCCGACGACGGGCTTCTTCATGTGGTCCTTGCACCAGCGCGCGGCTTCCGCCTCGTCCGGGCCGCCGATCTCGCCGATCATGATGACGGCGTCGGTGTCCGGGTCGTCGTTGAACATCTTCATGACGTCGATGTGCTTCAGCCCGTTGATGGGGTCGCCGCCGATGCCCACCGCCGAGGACTGGCCCAGGCCCAGCTCGGTGAGCTGGGCCACCGCCTCATAGGTCAGCGTGCCGGAGCGGGACACCACGCCGATGCGGCCCTTGCGGTGGATGTGGCCGGGCATGATGCCGATCTTGATTTCGTCCGGGGTGATGAGGCCGGGGCAGTTAGGGCCCAGCAGCAGGGTTTCCTTGCCGCCGGCAGCCACCTTGGCCTTCATCTTGTTGCGCACCATCAGCATGTCGCGCACCGGGATGCCTTCGGTGATGCAGATGACCAGGTCCAGGTCGGCTTCCACCGCTTCCCAGATGGCCGCGGCCGCGCCCGCGGGCGGCACGTAGATCACGGAGACGGTGGCGCCGGAGGCTTCCTTGGCTTCCTGCACGGTTGCATAGATGGGCACGCCTTCGAAGTCCTCGCCGGCCTTCTTGGGGTTGACGCCGGCAACGAAGCAGTTCTTGCCGTTGGCGTATTCGCGGCACTTGGAGGTATGGAACATCCCCGTCTTGCCGGTGATGCCCTGGGTGATGACCTTGGTGTCCTTGTTGATGAGAATCGACATGTGCTAATTCCTTCCTAGCCTTACTTGCCCGCAACGGCGGCGACGATCTTCTCGGCCGCTTCCGCCATGGTGTCGGCGGAGATGATCGGCAGGCCGGATTCCTTGAGGATCTGCTTGCCCAGCTCCTCGTTGGTGCCCTTCATGCGCACCACCAGGGGCACCGACAGATGCACTTCCTTGGCCGCCGCCACCACGCCCGTGGCGATGGTGTCGCAGCGCATGATGCCGCCGAAGATATTGACCAGGATGCCCTTCACCTTGGGGTTCTTGAGCATGATCTTGAAGGCTTCGGTCACCTTCTCGGTGGTGGCGCCGCCGCCCACGTCGAGGAAGTTGGCCGGCTCGGCGCCGTAGAGCTTGATGGTATCCATGGTGGCCATGGCCAGGCCCGCGCCGTTCACCAGGCAGCCGATGTTGCCGTCCAGGGAGATGTAGGACAGGTCGTGCTTGGAGGCCTCGATTTCCGCCGGATCCTCCTCGTCCAGGTCGCGCATCTCGACGATCTCGGGATGGCGGAACAGGGCGTTGGAGTCGAAGTTGAACTTGGCGTCCAGCGCCTTGATGTTGCCGTTGCCCTCGAGGATCAGGGGGTTGATTTCCGCCAGGGTGGCGTCGGTCTCCATGTAGCAGGTGTACAGCTTCTTGAAGGTGTCCACCGCCTGGGGCAGCGAGCCCTCAGGCACGCCGATGCCGCGGGCCAGCTCCATGGCCTGGGCGTCGGTCAGGCCCACCAGCGGATCGACGAACACCTTGATGATCTTCTCAGGCGTCTTGTGGGCCACTTCCTCGATGTCCATGCCGCCCTCGCTGGAGGCCATCATGGCGACCTTCTGGGTGGCGCGGTCGGTCAGCGCGGCCACGTAGTATTCCTTCTTGATGTCCGCGCCCTCTTCGATCAGCAGACGGCGCACTTTCTGCCCTTCGGGGCCGGTCTGGTGGGTGACCAACCGCATGCCCAGGATCTGGCCCGCCAACTGCCGCACCTCGTCGATGGACCGCGCCAGTTTTACGCCGCCGCCTTTGCCCCGGCCTCCCGCGTGAATCTGCGCCTTCACCACCCATACCTTGCCGCCGAGCTCTTCGGCGGCCTTCACCGCTTCGTCGACGGAAAAGCAGGCCTTCCCGCGCGGCGTGGTGACGCCGAACTTGCGCAGGATCTCCTTCGCCTGATACTCATGGATCTTCATGCGTTTTCCTTGCTGATTGATGCGTAGCGTTGATCGAAAAGGTTCGCGCCGGCTGTGCCGGTCTTGCGCGGGGCTACCCGCTGCTCGGTTCTGGCGTGGGGCATGGCGCCGGACTGTCTCCGCAATGGAAGCGCGCGGCGAAACTTCCCGCCACCCCGCATCCGTCTCCGGCCGCGCGGTTGCGTCCTGCGGCCCGAGACCGCTCCGACGCGGCGCGGAAGGAATGAAGGGAATGGCGCGCTACCGAGCGCGCCATTCTAGCACAGCAGTTATGGGCCTATTTGCCCTTCTGATCCAGCAGCCCGGACTCAACAAGCCATTCGGCCTTGGCTTCAATCAGCGGCTTGATGTCCGGCACGGGGATACGCTTGCGGTTCGGCTCGGCCTCGGGCAGGGGCTCGACGGGGGTCATGGTGGCGAGCGAACGCCGCGCCAGATCCTGGTAGAGGCCGGTGCCCTCCACTTTCCAGGCCAGTTCCTCGCGCGTCAGCTCGCGCACCACCTTGGCGGGGATGCCCGCCACCAGGCTGCGGGGCGGCACCGTCATGCCGGCCTTGACGAAGGCCATGGCGGCGACGATGGCCGACTCCCCCACCACGGCGTTGTCCATCACCACGGCGTTCATGCCCACCAAGGCATTGGCGCCGATGCAGCAGCAGTGCAGCACGGCGCCGTGGCCGATGTGGCCGTTCTCCTCCACCACGGTATCGCGCTCGGGAAAGCCGTGCATGATGCAGCAGTCCTGGACGTTGGCCCCCGTCTTGACGATGAGCCGCCCGAAGTCGCCGCGCAGGGAGGCGCAGGGGCCGATATACACGTCCGGGCCGATGATCACGTCGCCTATCAGCACCGCGCTGGGGTGCACGTAGGCGCTGGGGTGGACCACGGGGATGACGCCGTTGATGGAATAAGCAGGCATGATGGGTTCCAGTTTACGCCACGTGGCGCCGGCTCTGCACGACGAAGAAGCGGCTGGCCACGAAGGCGGCATCCGTGAGGCTGGCGTTGGCCGCCGGATTGGCGCCGGTGGCGTGGAAGTCCGAGAAGCTGGCCGACTGGTTCACGTAGACACCGTCGGTGAGGTTGCAGGACAGGGCCACGCCCACACGCACAGCCAGGGCTTCCGCCGCCGCCAGGATTTTCTCGTCGGTGGAATACACCGAGAAGGTGATGGCGCCCTTGTCGCGCATCACCCGCTCGGCGAGAAGCAGGCTGGCGTCGGTGGAAGCCGTCTCCACCACGAAGCTGATGGGGCCGAAGCGTTCCTCGGTATAAGCCGCCTCGTTCGCCGCCGGCACTTTCAGCAGCAGGGGGCTGCGCACCTGGGCGCCGGGGAACTGGGGATGGGCGAGCGGCGCGGCATCGCGCAACACCTGGCCCAATTGGCGCGACGCCTCGATGCGCTCCAGGGTCGCCTGGGACTGGATGGCCCCCAGGATGCCGCAGGCGCGCTCGGGGTCGGCCAGGAGCTTGTCCAGGGCGGCGGCGAGATCCCGGCCGAACTGGTCGACTGCCACCTTGCCCTCCGGGGTGCCGATGCCGGTGGCCGGCACGTACAAGGTCTGGGGCGTGGTGCACATCTGGCCCGAGTAGAGGGACAGGGTGAAGGCCAGGTTGTTGAGCATCCCCTGGTAGTTGTCGGTGGAGTCGATGAGGATGCCGTTTACCCCCGCCTTCTCGGTGAATACCCGCGCCTGGCGGGCGTTCTGCTCCAGCCAGTTGCCGAAGGCCGGGCCGCCGGTGAAGTCGATGATGCGGATATCTGGGTGGAGGGCCAGGTCCTTGGAGATGGGCGCCTCCGGTTCATCCACGGCCAGCGTCACCAGGTTGGCGTCAAAGCCCGCCTCTTTCAGGGTCTGGCGCGCCACGGCCACGACGATGGCCAGGGGCAGGATCACCGTGGGATGAGGTTTGACGATCACCGGGTTGCCCGTGACCAGGCTGGCGAACAGGCCCGGATAGCCGTTCCAGGTGGGGAAGGTGGAGCAGGCGATCACCAAGGCCACACCCCGGGGCACGATGCGGAAGGTCTTCTCCATCCTGAGGGGCGGGTTCTTGCCCTGGGGCTTCTCCCACAGAGCCTTGTCCGGCACGTGCTGCATCTCCCGGTAGGCGTAGGCGATGGCTTCCAGGCCCCGGTCCTGGGCGTGGGGGCCGGCCGCCTGGAAGGCCATCATGAGGCCCTGGCCGGTGGTGTGCATGACCGCGTGGGCCATCTCGAGGCTGCGGGCGTTCAGCCGCGCCAGGATCTCCAGGCACACCCCGGCGCGGGTGTCGGGGCCGGCATCCCTCCAGGCGGGCATGGCCTGCCGGGCGGCGGCAATCAGGGCCTGGGGGTCGCACTTGGGATAGCTGATGCCCAGCGCCAGGCCGTAGGGCGAGGCCTCGCGCCCGCCGCGGCCGGTCTCGCCCGGCTGATCCAGCTCGAAGGGCCGGTTGCGGTAGGTCTCGAACGCCTGGCGCCCCTCCTCGATGGCGTTGTCGCCGTAGGGGCGGGGCGATTCGGGATAGGGGCTCCAGTAGCCGCGGCTCCGGATGGCGTTCAGGGCCGCGTCCAGCGTGGCCTTGTGCTTCTCGAACAGGGGGTGGCTCATGTCTCTCTCCTGGACACAAAATGATACATTCGTTGTATTGTTATTTTCTATTCTGTATCATATCAGACTGCTAGGCGATCAACAATTGAAACATGAAAAAAGTCGCTGCCTCGCTGGTTGCCGGGGCGGGACGGCAAACCTATATTCCCTAGGAGAGAGGATCGAGACCATGGACTACCAGAACATCCTGTTCGACCAGGCGGACGGCATCGCCCGCATCACCCTGAACCGGCCCGACCGCCTCAACAGCTTCACCGCAGCCATGCACGCCGAGCTGCGCGATGCCCTGGGGCGGGTGGGCGGGGCGCGGGTGCTGGTGCTGACCGGCGCCGGGCGCGGCTTCTGCGCCGGTCAGGACCTGTCGGACCGGGCCGTGGCGGCGGACGCGCAGCAGCCGGACCTGGGCGCCTCCATCGAGACCAACTACCGCCCCCTGGTGCTGGCGCTGCGCGCCCTGCCCATGCCGGTGATCTGCGCCGTCAACGGTGTGGCGGCCGGCGCCGGGGCCAACATCGCGCTGGCCTGCGACATCGTGCTGGCGGCCCGCTCCGCCAGCTTCATCCAGGCCTTCTGCAAGATCGGCCTGGTGCCCGATTCGGGCGGCACCTACTTCCTGCCGCGCCTGGTGGGCACGGCCCGTGCCATGGGTCTGGCCCTGCTGGGGGACAAGCTGTCCGCCGAGCAGGCCGAGGCCTGGGGGCTGATCTGGAAATGCGTGGACGACGACCGACTGGCCGCCGAGACCGACAAGCTGGCGCGGCACTTCGCCGCCGCCCCCACCCGCGGCCTGGCCCTGACCAAGCGCGCCCTGTACGCCGCCGCCCACAACACCCTGGAGCAGCAGCTCGACCTGGAGCGCGACTGCCAGCGCGAGCTGGGCTACAGCGAGGACTACCGGGAGGGCGTGGCGGCCTTCATGGAGAAGCGCGCCCCCCGCTTCCAGGGGCGCTGAAATGGACTGGATGGACAGCCGCATCATGAATGCCGAAGACCTGGCCCGGCAAGTGGGTGAGGCCATGTACCCGCGGGACCGGGCCGCCCAGTCCCTGGGCATCACCCTGGAGGACATCCGCCCCGGCTATGCGCGCATGCGCATGACTGTGCGGCCCGACATGCTCAACGGCCATGCCCTGTGCCACGGCGGCTTCCTGTTCACCCTGTGCGACACCGCCTTCGCCTACGCCTGCAACAGCCACAACCACAACACCGTGGCGGCGGGCTGTTCCATCGAATACCTGGCGCCGGCCTTCGAGGGCGACGTCCTGACGGCTGAAGCGCGCGAGCACGTGCTGCACGGCCGCACCGGCATATACGACGTGGACGTGACCGACCAGCACGGCAAGCGCATCGTCGCCTTCCGCGGCAAGTCCCACCGCATCAAGGGGGCGGTGACCGATCCGCCTCCCGATCTGAGGAAAACCGACCAGGAGAAACCGTGAACGAGGTATTCATCTGCGACGCCGTGCGCACCCCCATCGGCCGCTACGGCGGCGCCCTGGCCGCGGTGCGCGCCGACGACCTGGCCGCGACTCCCCTCAAGGCGCTGATGCAGCGCAACCCGTCGGTGGACTGGGGCCGGGTGGACGACGTGATCTACGGCTGCGCCAACCAGGCCGGCGAGGACAACCGCAACGTGGCGCGCATGGCCCTGCTGCTGGCGGGCCTGCCCCGGGACGTGCCCGGGGCCACCATCAACCGCCTGTGCGGCTCGGGCATGGACGCGGTGGGCACCGCCGCCCGCGCCATCAAGTGCGGCGAGGCGGAGCTGATGATCGCCGGCGGCGTGGAGAGCATGTCGCGCGCCCCCTTCGTGCTGCCCAAGGCGGAGGCCGCCTTCGCCCGCAACGCCGAGATCTACGACACCACCATCGGCTGGCGCTTCGTGAACCCTGTCATGAGGAAGCTCTACGGCACCGACTCCATGCCCGAGACGGCGGAAAACCTGGCCGACGAGCACAAGATCGGCCGCGCCGACCAGGACGCCTTTGCCCTGCGCAGTCAGCAGCGCGCCGTCGCCGCCCAGGAAGCGGGGCGCTTCGACGCCGAGCTGATCCCGGTGGAGTTGCCCGGGCGCAAGGGCGAGACGCGCACCGTGGCGAAGGACGAGCATCCGCGCGCCGACACCAGCCTCGAAGGCCTGGCCAGGCTCAAGCCCATCGTGCGCGAGGACGGCACCATCACCGCGGGCAACGCCTCCGGCGTCAACGACGGCGCCTGCGCCCTGCTGCTCGCATCGGGCGCGGCGGCCCGGCGCTACGGCCTCAAGCCGCGGGCGCGCATCGTCGCCATGGCCACAGCCGGAGTGGCGCCGCGCATCATGGGCATCGGCCCGGCGCCGGCGGTGCGCAAGCTGCTGGCCCTGACCGGGCTGACGCTGGCGCAGATGGACGTGATCGAGCTCAACGAGGCCTTCGCCGCCCAGGCGCTGGCGGTGCTGCGCGACCTGGGCCTGGCGGACGACGCCGAGCACGTGAACCCCAACGGCGGCGCCATCGCCCTGGGCCATCCCCTGGGCATGAGCGGCGCGCGCCTGGTCACCACCGCCAGCTACGAGCTGGCGCGCCGCGGCGGACGCTAAGCCCTGTGTACCATGTGCATCGGCGTCGGCCAGGGCATCGCCATGATCATCGAGCGTGTCTGAGCGAGATAACGGGAGAGAGGAAAGGAAGGAGACCGTCATGCATCCGAGAGCGCCCCGCGACGGGGATTTGGAACCGATAGAGAAAGCGAGCCGCGACGAGATCGCCGCCCTGCAGTTGAAGCGCCTGCAGTGGAGCCTGCGCCACGCCTACGACAACGTGGCCCACTACCGCAGGAAGTTCGACGAGGCCGGCGTACACCCGGACGACCTGAAGGAGCTGTCCGATCTCGCCAAGTTCCCCTTCACCACCAAGCAGGACCTGCGCGAGACCTATCCCTTCGGCATGTTCGCCGTGCCCCAGGAGCGGGTGGTGCGCATCCACGCCTCCAGCGGCACCACGGGCAAGCCGACGGTGGTGGGCTACACTCGGAACGACATCGATACCTGGGCCGACCTGATGGCCCGCTCCATCCGCGCCGCCGGCGGCCGGCCCGGCGACAAGGTGCATGTGGCCTACGGCTACGGCCTGTTCACCGGCGGCCTGGGCGCCCACTACGGCGCCGAGCGCCTGGGCTGCACCGTCATCCCCATGTCGGGCGGCTTCACCGAGCGCCAGGTGCAACTGATGGTGGACTTCAAGCCGGACATCATCATGGTGACGCCCTCCTACATGCTGGCCATCGCCGACGAGTTCGAGCGCCAGGGCCACTCGCCCCGGGACTGCTCCCTCAAGATCGGCATCTTCGGCGCCGAGCCGTGGACCAACCAGATGCGGCGCGAGATCGAGGAGCGCATGGGCATCGACGCCGTGGACATCTACGGCCTGTCGGAAGTGATGGGCCCGGGGGTGGCCAACGAGTGCATCGAGTCCAAGGACGGTCCGGTGATCTGGGAAGACCATTTCTACCCGGAGATCATCGACCCGGTGACGGGCGAGGTGCTGCCCGACGGGGAACTGGGCGAGCTGGTGTTCACCTCCCTGTCCAAGGAAGCGCTGCCGGTGATCCGTTACCGCACCCGCGACCTCACCCGCCTGCTGGCGCCCACTTCGCGCTCGTTCCGGCGCATGGACAAGATCACCGGGCGCTCCGACGACATGCTGATCATCCGCGGCGTGAACCTCTTTCCGACCCAGGTGGAGGAGCTGATCCTCAAGCAGCCGAAGCTGGCGCCCCACTACGTGCTGGAGGTATCGCGCCCGGACAACCTGGATGAACTGGACGTGCTGGTGGAAATGAAGCCGGAGTTCGCCGGCGCGCCGGAGGCGGAGCAGCGGGAGGCGGCCCAGGCGCTGCAGCACCACATCAAGTCCTACATCGGCGTCACGGCACGGGTGCGGGTGGTGGGCACCGGCGGCATCGAGCGTTCCATCGGCAAGGCCAAGCGCGTCATCGACAAGCGGCCCAAATAAACCTGAAAACCGCATTTAACGCAAAGGACGCGAAGCAACGCAAAGGACGCAAAGGAAAATCCTGAAGGATGGCCGACACCCAAAGGGTGAGGCTGTGGATCGTTCTTTGCGGCCTCTGCGTCTTTGCGATCTTTGCGTTGAAGGCGGTTCCAACTGCGGTTTCTCGGATAACCCGCGGGGGCGTCTACGCCGACCTGATCGCCCAGCGCTTCCGCAGCGCCGTCAAGCGCCTCGGCCACCCGCAGCAGTTCCCCGAACTGGATTGCTCCCGGTTCACGCCGACGGGGGCGGTGGCGCAGATGGATTTGTTTTGAGATGGCCTGTAGGTCGAGTTTCAGCCCGACTTTCGGCGCCCGCTGTCGGGCTTCAGCCCGACCTACGCGGTGCCGCCCACGGTGAGGCCGTCGATGCGCAGGGTGGGCTGGCCCACGCCCACCGGCACGCTCTGGCCTTCCTTGCCGCAGGTGCCCACGCCCGGATCGAGCGCCATGTCATTGCCGATCATGGAGACGCGGGTAAGGGCGTCGGGGCCGTTGCCGATCAGGGTGGCGCCCTTCACCGGGCAGGTGATCTTGCCGTCCTCGATCATGTAGGCCTCGGCGGCGGAGAACACGAATTTGCCGCTGGTGATGTCCACCTGGCCGCCGCCGAAGTTGGCGGCATAGAGGCCGCGCTTGACGGAGGCGATGATCTCGTGCGGGTCCTTGTCGCCATTGAGCATGTAGGTGTTGGTCATGCGCGGCAGCGGCAGGTGGGCGAAGGACTCGCGCCGGCCGTTGCCCGTGGGCGCGGCGCCCATGAGGCGGGCGTTGAGGCTGTCCTGCATGTAGCCCACCAGGATGCCGTCCTCGATCAGCACCGTGCGCTGGGTGGGGTTGCCCTCGTCGTCGATGGACAGCGAGCCGCGGCGGTTGGGCAGAGTGCCGTCATCCACCACGGTGACGCCGGGCGCGGCCACGCGGCTGCCGATGCGGTTGGAGAAGGCGGAACTGCCCTTGCGGTTGAAGTCGCCCTCCAGGCCGTGGCCGATGGCCTCGTGCAGCAGGATGCCGGGCCAGCCGCTGCCCAATACCACCGTCATGGTGCCGGCAGGCGCCGGACGCGCCTCCAGGTTCACGCGCGCCTGGTGCACCGCCTTGGCGGCATAGTCGCGCAGCACCTCGTCGCTGAAATAGCCGTAGTCGAAGCGCCCGCCGCCGCCGGCGGAGCCCTGCTCGCGCCGGCCGTCCTGCTCCAGGATGACAGTGATGGACACGCGCACCAGGGGACGCACGTCGGCCGCGAGCTGGCCGTCGGAGCGCGCCACCAGCACTATGTCATAGGTGCCGGCCAGATTGGCCATCACCTGGGTGACGCGGCCGTCCTCGGCGCGGGCATAGCCTTCCAGCCGCTCCAGCAGCTTGACCTTCTCCGTATCGGGCAGGGAGGCGAGCGGATCCACCGGCCGGTACAGGGGCGGGCGGCTGCGCTTGTGCAGCATCGGCACCAGGCGCTCGGCGCCCCGGGCGGCGATGGCGCGCGTGGCCTTGGCGGCGGCGGCGAGCGCCGGCAGGCTGATGTCGTCGGAATAGGCAAAGGCGGTCTTCTCGCCCGAGACGGCGCGCACGCCGACGCCGCTCTCGATGTTGAAGCTGCCCGACTTGACGATGCCCTCCTCCAGGCTCCAGGCTTCGGAGCGGGCGTACTGGAAGTACAGGTCGGCATAATCGAGGCGATGGCCCAACAGGATGCCGAGCACGCCTTCCAGGTGGCGCGGCGTGAGGTCGTAGGGGGCGAGCAGGCAGCCGCTCGCGGTTTCCAGCAGGCTCGCCTGGGCGAGCGGCGTCGATTCCATTCGGTTCACTGTAGGGGTCTCCGGGTTCGTTTCTCTAACATGCGTGCAGCACGCGGTGCTTCAAGGCCGGCAGGCTGGCGCGCACCTCTGCCAGGCGCTGCGGGTCGATCTCGCCCAGCACCACGCCCGGCCCTTTCGGCAGGCGCTGCTGCACCACGCCCCAGGGATCCACCACCATGCTGTCGCCGTAGGTGAGCCGCCCGCTGGGATGCCGGCCGCCCTGGGCGGCGGCAAGCACATAGCACTGGTTCTCCACCGCCCGGGCGCGCGCGAGCAGCTCCCAGTGGGCCTCGCCCGTGGGCTGGGTGAAGGCGGCCGGCACCACGATCAGGCTCACTTCCCCCATGCCGCGGTACAGCTCGGGAAAGCGCAGGTCGTAGCACACCGACAGGCCGACGCGGCCGCACGGGGCGTCGAACACGACCGCACGGTCGCCGGCCTCGATGGTCTGGCTCTCGTTGTAGCACTCCTCGCCGCGCTGGAAGCCGAACAGGTGGATCTTGTCGTAGCGCGCCACGCGCCTGCCCGTGTCGTCGAATACCAGGCTGCTGTTGCGCACCTTGTCACGGGCCTGTGCCTCCAGCGGCAGGGTGCCGCCGACGATCCACACCTTGTGGCGCGCGGCGGCCTCCTGCAGGAAGGCCTGGATGGGCCCCTCGCCGTCACGCTCGCGCACCCTGACCTTGTCGCGCTCGTCGCCGCTGATCAGCGGGAAATACTCGGGCAGCGCCACCAGGCGCGCGCCGCGCTCGGCGGCCTCGGCGACGAGCCGGCCGGCCGCGCGCAAATTGGCCTCCACGTCCGGGCCGGACACCATCTGCACGGCGGCTATCACGAATTTTTCCAATGTCATCGTCTCCTCGGTTAACCTCTTTCAACGCAGAGATCGCAGAGACGCGGAGGGCGCAGAGAAAGACACTGGACAGTCGATGTGCCACGGGTTTTCACAACGTTCTCTCTGCGTGCTCTGCGGCTGCGCGCCCTCTGCATCGAATGCGGTTTATTACTGCGTCGGGTCCTGCTTCACCGCGGCGGTCTGCAGCTTCTCCACCTTGGGATCGCTCCAGGTGCCGGTCACGGCATACTCGAAGGCGAAAATCTGGTCCAGCGGGTCCCTCAACACCTTCTGCGCCAGCAGCGCCGCCAGGCCGATGGCCGGGTTGGCGATCATGGCGCCGACGGCGACACTCTCCCCCAGGGCCGGCTGCACGCGCACGCGCAAATTCTGGGTCTCTTGCGCCAGGTTGAACTCGCCGCTCATGAAGATCTTGGCGGAAGGCCCGCGGATCTGCAGGTTGTCGGTCACCATCACTCCCCCGTCCACACGCGCCGTGCCGGCGATGCTGTCGAAGGCGAAACCCTCGCTGAAAATATCGCGGAAATCCAGGGTGATGCGCCGCGGCAGCGCCTGCAGGCTGAGGATGCCCAGCAGCCGGCCCACCCCGGGCTCCAGCTTGTTGAACTGGCCCTGGGCGGCTTCGAGCTTGAGGGTACCGGCCAGGGAAGGATAGTCCAGGGCCAGCGGCGAGCCGTTCCAGGATAGCATGCCCTCCAGTTGGGCGGTGCCGCGCCGCACCGCCTCGGAATAGCCCAGCCGGCCCAGCATCTTGCCGATATCGTTGACCTCCAGCCTGAAATTCAGTTGCGTGGCGTTGGCGCGCCACTGGCCGCTGCCCGTGAGGCTGCCATCGGGATTGACCAGGGCGATGCGCGACACTTTCCACAGTCCGCCCTCGTTGTCGGCATTGAGTTCCAGTCGGCCGAAGGGCTTGCCGTTGAGAGTGAAGTTGTCGGCCACCACGTCCAGCCCCGGCAATTCCTGGGGCGCGGCGCCCTTCGCCGTCTCCCCGTCCACCAGGGCGAGCTGTTTCAGGCGGGCGCGCAGCCGCCCCTGGCCCTGCCCCCGCCAGGCTAATTCGCCGGCCGCTTCGCGGCTCGTCACCTGGGCGATCCACTCGTCCGCCTGGCGCGTCGCCTTGCCGGAGAACTCCGTGAGCTTGCGCCCGTACACAATCAGCTCGCCGGCACGCAGGGCGATCTGCAGCCCGGGCAGACCTTCGCCGCCGCTCTCCGGCAGCAGGCGCTTCCAGGCGTCAGCGTCGAAGCGCTTGACGGTCGCCGCCAGCACCGCCCCCTGCTCCGGCAGCGCCACCGCCTCGCCGATGCCCACGGCCGCCCGCTCCACCACCGCCTTGGCCCCCTCGCGCCGGCGCACCACCAGGGCCTTGAGCACCTCGCCGACCGACAGGCGCACCAGGCTGCGCTGGGCCGCGCCGCGGCGCACCTCGCCCGCCGGGCGGCGCTCGTAGCGCAGCGGCAGGGGCTCGCCCGCGGCCTTGGCGAAGGGCTCGGGCAGTGCCGAGGCCACACCGCGCAGATCGGAGTCGATGGTCACTTCCGTGCCGCCCTTCTTCACCTGGATGTTGCCGCGGTAGGCGGCACTGCCGCTCACCGGCTCCAGCAGCGCCAGGTTGTACTGCTGGCGCAGGCCGGCGGTATTGAGGCTGCCCTGCAGGGACACGTCCACGACGCCGTCGGCCCGGGTGATTCCCTTGATGGTGAGCGGCCCACCCAGGAAACTGGCGTTGATGCCGGGGATCGCCAGGCTGTTGCCGGTGAAGCGCAGCCGCCCGGACACCTCGGTCAGGGCCGGCAGCTCGGGATCGACCGTGATGCGGTTGCGCACGAACTCGTATTCGCCCTCGACCGCCGTATCGTCGATGCGCTGCAGGGGCAGGGCGAGCTTGAGGCGCAGCCGGCCCTCGCCGCTGCCGGTCATGTCTTCGGTGAAATTGCCGATGCGGCTGGCCACCGGGCTGTTGTCCACGAAGCGCAGGAAGTCGCCCACCTGGCCGGCGGCGGCACCGCTGATCAGCAGCATCTCCTCCGGCGCCTCCAGGTCGGGGATCTCCGCCTTCACCTGGGACAGCTTGACGCCATAGATGGCACCGCTGTCGGCCTTGATCAGCATGCGGTTGCCCTCGAACAGCAGGGCGCCGTTGATGCCCCTGATCTCGGGCCAGCCGGGGGCGTAGCGCAGGGTGACGTCGGACACCCTGGCGCTCACCTGGAAGATGCCGCCGCGATTGTCGCGGAAAGGAAAGTCCTTGAGATCGCCTTTCAGCCGCAGCGTCGCCTCGGGCGCAGTGCCGCCGGCGATGGCGGCGCGCAGCCAGTCGCGCACCTTGGGGTTGACCACCAGGGGCAGGTAGCGCCACACCGCGGCGCCGTCGCTGCGGGTGAGGCGTGCCGACAGGTCGATCTCGCCCGGGCCGTCGCGGCTGCTGCGGTAGGTGCCGCTGGCGCTGCCCACCGCGTCCCGGTTGTGGAAGGACAGGTTCTGCAGCCTGGCATCGACGATGCCCTCCCGGATCGTCCAATCCACCTGGGCGGTGAACTGCTGCAGCTCCAGCAGGGGATCCGGGAACACGCGCGGCAGCTCCAGGCCGGCGCTGTGGCTCTGGAACACCACGCGGCCGCCTTTCTCGCTGCCCTCGACGCTGCCGCTCATGCCGTGGAAGCCCGGCAGGATGCCCTGGGCCTTGAGGCCCAGGTTCTCGAAACGGCCCCTGAACTTGTAGGCGGACAAGGCCGTGCCCTCACCCTTCCAGCCGGCCGACACCTGGATCAGCCGGCCCTGGGGCGCGTAGTGCGCCAGCTTGCGCCGCAACGCCTCGTCCAGGGGCAGGTGGCCGGCCAGTTGCGCCAGGGCGCCCAGGTCCAGGCCGCTGGCGCTGAACTCGCCCTGGGCCGGACTCCTGCCCGCGGCCTCGGTCAGCGTCAACTGGAAATCGGTGGGGTCGATGCGCGGACCCTCGCGCAGGGCCAGGGCCAGCTTCCTGGCCGCCGCCTCGAAGCCCCCTGCGGTGCTGCGCCCCGCCAGCCGGCCGTTGAGATATTCGAGATCGAGCATGGGCAGGTCTCGCCGCAGGCGCAACTGCACGTCGCGCAGCGCCACGTCGGCCGTGATGGCGGTCAGGCGCTTGTGCGCGAAGTCCAGCCACAGCCGCATGCCGCCGGCGCCGCGGGGCAGTTCCAGGGGATAGTCCAGCCATTGGCGCCACACGGCCAGATCGGCGTACTCCAGCTCGGCGTAGAGCTCGCCCATCCATTCTTCCGGCCGGTCCAGGTCCTCGCCGCGGAAATCACCGCGCACATCCAGCGCCGTCGCCAGTTCCCGCGGCGGCTGGGCGGTAACGCCGAAGCGGTGATGCAGGCCGCTGTTGTGCAGGCGGAAGTTGACCCGGCTCAGCTCCAGGGTGGGCGCCCCGCGCAGGGCGTCGCTCCAGCGCAGGGTGGCATCGCGCACCACGATGTTGCTCTGGGCCAGCAGCCAGTCGGAGAAGTCCGTGCCCTCGGCTTCGGTATTGAGCTGCAGGCCGGCGATGAAAATGCGCCCGTCGGCATCGCGCCGCATGTCCAGGACGGGCGAGCGCACCTCCAGGCGGTGCAGGCGCGGCTGCAGGTGCCACAGGGACGACCAGGCCAGCTCCGCCTCCACGTTGTCGAAGGCGAGCGCCGGCCGGCCTTCCCGGTCGTGCACCCGCAGGCCGTGCAGGCCCAGCTGGGGGCGCAGGCCGCGCCACTGGGCGTCGAGGCTGGCGATCTCCACGCGCAGCCCCAGGGAGCGGGACAGGGCCGCCTCCAGCACGGGCCGGTACTGCTCGATATTGGGCAGGACGACGTAGCGCGTGACGAGCACCAGCGCCGCCAGGCCGAAATAGGCGATGGCGGCGGTCCACAGCAGGATGCGCAGCAGGCGCAAAGGCGACGGCAGACGACGGATGGGGCTCCGAGGCGGCTGGTGATGGGCGGCGGCGTTAGGCATTAGAGGCTGTGACCGGTGACGAGTGACGGGTGACGGGGAACCCTGGCGGCGCCTTGCTCTCGACTTGTCACTTGTCACATGATCCGAGGTGGCTACAATCGTGCGGCTGGTGCCACAAGCGCAAATTTTACTCCAGAACCTTTCCATGACCCTGTCCGCAGATACGGCCCATGCTTCCCGGGCTTCCCTCGACGACATCCTGCCCTACAGCCGCTGTCTCCAGCGACTGGTGGCCAGCCGGCCCGAGATCGGCGCCGAGCTGCGGCGGGAGCTGCATCGTCCCTTCACCGCCGAGGCCATGGCGGCCGACCTCACCCAGGCGGTCGGCGACGAAGACAGCCTGCGCCCGGCCCTGCGCCGCCTGCGCGCCCGGGTGTTCGCCCGCGTCGCGGCGCGTGACCTGGCCGGGCTGGCGCCCCTAGCGGAAGTGACCGAAACCATGACCGCCCTGGCCGACATCGCCATCCGCACGGCGGTGGACAGCCTGTCGCGCAGCCTGCGGCAGCGTCACGGCGAGCCGCGCAGCGAGGCCGGCGCGCCCCAGGAGCTGATCGTCATCGGCATGGGCAAGCTGGGCGGGCGGGAGCTCAACGTGTCCTCGGACATCGACCTGATCTTCATCTATCCCGAGGACGGAGAGACGACCGGGTCCGCGGTGATCAGCAACTTCGAATACTTCACCAAGCTAGGCCGCAGCCTCATC
This sequence comes from Uliginosibacterium gangwonense, assembly GCA_020723855.1. GTDB lineage: Bacteria > Pseudomonadota > Gammaproteobacteria > Burkholderiales > Rhodocyclaceae > DYIB01. The sequence goes on from DYIB01000059.1 coordinate 16,041, forward strand.
GGCGCCCTGGCCGAGATCACCGGCGACGGCCAGGTGTTCCGCGTAGACATGCGCCTGCGGCCCAACGGCGAGTCCGGTCCGCTGGTCGGCAGCTTCGACATGCTGGAGCACTACCTGATCACCCAGGGCCGCGAGTGGGAGCGCTACGCCTGGATCAAGGCCCGCCCCATCACCGGCAGCCGCGAGCGCTGCGCGCAGTTGGAAGCCATCATCCGCCCCTTCGTGTTCCGCAAGTACCTGGACTACGGCACCTTCAACGCCCTGCGCGGCCTGCACGCCCAGATCCGGCGCGAGGTAGCGCGGCGCGACAAGGCCGCCAACGTCAAGCTGGGGCCGGGAGGCATCCGGGAGATCGAGTTCATCGCCCAGGTGTTCCAGATCATCCGCGGCGGGCGTGACCTGGCCCTGCAAGTGCGCCCCACCCTGGAAGTGCTAGAGCGCCTGGCCGAGCGCCACATCCTCACCGCGGAGGCGCACAAGGAGCTGCACGCGGCCTACGAGTTCCTGCGCCGCCTGGAACACCGCCTGCAATACCTGGACGACGCCCAGACCCATGACCTGCCGGCCAGGCCCGAGGACCAGGCCCTGATCGCGCGCGCCATGGGTTTCTTCGACTGGGAGGCCTTGGCCACCGAGACCGACGACCACCGCGCCAACGTCACGCGCCACTTCGAGACCATCTTCAGCAACCCGGACCAGAACGGGCACCCTCTCACGGGCGTGTGGCAGAACTCGGACGGCAGCGAGGAATCCGCCGCCGAGCTGCAGCGCCTGGGCTACCGCGACGCTGCCGCCGCGGCCCGGCGCCTGGCCACCATCCGCCGCAGCAACAAGTACCAGCAGATGCCCACCGGCAACCGCGAGCGTTTCGACGCTTTGATCCCGCGCGTGATCGAAGCCTGCGCCGAAATGCCCGGCGCCGACGCCACCCTGTCGCGCACCCTCGACCTGCTGGAAGCCGTGAGCCGCCGCGCCGCCTATCTCGCCCTGCTGCAGCAATACCCCCAAGCCCTGAAGAAAGTGTCCCAGTTGGTGAGCGCCTCGAGCTGGGCGGCGAGCTATCTCACGCGCCACCCGGTGCTGCTGGACGAACTGCTGGACCCACGCCTGCTCGAGGCGACGCCCGACTGGCGCGTCTTCCGCAAGCTGCTCAAGCAGCAACTGGACGAACTGGAGCCGGACCAGGAGCGCCAGATGGACGTCATGCGCGACGCCCACCACGCCCAGGTGTTCCGCCTGCTGGCCCAGGACCTGGGCGGCATGCTCACCGTGGAGCGCCTGGCGGACCACCTGTCGGAGCTGGCCGACATCATCCTCGACCTCACCCTCACCCTGTGCTGGCGGAAGCTGCGCACGCGCCACCGGGACGAGCCGCGCTTCGCCGTCATCAGCTATGGCAAGCTGGGCGGCAAGGAACTGGGCTACGCCTCGGACCTGGACCTCATCTTCCTGTTCGACGACGACGCGCCGGAAGCGCCCGAGAACTACGCGCGCCTGGCGCAGCGGGTGAACACCTGGCTGTCCATGCGCACCCCGGCCGGCATCCTGTTCGAGACCGACCTGCGCCTGCGCCCCAACGGCGAGAGCGGCCTGATCGTCAGCGCCATGGCCGGCTTCCGCAAGTACCAGATGGAATCCGCCTGGGTATGGGAGCACCAGGCGCTCACCCGCGCCCGCTTCTCGGCCGGTGACGAAGCCATCGGTCTGGAGTTCGAATCCCTGCGCGTGGACATCCTGCGCAAGGAGCGGGACCTGGACGAGCTCAGGCGCGAAGTGCTGGCCATGCGCCAGCGCATGCTGGATGCCCACGGCAACAAGAGCGAGCTGTTCGACCTGAAGCACGACCGCGGCGGCCTGATCGACGTGGAGTTCATCGTGCAATACCTGGTGCTGGGCCACTCCCGCCGCTACCCGGAGCTCACCGCCAACCTGGGCAACATCAAGCTCTTGGGCATCGCCGGCGAGCTGGGCCTGATCCCCTTTGATCTGGCCGCCCAGGCCCGGAACGCCTACCGCGAGTACCGCCGCCTGCAGCACGGCCTGCGCCTGAACGACGCCCAGTACGCGCGCGTGGAGCGGGAGACCGTGGCGGACCGGATCGCCGCCGTGCGGGCGCTGTGGCGGGCGGTGTTTGGGGTTGATTGAGGAGGAGGTGGTCAGGGTTTGACGACTTCCACGGAAGCCGCCTTCCTGGCACGCCTTGCCAGCTTGGCATCGAAGGTCGCAAAACGTGCAGCCGCGCCGCAGCTCGCCGCGCCATCATCCCGCACCCTGGTGGAATATGCGGGTCAAGCGCCTCGTGAATGAACCAGCGGCCCCTGGCTGACAGTGTGTTGACGGGCGCCCGCCCGTCGTCGAATTGATCGCCCCGGCCGCCAGGGGTAGAATGGCCCGCCTTTTTGCCGTCGGTGCGCGCTCCAGCGCCCGCGGCACCAGTCCGAACCGTATTTCCGCCGTCATGTCCGTCGCCCGAGAAGTCGCCCGCCGCCGTTCCTTTGCCATCATCTCCCACCCGGATGCGGGCAAGACCACGCTCACCGAGAAGCTGCTGCTGTTCGCCGGCGCCATCCACATCGCCGGCAGCGTGAAGGCGCGCAAGGCCTCGCGCCACGCCACTTCCGACTGGATGGAAATCGAGAAGCAGCGCGGCATCTCGGTGGCCAGCTCCGTGATGCAGATGGAGTACCGCGACTGCGTGATCAACCTGCTGGACACGCCGGGCCACCAGGACTTCAGCGAGGACACCTACCGCGTGCTCACCGCCGTGGACGCGGCGCTGATGGTGATCGACGCCGGCAACGGCGTCGAGTCCCAGACGCTGCGCCTGCTGGAAGTGTGCCGCGCGCGCAACACGCCCATCATCACTTTCATCAACAAGATGGACCGGGAGGTGCGCGAGCCCCTGGCGCTCATGGACGAGATCGAGCGCGTGCTGGGCATGGCGGCCGTACCCTTCACCTGGCCGGTGGGCATGGGCAAGAGCTTCCACGGCGTGTTCGACATCCGGCGCAACCGCATGCGCGTGTTCCGCCCGGGCGAGGACCGGGTAGGCGAGGACGAGATCATCGAGGGCATAGACAACCCCGCCTGCGGCGCGCGCTTCGGCGACACCTTCGCCCACGCGCGCCACGACATCAAGCTGGTGCAGGCCGCCGCGCCCGAATTCGAGCGCGATGCCTTTCTTGCCGCGCGCCAGACGCCGGTGTTCTTCGGCTCGGCCATCAACAACTTCGGCGTGCGCGAAGTGCTTGACGCCCTGGTGGACCTGGCGCCGCCGCCCGGCCCGCGCCGCGCCCTGCAGCGCCTGGTGGAGCCCTTCGAGCCCAAGTTCTCGGGCGTGGTGTTCAAGATCCAGGCCAACATGGACCCGGCCCACCGGGATCGGGTCGCCTTCGTGCGCGTGTGCTCGGGACGTTTCCAGCGCGGCATGCAGCTCAGGATCTGCCGCAGCGGCAAGGCCATCCGCACCAACAACGTGGTGTCCTTCCTGTCCCAGCGGCGCGAGCTGCTGGAGGACGCCTACCCGGGCGACATCATCGGCATTCCCAACCACGGCGTGCTGCAGTTGGGCGACACGCTCACCGAGGGCGAGGACCTGCAATTCACCGGTCTGCCCTTCTTCGCGCCCGAGACGTTCCAGGCGGTAGACATCGCCGATCCCATGCGCAGCAAGCAGTTGCGCACCGGCCTGGCCCAGCTCGGCGAGGAAGGCGCCATCCAAGTGTTCCGCCCCCATGCCGGCGGCATGCTGTTGCTGGGCGCGGTCGGCGCGCTGCAGTTCGACGTGGTGCTGCACCGCCTGAAGCACGAATACGGCGTCGAGGCGCGCCTGGCCTCCACGCGCCACCGCCTGGCGCGCTGGATCAGCAGCGACGATGCGCGCGAGCTCAAGCGTTTCATCGAGGTCAACGCCCACCGCATCGCCTACGACGTGGTCGAGGCGCCCACCTTCCTGGCGGCGCACAAGGCGGAGCTGAGCGTGGCCCAGGAGGAATGGAAGGGCATCCGCTTCCACGCCCTGCGCGAGCACGCCGGACTAGTGTTCCAGTCCGGCGTGCAGGGTTGAGTCAGAACCGGATGCCAGCGTTGACAGAACCGCAATCATCCGGCGCCGTTTGCGCGCTGCCTGCGTGAGTTCGTTCCTGCTTGAGCCCCGCGCTGCCCGGGCTCCTTCGCCGGGCGGCCGCGGCGGCCT
>DYIB01000060.1 GCA_020723855.1 Uliginosibacterium gangwonense
GGCGCATGGACGGTTCCTTGAGAATATTCGAATTTTATCAAAGGTTGAGCAGCAACTCATGCTCCGCCGGCAAGGGTGCGAAGCCGCGCCCTTCGTAGAACTTGAAGATCGCCTCCACCACCTGCTCGGGTTCGTCGATCACCTGCAGCAGATCCATGTCCCCGGCCGCGATCATGCCTTCCGACACCAGGCGGTCTCGGAACCAGTCGAGCATGCCGCGCCAGAAGGGCTCGTGCACCAGGATGAGGGGGAAGCGCCGGCTCTTGCCGGTCTGCATCAGGGTCAGGGCTTCCATCAGCTCGTCCAGGGTGCCGAAGCCGCCGGGCAGGACCACGTAGGCGGTGGCGAACTTGACGAACATGAACTTGCGCGCGAAGAAATGCTGGAAGGTCTGGGAGATGTCCTGATAGGGATTGGCCGCCTGCTCCATGGGCAGTTGGATGTTGAGGCCCACGCTGGGCGACTTGCCGAAATAGGCGCCCTTGTTGGCCGCCTCCATGATGCCGGGGCCGCCGCCGGAGATGACCGAGAAGCCCGCGTCCGACAGCAGGCGGCAGATCTTCTCGGCGAGCATGTAGTACTTGTGGTCGGGCGGCGTGCGCGCGCTGCCGAAGATGGACACCGCCGGGCGGATGGCGTTGAGCCGCTCGGTCGCCTCGACGAATTCTGCCATAATGCCGAAGATGCGCCAGGACTCGCGCGCCGTGTAGGATTGCGCCGCGGCGCCCGGGTCGATCAGCTTGGGAAGTTTGTCTTTTGCACTCATGAGTGGAAGGTGAGGAGTCAGGGGTGAGGGGCAAGGCGTGAGGGACGGCGCGCCGGTTTCAACTCCTCACACTTCACGCCTCACACCTCACGCCGCCAAAATGCCAACGCTATTACTCGTCGACGGTTCGTCCTATCTCTATCGCGCCTTTCACGCCCTGCCCGACTTGCGCAACCGCTCGGGCGAGCCGACCGGCGCGATCTATGGCGTGCTCAACATGCTACGCCGCCTCCAGAGCGACTTCAAGGCGGACTATCGCGCCTGCATTTTCGACGCCAAGGGCAAGACTTTCCGCGAAGACTGGTACGCGCAATACAAAGCCCATCGCCCGCCCATGCCCGACGAGCTGGCGCGCCAGTGCGAGCCCCTGCACCAGTGCATCCGCGCCCTGGGCTGGCCGCTGCTGATGATCGAGGGCGTGGAGGCCGACGACGTCATCGGCACCCTGGTGAAGGAGGCCGAGGGGCGCGGCATCGACTGCGTGGTGTCCACCGGCGACAAGGACCTGGCGCAACTGGTGAGCCCGCGCGTCAAGCTGGTGAACACCATGAGCGACGAGACCCTGGACGAGGCCGGCGTGGTGGCCAAGTTCGGCGTTCCGCCCGAGCGCATCGTGGACTACCTGGCCCTCATCGGCGACAGCGTGGACAACGTGCCGGGGGTGGACAAGGTGGGGCCCAAGACCGCCGTGAAGTGGCTGCAGCAGTACGGCACGCTGGAGGGGGTGATCGAAAACGCCGACCGCATCGGCGGCGTCGTGGGCGAGAACCTGCGCCGGGTCAAGGATTTCCTGCCCCTCGGGCGCCGCCTGCTGACCGTGGTGTGCGATGTGCAACTGCCCGTGCACGTGGAGGACCTCAAGCCCCGGCCGCCGGATCGGACGCAGTTGCTGGAACTGTTCGGCCGCTTCGAGTTCAAGAGCTGGCTGCGCGAGCTGCAGCAGGCGGACGAAGGGCGGGCGGCCGCAGCGGACGCGCAGCCGGCGGAGGATGCTCCGCCGCCCGGCAAGCATCGCAGCCGTTACGAGTGCATCCTGAGCTGGGAAGATTTCGAGCGCTGGCTGGCGAAGATCGAAGCCGCGCAACTGGTGGGCTTCGACACCGAGACCACCAGCCTCGATCCCATGGCGGCGCGGCTGGTGGGAATGTCCTTTGCCGTTGCGCCGGAAGAGGCCGCCTACCTGCCCCTGGCCCACGACTACGCCGGCGCTCCCCGGCAGTTGCCGCTCGACCAGGTGCTGGCGCGCCTGAAGCCCTGGCTGGAATCGGACCGGCGCAGGAAGGTCGGCCAGAACCTCAAGTACGACGCCCACGTGCTGGCCAACCATGGCATCGCCCTGCGCGGCATCGCCCACGACACGCTGCTCGAGGCCTACGTCCTGGACGCCGGCAAGTACGTGGGCAACAGTCAGGACCTGGACGCCCTGGCCCGGCGCCACCTGGGGCTGCAGACCCTGACCTACGACGAGGTGACGGGCAAGGGGGCGGGGCGCATCGGCTTCGCCCAGGTGGAATGCGCCAGGGCGACGGAATACGCGGCGGAGGATGCCGACGTGGCCCTGTGCCTGCACCAGGCCCTGTACCCGAAGCTGCGGGAGGAGCCGCGCCTGGAGGCCCTGTACCGGGACATCGAGATGCCGGTGATGCAGGTGCTGTTGCGCATGGAGCGCAACGGCGTGCTGATCGATGCCGAGCTGCTGGCGGCGCAAAGCCAAGAGCTGGGCAGCCGCATGATGGAGCTGGAGCGCCAGGCGGTCGAGGCCGCCAGACAGCCCTTCAATCTCAATTCACCGAAGCAGATCCAGGAAATCCTGTTCGAACGCGAGAAGCTGCCGGTGATCAAGAAGACGCCCTCGGGCGCGCCGTCCACCGACGAGGAGGTGCTGCAGCAACTGGCCCTCGACTACCCGCTGCCCAAGCTCATCCTCGACTACCGCCAGTTGTCGAAGCTCAAGAGCACCTACACCGACAAGCTGCCGCGCATGGTCAATGCCGCCACCGGCCGCGTGCACACCACCTTCGCCCAGGCGGTGGCGGTCACCGGGCGCCTGTCGAGCAACGAGCCGAACCTGCAGAACATCCCCATCCGCACCGCCGAGGGCCGGCGCATCCGCGCCGCTTTCGTCGCCCCTGCGGGCCATCGCATCGTGTCGGCCGACTACTCGCAGATCGAGCTGCGCATCATGGCTCACTTGTCCGGCGACCGGGGATTGCTCGATGCCTTCGGCCGCGGCGAGGACGTGCACCGCGCCACCGCCGCCGAGATCTTCGGCGTCACGCCCCTGGAAGTGACCAGCGAGCAGCGCCGCTACGCCAAGGTGATCAACTTCGGCCTCATCTACGGCATGTCCGCCTTCGGCCTGGCCCGCGAGCTGGGCCTGGAGCGCGGCGCCGCCCAGTCCTACATCGACCGCTACTTCGCCCGCTACCCCGGTGTGGCGCGCTACATGGAGACCACCCGCAACCAGGCGCGCGACAAGGGCTACGTGGAAACCGTGTTCGGCCGCCGCCTGTGGCTGCCGGAGATCAGGAGCCAGAACGGCGCCCGCCGCCAGGGAGCCGAGCGCGCCGCCATCAACGCCCCCATGCAGGGCACCGCCGCCGACCTGATCAAGCTCGCCATGATCGCCGTGCAACGCTGGCTGGACCAGCAGGCCTTACGCGCGCGCCTGGTGCTGCAGGTTCATGACGAGCTGGTGCTGGAAGTGCCCGACGAAGAACTGGCGCAGGTGAAAGAGGCGCTGCCCCGGCTGATGGGCAGCGTGGCGCGCCTGTCGGTGCCCCTGGTGGTGGAGGTGGGGGTGGGGGCGAACTGGGACGAGGCTCATTGAGCCCCGGTCTTCTGCCGCAGGCGCTGGTAGGCCGCCAGGGCCTCGGCCACTGAAATGTCGCTCACCTGCCGGCTCTCCTTCTGCAGCAGTTCGTAGGGCACGCCCCAGGGATGCCAGCGTGCGGCGCTCGACTGCCCGAAGAAGCACAGGATGGGTTTGCCCAGCCCCGCGGCGATGTGCATGGCGCCGCCGTCGCTGCAAATGACTTCGTCGCATAGTGCGAGCCCGGCGATGAGTTCGCCCAGTTCGTTGGTGGGCATGGCCGCCACGGGCAGGGCGCGGCAGCCGTCGACGATTCGTCGCGCCTTGTGGTCGTCGCCCGGGTGCTGGGGATGGTCGGCCGGCCCGGGTGACCAGAACAGGAGAAAGGCGGCGTCGCAGTCCCGGTGCAGCGCCTCCATGAGGGCGATGAAGCGCGCCTCCGGCCAGCGTTGGGAGGGTTTGCGCGCGCTGATATGGATCCCGATCAGCCGTCTTCCCGCCCAGTCCGCGGGCAGCCGCGCCCGGGCGTGTTCCAGCCTCGGCCGCTGCGGCAGCACCCGGCATGCCGGCGCCGGTCCGGGCAGGCCGTAGGCGGACAGGGCGGCGAAGACCTTTTGCGCTTCGTGGGGCAGGGGGCTGTCGCACCCGCCCAGCACGCGCCGGGGCCTGATCAGGCGGGCGAAGCGCAAGGCGCTGGGCTGGTGCGCCGGCGCGGCCAGGATCACGTCATCGATGCCCATGCGGCGCAGCCGCCAGATCAGCCCCAGGCGCTGGGCGTGGGTGCGGAGGAGACCCGCGCCGCCTTCGCGATGTTTGGCCTTGCGATAGGCGAACACTTCATCCACGTCGGGATTGCCCGCCAGCACGGGCGCGTTGTAGCTGTTCGCCAGCACGCCGATCCACGCCTGGGGGAAGTGCTGCCGCAGGGCGGCCAGCAGCGGGGTGGTGCACACCAGGTCGCCGATGTTGTCGCGCCGGATGACCAGAATCTTCATCGTTGCAGTCCATCCTGCGCCCAGGCAACCACGCCGCGCAGCCGCTCGACGAAGGCATCGAAGCCGAAACGGGCCAGGTGCGCGGTTGCCTCTCGAGGTTGCAGGGTTTGCGGCGAGGTGCGCAAACGCTCGATTAACGCGGCGAAGCTGGCGGCACCGTCCTCGCGCGGATCGCGGTAGAGAAAGCCCGTGCGTCCGTCGAGCACGGTTTCCGTGAAGGGCGGCGCCGCCACCGCCAGTACGGGTGTACCGCATGCCTGGGCTTCGATGACGTTCAGGCCCAGCGCCTCCTTCTCCGGCAGCCCGGCCATCAGGAAATCGACGCCGCGATACACGGCTGCCACATCGCGCTGCTGACCCCAGAAACGCACACGCCCGGCAATGGGCGCCAGGGCGCGATCGAGATCCCGCACCGAGGCGTAGCCGCCGCTGCCGAAGACCTCCAGGTTCACGTCCGGGAAGCGCGCAAGGACGGGCGCGAGCAGGGAAAACAGCAGCGGGAACTGCTTGATGGGCGTGAGGCGGGACACGATCCCCAGCGTCAGTCCTCTGCGGCGGGTATAGGCGGGGTGAGGCCGGACGGCCTCCGCCACCGGTTCGAGCCAGCCGAGCACCCAGTCGCGCAGCTTGCGCCGGTCCCAGTCGTAGCGGCTGGTGCGCCGGATTTCGCCGCTACCTGCCCGGCGTGTGAGATCGGCCACGCCGTAGAGGGGCTCGCGCCAGGCTGGCAGGCCGGCGGCAATGAGGCCGTCGCGCACCCAGCCCGAGACGGCGAACACCAAGTCATGGTTCTCGAAGTGGCGTGGGTTGCGGCCCTGGACGGGCATGTGGGCGATGGCCGTGCGCAGCCTGCCGGGCGCCGCTGTACGCAGGGCCGCCGGCAGCGGGCCGTGGCCGAGCAGCCACAGGGGGCCGGTGGGCAACTGGGCCGCCGCCGCCGAGGCATCGGCAACCGGTGCCAGCACGGTATCGCCGGGTAGATCGAGGTCGCGCCAGAACGCGGCGCGCGGATGGACGAAAAGGCGCGTGGCCCAGCCCAGGCGCGACAGCGCCCGGCACAGAAAGGCCGCATAGACCTCGCCGCCGCCCAGGGACGTCTGCAAGTTAAGCTGATAGACGATGCGGTCCACCGGACGCTTTCTCCCGGCCTTCCTGATATTCCAGGCTGCCGATCATGCTTCCCGCAAGAAGCCAGAACAGCAGGGCGATGTCGCGCACGAAGAAGTCGTCCGTCATGTTCTTGGCAAACACGACGACGACCGTCGTCAATCCGGCCACGGCCAGCGCGCGGCGCCGGGGCGCCGCTGCCAAATGCCTGGCGAGCTCCCGCGCCAGGGCCAGCCAAAGGGCGAGGAACACGGCCATGCCGGGAATCCCCATCTGGATGCCCTTGTTGATGATCATGTTGTGGGCATGCCAAAGCAGCGGCTCATCGGGAAGGAAGTCGGCATAGAGTTTGTCGAAAGTTTCCCGGCCGAAGCCGCTGCCGGTCAGCGGGCGTTCGGCGATTTTTTCCACGGAAAAACGCCAAAGCTGCCATCGTATATCCTGCGCCACTGAGCTGCGAACAAGCTCGATCACATCGCCTTGATCGCCGCCTCTACGCACCATCTGCGCGACGAACAGTCCTGCGACCATGAGCAGGACGGCGGCCACGCCCATCAGGCGGCGCCAGGTGAAGCGGTTGCGCAAGACGAGCACGCCCCAGCACAACAGCCCGGCCGCCAGCGCCAGCGAGGTTTGCCGGGTGTAGCTGACCATCAGGGCCGCAGTGTCCATCGGTATCAGCACGAGAGCGATGGCCAGGGATAGCGTGCGTGCGCCGCTTCGCCACGAGTCCCAGCTCAGGAACGCCAGCAGGGGCAGAATCGAGACGATGAAGTTGGAATTGACTCCAGCGAAGGCGAGCGGCGGCAGCTTCATCACGCTGTCCATTGGGGTATCGAGATCGACGTATTGGAAAGCGATGAGCACCAGCACGAAATTGACACCCGCGACGACCATGGCGAGACCCCGTACCATGTCCACCGCCCGCCCCCAGGTGGCGGCGATGCAGAAGACCAGCGCGCCATAGACGATCTCCGTCCGGATCTCTTCGAGCGATGTGGCGGGGGATGCGGCATACAGGAGCGAGAGCGCAGCGACGACGCCGTAGGCAAGCCATGGCATCGCCAGAGGAAAGCGGGGCCACCGCCGCAGCGTGGCCAGCAGGCCCGCGGTCGCGGTGAGCAACAGCGTGAAGGCGAGATAGCGCAGGGCGATGGTGTGCTTGACGGGCAGCACCGCGACATAAAGCGCAAGCGCGGGCCAGAACAGCCAGTGCGGCCAAGCCACGCTGGCCGGGGTCGGCATCAGGCGCCGGATCGTCATGGCAGGAAACTGACGAGGTAGTTGCGGGCGATGCGCCGGCGCTGGCGCAGACCGGCCGCGTGACGCCACAACAGGCCGAAATAGCCGTCGCTGCGCAGCCTGCGGTAGCAGTGCCGGCGCAAAGGCATCGGCAGCCGCCGTGCCTTGTGAAACACCGAAAAGCCGCCATCCACAAGGTGGTGCCGCAGCAGCCGCTTGAGCTCGGGATCGGCGACTTCGCGCTCGGCGATCTCGGCGAGGGTGCACGCATTGACCACGCTGCTGTCGATGATGGCGCAGAGTCTGCGCGCGTTCTGTTCCGGCGTGAAGCGGCGCACCGGGATGCGATAGTGATAGCCGGGGCGCGGATCGTAGCGTACACGCTGCGCCAGGAGCAGCGCCCGCGTGGTCCAGATGACGTCTTCGTGGATCAGGCGCGGCACGAAACGCAGGCCGTGCTCCTCGATGAAGCTGCGCCGGTACAGGTGCATCCATACCATGTGCAGCAGCCTGCCCTGCGCCAGCCGCTCCTTCAGCCACTGGGCACCGCTGATGACAGGCGAGGCGGGAACGTCAGGGTAAATGGGAGCGTCCGGCTGGCGGCCCTCGTAGTGGTATTGCGCGTTCATCAGCGCCATGTCCAGGTCGTCGGTCTCGGCCATTTCCATGAGCCGACCGTAGGCTCCGGCGCTGACGAAATCATCCGAGTCCACGAAAGCCAGCCACCTGCCCCGGGCATGGTCGAGCCCGGTGTTGCGCGCCGCCGACAGGCCACCGTTCTCCTGACGAATGACGCGCATTTGCGGCAGCTTGTGCGCCCAGGCGGCGAGGATGGCCGGACACTCATCCGTCGATCCATCATCTACCACGACGATTTCGTCTGCCGGCGGCGTCAGTGCGGCCAGGCTTTCCAGGCAGCGGGGCAGGTAGGTGGCCACGTTGTAGACGGGCACCACCAGCGACAGGCGGGGCGTGGCCGTCATTTGCACAATCCCCTTTCGCCCCGATGCCAGCGCAGCAGGGCGTCATGGAGCGTCGCGGCGCGGTGCGCGTAGGTGTGGCGCGCCATGACGTGGCGATGGCAGCGCTCCGCCAGATCGCGCGCTGCGTCGAAGTGCGCCAGCCAGTACTCGATCTGCGCCACGCAGTCATCCAGGCCGTCGAACTCTGCCCAGTTGTCGCCGACCGCAAAATCGTCCCGGGCGTGGAGGCGCCGGTCGCACAGCAGAAAGCCGCCGCAGGCGGGAATGCCGTAGCAGCGTTCGGGCAGTCCGGAGGCGACGGCTGCGCCGTACTCGCAGCGGGCGCCGAAGTTGAGGTTGATGCGGCTTGCATGGATGAAGGCGATCTGGTCTTCCACGGTCATCCCCTCCGCTTCCCGGAAATGGTGGGTGATGCCTCGCGCATCCAGCTTGGCGCCCAGGGCAGCGAAGAATTCCTGGCGCTGGCGATCCTCCTTGTAGCGCTTGCCGTTCATGCCGCCGAAGAAAGTCACATCCCAGCGGTAGCCGTCCGGCTGACGCAGGCGGGCAAGCGCTGCCGTCGCATCGGGGCCCGGATTGTAGCGTTCGACGTCGGCGGCATTGGGCAGATACAGCACCAGGTCGGCGAAGCTGCGCTTGGTGTCCACTAGGGTGTGGGTGGCGTACACATCGAGGATGCGGGCGCGGTCCAGCAGATCCAGGCGCCGGCTTGACCGGTTGAGGTAGTGGGGCGCATCCCGGTTCCAGGCGACCAGGGGCACGCCGTCGCGCGCCAGTCGGCGCTTGAGGGTCCAGGTACTGAGGGGGTGTCGCAGCGGCTGGTAGAACCAGATCGAGCAGGCCAGCCCGTCGCTGAGCGGCGCCCCGTCCGGGATGTCGTCCAGCTTGCGAAAGCGCACGCCGCGGCGCTCCAGCTCGCGTTCGAGGGCGGGGTGGAAGCCGCGGCCATGGGGATGATAGATGACGTTGCGCTGCATCTCGGGCGTCACGCGCGGGCCTTCGCCGAGGACAGGGCGCGCATCCGGCGGCGATGGGCGTGCTTCTTTACCTTCTCGAACAGCCTGGTGAGCGCGTTGCCAGCGAAGGCCGGCAGCGGCATCGTGAAGATGTGCCCCGCGGGTTCGCTGCGCAGTCCGCCGAAGCCCGGATACGTGCTCTTGATGGCGCGATATTCCTCCACCGCGTCTATGCCCATGCTGCGCAGTTTGGCGTAGAAGGCCCCCTCGCCCAGGCTTACCGGCTTGGTGTGGTCGACTCGAACCGAGTCTACCACGGCAATCCTGCCCTCGCCCTGCAAGAGAGACGCCCAGGCGTAATCCACGCCCCAGGTGCTCTTGTTGAGGGTGAAGGTCGGCAGCAGGCGCTCGACCGCCGCGCGCGAGAAACACGGCGCCATCACCTCGACGAACCTGGTGCGGCGCACGCGGCACACGGGATTCCACAGAGTCACGTCGTGATTGCTGTTGGTGCCCCAGAGCAGGGCCGGCTGGGAGAGAAACAGGGAATGGGCCTGGCACAAATCGAACAAGCGGGAGATGTCCCCCGGCCGAAAGTAGATGTCGTCGTCCAGCAGCAGGTAGTAGCGGTAGCGAGTACCGGCCTGGGTGTCGCGAAAATATGCGGCGAACGCTTCCAGCTTGTTGTCGCCGCCCTGCACGTAGTATTCGGCCTGCTCGTCGTCGGCGGCGTTCGCATACCAGCTCACGCAGCAGTCCCAGTTGCGGGACGGATCTTCCGCGATCAGGCGCGGATGCAGCGAACGCGAACCGGCGCGGACGAAGACCAGATAGTCCCTCAAGCAGCGTCTCCGGAAGCGGGCTTGCGTGCCACACAGGCGTACTGAAGGTAGCGTGCGTCTTCCAATCCACCCAACGTGAGCCAGTTGAGCAAAGCATATTTCGGTGGATAGCGGCGACAGCCGTTGATGCCCTCCAGCCGCTCGATGCGCAGGCCGGCGCACTCGAACATGGGCGGTATGGTGCGTTTGGTGAAGAAGCGCAGATGAGTGCGGTCAAGCACGCCCTTCTCCGTGTATTCCCATGTCTTGTTCTGAATCAGTGCCTTGAGCACCTTGTAATAGCGCACGTTGGGGATGGAGGCGACGACGTGTCCCCCCGGCCGAAGCAGGCGTCTCAAGCGCTTCAGCGCGCCCCACGGATCGACGAGATGCTCCAGGACGTCGTTTAGCACGATGCAGTCCACGCATTCATCGGGCAGCGGAATTTCCTCTTCGATGTCGGCGACGATCACCTGGTCCAGGCGGCGTCGTGCCTGCTCGGCAACGGCGGTCACGTGCTCGATACCGATTACCTTGCAGCCCCGTGCTTGTTTCACCAAGGCGCCGAAGTGCCCTTCGCCGCAGCCCACATCCAGCACGATGCGCGCGTCGGCAGGGACGTAGGGCAGCATTTCCCTGCGAGCCGCGGTGAAATAGCCGCTGGACTTATCCTGGTAGCCGGCTTCCATGTTCGCCACCGTTCATGATTGCAGCGGGTGCTGCTCGATCCAGGCGAGCAACACGAAAAACGTATAGGCCAGCCGCCGGGAGCCCCGTCCGGCGCGGGCCTTGCGCCACAGCCGTGCCACTGCGCGATGGTCGAGGAAGGGGGCCAGATCGCGGCATCGAGCCATGTAGTCGTTGCAGACTGTGCTCCACTGTCCGTTGAAATAATCGGTGAGCGGAACCGAAAAGCCGTGCTTGGGCCGGTTCCACACGGTCTCGGGCAGGTATTTTCTTCCCAGCTGCTGGAGCAGCAGCTTGCCTTGTCTGCCCGAGAAGTGCACCCGCGCGGGCAGGGGCAGCACGGCATCCAGCACCTCGTTGCTGAGCAACGGCACGCGTACTTCGAGGCCGTGGGCCATGCTGGCGCGGTCGGTCTTGGCTAAACAGTTCTCCGATAGGTAGGTCCACAGGTCGGCGCGCATCAGGGCATCGGTATTCATCTTGCCGCCGAAGCGCCGGATGAGGTCTTGCCACAAGTCGAGCGTCGCTTGCGGCCGGCACTCGCGCCAAGCGTCGGCGGCGAGGTAGGTCTTGAGGCTTTTGCGCGACATATCCCACGGCCCCAGCTCCACCTTGCGGTAAAGCAGCAATTCCTGGCCCGCCAGGCTGCGGCGCAGCAGCGCGCCGGGTGCCAGCCCGCGGGCGAGCATGGCCCGCAGCAGGCGGCGCAGGGTGTTGTCCGGGTGATTGCCCTCCTCATCGAGAAAGCGGGCATAGCCACCGAATAGCTCATCGCCGCCGTCGCCCGACAAGGCTACGGTAACGTGGCTGCGGGTCCAGCGGGCCAGTACGGCCGTCGTGACATAGGCCGGATCGGCCAGGGGCTGGTCGAGGGCGCGCAGCGCGCCGAGCAGTTCCTCCGCACCGATTGCGGGTGCATCGATCACGTGGTGCTCGGTGGCATATTGTTGCGCCACGGCCAGCGCATGGGGCGACTCGTCGAAGCCGGCTTGTGTGAAGCGCATGCTGAACGTCTTCAGCGGACGGGCGCCTGCTTCGGCCATGTAGTGAACCACGAGGCTGCTGTCCAGGCCGCCGCTGAGAAAGGCGCCCAGGGGGACATCGGCCACCAGTTGGCGCGCAACACTGCGGCGCAGGGCGGCGTCCACCTGCGCCACGAGCTCGTCCTGGGTGGGTGCGTCTTGTGCAGGCAGGGGGATGTCCCAGTACCGCCCCAGGTCTAGGGTGCCGCGATCCGCATCGTAGCGCAGCCACGATGCCGGCGGCAGCTCCCGGACGTCGCGCAGGATGGTGTGGGGCGCGAGGACGGCCTGGAAGGCCAGGTAGTCGCGCAGCGCCTCGTGGTCGAGGCGCCGGGGAAAGCCCCGCAGCCGGAAGAACGGCGCCAGGGTCGAGGCCAGCGCCAGGCCCCGGGTCGCCGAGTAGAACAGGGGCTTGATGCCGAGCCGGTCCCGCGCGGCGAAGGCGGTGCGCCGAACCGCGTCCCAGACGACGAAGGCGAACATGCCGTCCAGCCGCAGGGGCAGTTCTTCGCCCCAGGCGTCGTAGCCGTGCAGCAGCACCTCGGTATCGGAACGGGTGCGGAAACCATAGCCCAGCGACTCCAACTGCGCCCGCAGCTCCCGGAAGTTGTAGATCTCGCCGTTGAACACGATCGACAGCCGGCGGTCCGGCGAGAACATGGGCTGATGGCCGCCGGCGATGTCGATGACCGACAGCCGCGTGTGTCCCAGCAGCGCTTCACCCTGCTCCACCAGATCCCGATCGTCGGGTCCGCGTCGGGCCAGGGCGGCAAGCGCTGCTGGCGCATCGTCGCGCCAGGGTGTTCCGATCAGGGCGAGAATGCCGCACATGTTAGCGGGCCCTCCAGAGACGCGGCAAAGCCTCGTATCGCCTCAGCACGGGGATTGGCAAGAACGGCTCTATCACTTCCTCCGCCGAAGGCGCTGGGGCGGCAAGCGCCGCCCGCATCGCCTTGGCCAGGGCCATCGCGTCACCGCAGGGGACGAGAAAGCGCGCCAGCCCGCCCCGCATCACTTCGCGCGGGCCGGACGGGCAGTCGGTGCTGACCACCCGGGTGCCGCAAATGAGAGCCTCGACCAAGACATTGGGCATGCCCTCATGGTCGGAGCACAACACCAGCAGCTCGGCTCGGCGCATCCACGGGTAGGGGTTGGGGCGGAAGCCGGCCACGACAACGGCATCCCTCAACCCATGCTCGGATATCAGCCGATCCAGCTCCGGTGCCGGAGCGGTGAGCAACACGAGCTTGTGGGGCAGCCCCGCCCGGCGCCAGGCATCGAACAGCAGGTCGTGGCGCTTCTGTCGCGCGAACCGGCCGACGTGGACCACATAGGGGTGATCGGGTATGTCTTCGTCCTGCGCCTGGGCCAGGCAGCGGATCGCATCCGGGTCGAAGGGATTGTAGATAGTGGTAATGTTGGCCTCGGACAGACCCATCCCCTGGCGCAGATCCTGGGCCACGCCCTCGGAAACGGCGATCAGATTGCGCCGCGCGTACAGGCGGCGATAGCGGCGCAACCGGCGTGTTGCCTTGCCCCGGTTGGCGCGGGCGAGGGCGGCCACCTCGGCGGACAGCGTATTGGCGATGCGGCACCAGTGACGCGGCAGCCGCGCCAGCGCCGTCACTTCGTCCGCGAACGGCAGAGACGACACCACCAGGTCAAAGGGGCCATCCCTATTGAGCCGGGCGAAGAGCTGACGCAGCTTGATGCTCGCCCGGTACTTGCCCAGAAGACCCTTGGACGCCTCTACTCCAGGCGGCGTCAGAGCATGCAGCCGGAAAGCGCCATCGGGCGGATGGTCCACCACGTGTTCCAGCAGCACCAGATGGACATCATGGCCTGCGGCCCCGAGCAAGTGGGCCAGCTTCAGCAGCGCCTTTTCTGCACCGCCTCCCCGCAGATTTGTGGTAACGAAGGCGACCCTCATGGAACCATTTGAACCGGTCGTTGCCTGGAAGCGAGTGCCGCCCGCACGCATTCCCATACCGTATCCACCGAGATTTTCCCCATGGGCGTCTCCGGCCCGCATGCGCCCTTGCCCAGGTCGGGGTGGTCCACCGCGTACAGGCAGGGATGCTCAAGGGGCGCGATCAGACGGCTGGGCGAGTAGCAGTGGTAGAGGGCGACCAGGGGGATGTCGAAGGTGCCCATAATATGGGTGGGCCCGGTGTCCACCCCGATGTATAAATCCAGCCGGCTCATCAGGGCGGCGGTCTGCCGCAGGCTCAGCTTGCCGGCATAGACCGTCGAACTGCCCGGGAACTGGCGGTGCAGCTCCCGGGTCCGCTCCCGTTCCAGCCCGCCGCCGAAGATCAGAAAATGGCTCCTGCCATATTCGCTGAGCACGCGTCGGCACAGGGCGATGAAGTGTCCGATGGGCCAGTCGCGATATCCTTTGGTCGGGAAGCTGGCCACCTGCAGCCCGATGACGGGGCCGGCGCCGTGCGGAAGATCGCGCGCCAGCGTACCCTCGGCCCATGCTGCCTCCTGGTCCGTGACGCGATACGCCAGCCGGTGGCCGGCGGGGCGAATACCCAGGGCGGCGGGCAAGGCCATCTGCAGCACCACCGAATGGGCGCTCTGAAACCCGGGGGGCTCGACCGCCTTGTACAAACGGTTGTCGATCGATGCCACCCCCTGGCGCCACGCCACCGCCTTTTTCGCCACGCGCAGTGCGTATTCAATCAGCGGCAGGTCGTTGCCATACACGAAGGCGAGGTCGTAACGTGTTCCGGAGGCAAGCCTGCCGCTCCAGAAGGCCCGCCGCTTGGTGATGGAACCCGCCCGGGCGATGAACGGCAGGTTTTCCATGATTTCCATGCGCTTGGGATGGCCGAGGAAGGTGAGCCGTGCACCTGGATACGCCGCGGCGATGGCGCGGATGGCCGGCGTCACCAGCAGGGTGTCGCCGATGCGGGAAACGTTTATGACCAGGATTTCGCGAACGTCGCCCTCAGCCAAGATCGGACCTGCGGAAAGTGTAATTGCGATTCTCGGTGTGGATCAGGTCAAAGCCGCTGTCCTGCAACGCGGCCACGGCCTGCAGCGTGTCTTCGAGCGGATGGTGGGTGCAGTGATGATGGAATTCGATCAGCAGCTGCCGCGCCTTGCGTATCTCCCCGCTTCGGCACAGGCCGGCGAGCACTTCGTACTCGGCGCCCTCGATGTCGAGCTTAAGGATGTCGCACTCCTCGCGCCCCGCCGAGGCCAGCACTTCCCCGAGCGAAGTGGTGAGCACTTCGACCGTTTCTTCGCCCGTGTAGTTGTGGCTGCGCAACAGGCTGCCCGAAACGCCGTCCGCCCCCTTGGGCAACTGCTCCAGTGGCCGCGGCATGTGAAACACGGCCTTCTCGCCCGCTTGCGTCCAGAACGCCCTGGGCCGCACTTCCATGCCCTGGGGCTTGTGCTGTTCGCAATAGCGCACCGCGTGGGGATTCGGATCGATGCCGATGACCCGGCCGCCGAACCGGTGCAGAAAGGCGACGGGGAAGCTGATGTCGACCCCTAGACCGCAGTCGATCAGGAGGGGCGCGCCGCCCACTATGCGTTGGTCTATCCACCAACCGCCGTAACGGGTGCCGAGCCTGATATAGCCGCGCGGCAGGCGCCATTCGCGATAACGCCGCCCCACGCTGCGCTTGAGCCGCTGCCAGTGCTTCTTCAATCCGTGTCTCATGCCGCCGTTTTGCGGAACACCCGTTCCATGCGCTCCAACATGCGTTCGATTCCGAACCTGCGCATCGCCTCTTCGCGCGCCGCGGCCCCCAGGCGGGCCGCCAGATCGGGGTCGGCCATCAGGCGCCTGAGGGCGGCGGCCAGCTCGTCGGGCCTTTGGGGCGTCACGATCAGGCCGGTGCGGGAGTCGCTAATTGCTTCGGTGATGCTGCCCACGGCGGTCGTCACCACGGGCAGTCCCGACAGCATGGCCTGCAGTATGGCCTGGGGCACCCCCTCGTTGGCGTAGGAGGGCAGGCAGAAGATGTCCAGGGCCTGCAGCCACAATTCCGGGTTGTCCTGCTGGCCTACCATGCGCACCCGTGGTTCGAGCCCCAGCTCTGCGATGCGTTTTTCCAGCACGCCGCGCATGGGACCATCGCCGACGATGAGCAGGCGCCACTTGGGCGCATCGAGCCGGGCAAAGGCATCGAGCAGGTGCAGGTGCCCCTTCCAGCTGCGCAGGGTGGCGACGATGCCGATGTAGTGGGCTCCGGCATCGAGACCGAGGCGCCGGCGGGCCTCGCTCTTGTCCCCCGGCTTGAAGCGTTCGGTGTCGATGCCGGTGGGAATCGACGTGATGCGCGTCGCCGGATAGCGGTTGTCCCGCACCAGTTGTTCGCGCAGCCTCTCCCCGGTGGTGACGATGTGGTGCGTGGCTTTCGTGTACAGCCAGCGGGTCGAGAAATTGTCGGGCACCGGTGCCGAGATGTGGCGCGTGCGCACGATGGCCGGCGGCTTGTCCAGCAGCCGGCAGGCGAGCGCCGCCAGCCAGGCGTCGGTCGAGCTGTGGGTGTTGATGACGTCCGCCGGATGCGTCCGCAGCCACTGGCGCAGGGCGAGCACGCCGCGCAGGTTCTTGCGGCCGATGGGCAGGGCGTGGACCGGCAGGTTGCGCTTCTGCGCCTCGTCGTAGATGCGCGCTTCGGGCGGGCACAGCAGCGTCACCGCGTGGCCGCGGGCGATCATGCCCTGGGCTTCCGTCAGGATGCGGATTTCCTGCCCGCCCCAGCCGCAGGACGCTTCCGTGTGCACGATGCGTAGCCTAACCTGCCGCTGCGACACCATTGCGTTCCTCGGCAAACTGCAGTCGATAGAGCTGGGCATAGACGCCGTCGCGCGCCAGCAGCTCGCGGTGGCTGCCGATCTCGGCGATGCTGCCCTGCTGCAGCACGACGATGCGGTCGGCCTGCTCCACCGTGGACAGGCGGTGGGCGATGACGATGGTGGTGCGCCCGTGCATCAGTTCCTCCAGGGCCGCCTGGACCTGGCGCTCCGATTCGTTGTCCAGGGCCGAGGTCGCTTCATCCAGGATCAGCACCGGGGCGTTCTTCAGGATGGCCCGGGCGATGGCGATGCGCTGGCGCTGGCCGCCCGACAGGCGCGCGCCGTTCTCGCCGATGAGGGTGTCGAAGCCCTGGGGCAGGGCGCGGATGAAGTCCAGGGCGTGCGCGGCCCTGGCTGCCGCTTCCACCTGGGCGGGGCTGGCGTTGCGCATGGCGCCGTAGGCGATGTTGGCGGCCACCGTGTCGTTGAACAGCAGCACTTCCTGGCCCACCAGGGCGAGCTGGGCGCGCAGGCTGTCGAGGGTGAGCTCGCACAGGTCGTGGCCGTCCAGCAGGATGCGCCCCGAGGTGGGCGTGTAAAAGCGCGGCAGCAGGCTCACCAGGGTCGTCTTGCCGCCGCCCGAGGGGCCGACCAGGGCCACGGTCTCCCCCGGCTCGATGGCGAGAGTGATCCGGCTCAGGGCGTCGCGTTCGGCGCCGGGGTAGCGGAAGCTGACGTTGTCGAAGCGTATCCGGCCTTCCGCCCGGGCCAGGACCACTCTTCCTTCGTCCTTCTCCGGCTGCTCGTCCAGCAGGGCGAACACGCTTTCGGCGGCGGCCAGGCCCCGCTGCAGCGGCGCGTTCACGTCGGCCAGGTGCTTCATGGGCGCCAGCAGCATCAGCATGGCGGTGATGAACGAGACGAAGCTGCCCACCGTCGTTTCGTTGTTCGCCGACTGCAGCAGGGCGGCATACACCACCACCGCGACGGCGATGGAGGCGAAGAACTGCACGATCGGCACCGTCGCCGCGGCGGCGATCGCCTGGCGCATGCCATAGCCGCGCAGGTCGTTGTTGGCCTTGTGGAAGCGCTGGACTTCCTGCTGCTCGCCGCCGAAGACCTTGATCACGCGGTTGCAGGCGATGCCCTCCTGCAGCACCTGGGTCATGGCCGCCGTGCCCTTCTGGGTGGCACGGCTCATGGCGCGCAGGCGCGAGCTGAAGCTGCGGATGACCACGCCGATGATCGGTACCAGCACGATGCTCACCAGGGTGAGCTTCCAGTTGAGGTACAGCAGCCAGCCCAGCAGGCCGATCACCGTCAGGCTGTCGCGGATGAGCACGGTGATCACCGAGGTGGCCGCCGAGGCCACGCCGGTGACGTCGTAGGAGATCCTGGTCATCGGCACGCTGGAGGGGTGGCGCTGGAAATAACTGGCGGGCAGCCGGATCAGGCGCTGGTACATCTGGGCGCGCAGGTCGGTGATCACCCGGTTGGCCACCCAGGACATGCCGTAGGAAGCGAGATAACCCAGGATGCCCCGGGCGACGAAGATGCCGACGATGGCCAGGGGGATGAGGATGAGATGGTCGCCTCCCCCGGAACTGAAACCCGTATCGAGCAAGGGCTTCATCAGGGCGGGAAACAGCGGCTCGGTGGCGGCGGTGCCGGCCATCGCCAGCACGGCGAACGCCAGGTAGCGCCAGTAAGGACGCACATAGCCCAGCAGCCGGAAATACAGCTCTTTGCTGGAAGGGGAGGGGGCAGCGGTCATCGGGTGGGGTCGCAGGGACGATCCCGGGAAACGAAAACTCGTAATTGTAACCGATGCTTAAGTCACAACCTGGACTGTTTTCGGCATCAGGGAGCGATAGAGCTCGGCGAGGCTGGCGGCGGTGGCATCGATCGACAGGTGGGCCACGCTGTCCCGGGCCGCCCGCCCCATGGCCGCGGCAGCGCCCGGCTGCGCCAGATGGTCCAGATGGCGGGCCAGCTCGGTCTCGGCCAGGGCGTCGCACACGAAACCGTTCTCCCCGGGGCGGATCAGCTCCGCTGCGCCGCAGGTGGTGCTGGTGAGCACCGGCAGGCCGCAGGCGAGCGCCTCCAGGACCGCGTTGGGGAAGGGATCGTACAGGGTCGGCAGCACGAAGGCGTCGGCGGCGCCGTAGAAAGGCTTGACGTCCGTCTGGCCGCCCAGGAAGCGTACGCGCTCGCCCAGTCCCAGGCGCACCGCCAGCCGGGCCATGGCTGGCTCACGCTTGTCGCGGCCCACCACCAGCAGCCGGGCGCCGACCGTCTTCATGGCGGCCAGGGCGCGCAGCAGCGGGACGACGCCCTTGCGCTCGTAGCCCGACCCGACGTACAGGAACAACGGCTCGTCCGCATCCATGCCCAGCTCCCGGCGCAGGCCGGCCCGGTGGAGCCGGCGCAGCCGCGGGTGGAAGGCATCCAGGTCCACGCCGTTGTAGATCACCCGCAGCTTGTCGGGCGCCACCCCGAAACGGGCGGCGATGTCGTCGCGCACCATGCGCGAATTGCAGATCACCGCCTTGAGAGCGGGATGCCGGTACATGCGCGCCTCCGCCGCCAGGGTGTAGCGGTGCCATGGGTTCAAGGCCGTGAGCAGGCGCGCCGGCAGGGATTGGACGCGGCCGCGCAGCTCCAGCCAGGCGGCATGCACGCCGTCGCCCGCCCGGTAGATGTGGCAGCCGGGGATGCGCTCGTGGCTCTGCACGAGATCGAACTCGCCAGCGGCGATCAGGCGCTGCACGCAGGCGGCGAAGCTGCGGTCGCGCCACAACCGTCCCACATGGAACGGATTGCACAGGCGCACCGCCTGGCCCGGCTCGCCGCGCCATTGGCGCGTCACCAGGGTCACGGCGACGCCTTGCGCCTTTAGCGCCGTGAGCGCCCGCTCGACGAAGCGCTCGGCGCCGCCGAAGGGCGTGTATTTCTGCCGTACGATCGCCAGCTTCATGCCGGCACGCCGAGGGAGGCGACCGCCTCCAGCACCTGCGCCAGCGGCAGGGTGGTCAGGCATTCACTGATCTTGCCGCCGCCGCAGCCGTCGATGCCGCAGGGCCGGCAGGGGTGGGCGCGGCTCGCCACGATGCGGTGGGGCACGCCCCAGGGATGCCATTCCAGCTCGCCGGAAGGGCCGAACAGGGCGACGCAGGGCGTGCCCATGGCGGCGGCGATGTGCATGGGGGCGGAGTCGACGCCGATGAACAGCCTGGCCTGACCCGCCAGGGCCGCCAGTTCCTTGAGGGTCAGCCGGCCGGCGAGATTCACCGCCGGCACGCCGGCGGCGGCGACGATGGCCTCGATCATGGCCTGCTCGCGCGCGTCCGGCGCGGCGGTGAGCACCACGCGCTGGCCGGCGCCGTAGAGCCGGGCCAGCAGTTCGGCGTTCTGGTCCACCGGCCAGCACTTGAACAGCCAGCGCGAGGCCGGGTGGAAGTGGATGAAGGACTTGACGCCCAGGCCGTGTTCGCCCAGCAGCGCCGTCACCTTCTCCTCCGCCACCTCGCCCGCCACCAGCACCAGGCGCCGCT
>DYIB01000061.1 GCA_020723855.1 Uliginosibacterium gangwonense
GTCGGCCAGCTTGATGAGGATGACGCGCACGTCGCGCGCCATGGCCAGCAGCATCTTGCGGAAATTCTCCGCCTGGGCTTCCTCGTGGGACTGGAACTCGATCTTGTCCAGCTTGGAGACCCCGTCCACCAGATCCGCCAGGGACTTGCCGAACTGGCGCGACAGCTCCTGCTTGGAGATGGCGGTGTCCTCCATCACGTCGTGCAGCAGGGCGGCCATGAGCGCCTGGGAGTCCAGGTGCCAGTCGGCCAGGATGCCGGCGACGGTGACGGGATGGAAGATGTAGGGCTCGCCGCTGATGCGGAACTGGCCGCTGTGGGCGGCGGCGGCGAAGCGGAAGGCGGCGTCTACGCGCTGGACGTCTTCCGGCTTGAGATAGCCGGAGATCTGCCGCGTGAGCTGGTCGAACTCGACCTCGAGGTCACGCGGCGCGACCGGCAAAGGCGAGGAAGCGGCCACAGATGGTGCGGAAGCCGGCATGTCCATGCACCATCCTCACGGCGTCAAGCTAGGCTTGGCCGCGATTGAGGACTTCCAGCCCGACCTTGCCGGCGGCGATTTCGCGCAGGGCAACCACCGTCGGCTTGTCCTTCTCGCCTTCCACCAGGGGGGTGGCGCCGGCGGAAATCTGGCGCGCGCGATAAGTGGCGGCCAGGGTGAGCTGGAAGCGGTTGGGGATGCGTTTCAGGCAGTCGTCTACGGTGATGCGGGCCATGGTCAGTCCAGATGAAGATTCGAAAAAAGTGTCGCGTGGCGCTGCCGCTGCTCGGCATAACGCAGCCGGGCAGTGCGCACAACGGCGCTCAGGTCGGCAAGGGCCTCCTGCAAATCATTGTTAATAATAACATATTCGAACTCGCTCACGTGTCGCATCTCTTCCCGCGCGGCGGCCAGGCGCCGCTCGATGACATCCGCCCCGTCCTGTCCACGACCCCGCAGCCGCCGTTCGAGTTCCTCATAGGAGGGCGGCAGCACGAACACGCCGATGGCCTCGGGAAACAGCGCCTTCACCTGGCGCGCGCCCTGCCAGTCGATTTCCAGCAGCACGTCGCGCCCGGCGCGCAGCCGCTCCTCCAGCCAGCGGCGCGAGGTGCCGTAGTAGTTGCCGTGCACCTCGGCGCTCTCCAGGAATTCGCCCCGGCTGCGCATGGCAGTAAAGGTGGCGACATCGACGAAGTGATAGTCCGACCCGTCCGCTTCCCCCGGGCGCGGGGGGCGGGTGGTGTAGGACACCGACAGCTCGATCAGCCCGTCCCGGGCCAGCAATTCGCCCACCAGGGTGGTCTTGCCGGCCCCCGACGGGGCGGCGACGATGAAGAGATTGCCGATCATTCGATATTCTGCACCTGCTCGCGCATCTGCTCGATCAGCAGCTTCAGCTCGACCGCGATGCCGGTGACCTCGGCGGACACCGACTTGGACGCCAGGGTGTTGGCTTCCCGGTTGAGCTCCTGCATGAGGAAATCGAGGCGCTTGCCCACCGCCCCGCCCTGCTTCACCACGCGCGCGGTCTCGTCCAGATGGGCGGTGAGGCGCGAGATTTCCTCGGCCACGTCGATGCGGGCGGCGAACAGGCCGATCTCCTGGCGGATGCGCTCCTCGTCGAGCGTTGCCAAGGCTTCGCGCAGGCGCACGGTCAGGCGCTCCTGGTACTCGGCCAGGGCCTGGGGCAGCCTGGGCGCCGCCTCGGCCACCAGGGCGCGCATGCGCTCCACCCGCTCCAGGATCATGGCCGCCAGCTTGTCGCCCTCGCGGCTGCGGGTCGCCACCAGGTCGTCGAGGGCGGCGCCGGCCAGGGCCAGGACCTCGCTCACCAGGAAATCGGCCGCCAGACCCTCGTCGGCCAGCACCCCCGGCCAGCGCAGCACTTCCGACACCGTGAGCGGCCGGGCCTCGGGCAGGACGTCGCACACCGCGCTCTCCGCGGCGCGCAACTGCAGCAGCAGGGCGCGGTTTACGGCCAGCCCGTGGGCGGCGGTGGGCGAGGCGAGCAGGTTGAGGCGGCATTCGACCTTGCCGCGGTTCAGGCGCGCGGCGATCAGCTCGCGCAACTGGGGTTCGGCCAGGCGCAGGTCCTCGCCGATGCGGAAATTGATGTCCAGGTAACGCGAATTGACAGTGCGCAGCTCCAGATGGAGAATGCCTCGCCCGATGTCGCGGCTCCGGGCCGCGTATCCCGTCATGCTGTAGATCATTGGATGGACTTCGGCCGCGGCTTACAGGCCACGCCAGCAAAAGACAATCGAAGGCGTATCTTAACCCGAATCCATGCCCACCCAGATCAACAGTCCCCTGCCGCCCGGCTATCAACTGGATCAGTACCGCATCGACAGCCAGCTCTCCCTGGGCGGCTTCTCCATCGTATACCTGGCCTACGACCGGGAAGGGGTGCCGGTGGCGATCAAGGAATACCTGCCCAATTCCCTGGCCCTGCGCCAGGAGGGCGACTCCCTGCCCTCCATCGCCGAGGAGCATCTGCAGGCCTTCCGCTACGGCATGAAATGCTTCTTCGAGGAGGGGCGGGCCCTGGCCAGGATCTCCCATCCCAACGTGGTGCGGGTGCTCAACTTTTTCCGCGCCAACGAGACCGTGTACATGGTCATGCAGTACGAGCGCGGCCGCACCCTGCAGGACCACATCAAGAAGCACAAGGGAGCGATCCGCGAGAGCTTCATCCGCGCGGTGTTCGCCCGCCTGCTCAACGGCCTGCGCGACGTGCATACCCACAAGCTGCTGCATCTGGACATCAAGCCCTCCAACATCTACCTGCGCACCGACGGCACGCCGGTGCTGCTGGATTTCGGCGCCGCGCGCCAGACCCTGGCCACCGACACGCCCCTGCTCAAGCCCATGTATACCCCAGGCTTCGCCGCGCCCGAGCAGTACGACACCGCCCGGCGCGAGCACCTGGGGCCGTGGACCGACATCTACAGCGTGGGCGCCAGCATATACGCCTGCCTGGCCGGTGCCGCGCCCCAGGCGGCCGACCAGCGCACGAAGAAGGACCTGATGGCGCCCGCCGCCAGGCGCTGGGCGGGGCAGTACTCCCAGCAACTGCTGGACACCATCGACTGGTGCATGCGCCTCGATCACCTGGAACGGCCCCAGAGCGTGTTCGCCCTGCAGAAGGCCCTGGCCGACCGCGCGCGGGAAGTGCCGCGTCTGACCTGGATGGGGCAACTGCGCAACCGTTTCCGTAGTCTCATGAGCAAATGAAATTCACCATCTACCAGGAAAGCCGCCCGGGTGCCCGTCCCACCAACGAGGACCGCATCGCCTACTGCTATTCGCGCGATGCCCTGCTGATGGTGGTGGCCGACGGCATGGGCGGGCACCTGCACGGGGAAGTGGCGGCCCACATCGCCGTGCAGTACATCACCGAGGCGTTCCAGCGCGAGGCGCGGCCCAAGCTGGAGGACCCCTTCCTGTTCCTGTCACGGGGGCTGACCAACGCCCACCATGCCATCCTCGACTACGCCGCCGACCGCTTCCTGCCCGAGGCGCCGCGCACCACCTGTGTGGCCTGCGTGGTGCAGGATTCCATCGCCTACTGGGCCCATGCCGGCGATTCGCGCCTCTATGCCCTGCGCGGCGGGCGCGTCCTGTCCCATACCAAGGACCACTCGCGCCTGCAGCGCATGCTCGACCAGGGCCTGATCGACCGGGAGGCCGCCGCGCGCCATCCGGCGCGCAACCGCATCTTCAGTTGCCTGGGCGGCATCCAGTCGCCCCAGATCGACTTCTCCAAGAAGACGCCCCTGATGACCGGCGACCTGCTGGTGCTGTGCACCGACGGCGTGTGGGCCCCCCTGGGCGACGAGCTGCTCGCCCAGCGCCTGTCGGCCGCGCCCAGTCTGGCCCAGGGCGTGCCCCTGTTGCTCACCGAAGCCGAGGCGCGCGCCGGCGCCACTTGCGACAACCTGTCGATGATCGCCATGCTGTGGCAGGACAACTACGCCCCCGACACCCTGGGCAGCGTATCCACCAGGACCATGCCCATCGACTCGTTTACCACCCAGATGGAGGAGTTCGCCAAGGCGCGCAAGGGCCAGCAGCCGCTGCCCGATCTGTCCGACGACGAGATCGAGCGGGCGATCCAGGAAATCAACGCGGCCATCAAGAAATTCTCGAAGTGAGGAGCGAGGAGTGAGGAGCGAGGAAAAGGTCCGTCCGAGCGGGCGCCGCCCGGATGAATTGCGCCCGGTGAGCATTACCCGGCGCTACACCAAGCATGCCGAGGGCTCGGTGCTGATCGCCTTCGGCGACACCCGGGTGCTGTGCACCGCCAGCGTGGAGGACGGCGTGCCCGCCTTCCTAAGGGGGCAGGGCCAGGGCTGGCTCACCGCCGAGTACGGCATGCTGCCCCGCTCCACCCACACGCGCACGCCGCGGGAGGCGGCGCGCGGCAAGCAGAGCGGGCGCACCCAGGAGATCCAGCGCCTCATCGGCCGCAGCCTGCGCGCCGTCACGGACCTCAAGCTGCTGGGCGAGCGCACCATCCACATCGACTGTGACGTGCTCCAGGCCGACGGCGGCACCCGCACCGCCTCCATCACCGGCGCCTGCGTGGCGGTGCACGACGCCTTCTCCCATCTGGTCGCCCGCGGCGTGCTGGCGCGCCATCCCCTCACCGACCTGGTGGCGGCGGTCTCGGTGGGCATCTTCGCCGGCGAGCCGGTGCTGGACCTGGACTACGCCGAAGACTCGGCCTGCGGCACCGACATGAACGTGGTCATGACCGGCGCCGGCGGTTTCGTCGAAGTGCAGGGCACGGCGGAAGGCGTGCCCTTCTCCCGCGCCGAGCTGGATGCCCTGCTGGGACTGGCCGAGCGCGGCATCCGGCAGCTCATCGCCGCCCAGCGCGAAGCCCTGGAGAACGGCTGATGTTCCGCCAGCTCGTGCTCGCCTCCAACAATCCGGGCAAGCTGCGCGAATTCGGCGCCCTGTTCGCGCCCTTCGACATCGCGGTGCTGCCCCAGTCGGCCTTCGCCATTCCGGAAGCGGAAGAGCCGCACCCCACCTTCGTCGAGAACGCCCTGGCGAAAGCGCGCCATGCCTCGCTTCTCACCGGGCTGCCGGCCCTGTCGGACGACTCGGGCCTGTGCGTGGATGCGCTGGGGGGCGCACCGGGGGTGCAGTCGGCACGCTATGCCGGCGAGCCCAAGTCGGACGAGCGCAACAACGACAAGCTGCTGCGGGAACTGGCGGGCACGACGGACCGCCGCGCCCACTACTACTGCGTGCTGGTGCTGGTGCGCCGTCCGCACGACCCCCAGCCGCTCATCGCCGAAGGCGAATGGCATGGCGAGATCCTGCACGAGCGGCGCGGCAGCGGCGGCTTCGGCTACGATCCGCTGTTCCTCGTTCCCGAGCTCAACCTCTCGGCCGCCGAGCTGCCGGCCAGCCGCAAGAACGCCATCAGCCACCGGGCCGCGGCTTTCCTGAGGCTGGCGGAGCGCCTGCGCGGCCAGCGCTAGCATGCCTCCAAAGCGTGTCATCCCCTTGGTCGCCGCCGGCCGGAACCGGCAGGCGGACGCCGGCGGCATACGGCTGCGCGAACTGCCGCCCCTGTCGCTCTACGTGCATTTCCCCTGGTGCGTGCGCAAGTGCCCCTACTGCGACTTCAACTCCCACGAGGTGCGCACCGGCATTCCCGAAGCGGACTATGTGTCCGCCCTGATAGCCGACCTGGAGCAGTCCCTGCCCAAGATATGGGGCCGGCGCGTGGTGAGCACATTCATCGGCGGCGGCACGCCCAGCCTGCTCTCGCCCGAGGCGGTGGACCGCCTGCTGGTGGCGCTGCGCGCGCGCCTGCCGCTGCTGCCCGACGCGGAGATCACCCTGGAGGCCAACCCGGGCACGGTGGACAGGGAGCACTTCGCCGGCTATCGCGGCGCCGGGATAAACCGCATTTCCATCGGTGTACAGAGCTTCAATCCCAAACACCTGGCGGCGCTGGGGCGCATCCACGACCAGCACGAGGCCCGGCGCGCCGTCGAGGCGGCCCTGCGCCATTTCGACAACGTGAACATCGATCTGATGTACGCCCTGCCGCAGCAGACCCTGGAGGAGGCGCGCGCCGACATCCGCCAAGCGGCGGCCTTCGGCACTTCCCATCTGTCGGCCTACCACCTCACCGTCGAGCCCAACACCCGCTTCTGGCACGAGCCGCCTTCGCTACCCGACGACGATCTGGCGGCGGCCATGCAGGAGGCGGTGGAAGAAACTCTCGCCTACCACGGCTACGGTCATTACGAGACCTCGGCCTTCGCCCGCCCCGGCTGGCAGTGCCGCCACAATCTCAACTACTGGCTGTTCGGCGATTATCTCGGCATCGGTGCCGGCGCCCACGGCAAGCTGTCCTTCCCCGACCGCATCGTGCGCGAGGCGCGCCAACGCCATCCCGAGGCCTACATGGAAGGCGTGGCCCAGGGTGCGGCGATCCAGGAGGCCCGCGAGGTGACGGCCGACGACCTGCCCTTCGAGTTCATGATGAATGCCCTGCGCCTGCTCGACGGCTTTCCCGCGCGCTTGTTCCCGGAGCGCACCGGACTGCCCCTGGCGGTGCTGCAGCCGGAACTGGAACAGGCGCAGGCCCTGGGCCTGCTGGCGGTGGATGCCGAGCGCATCCGGCCCACGGACCAGGGCCGGCGCTTCCTCAACGATCTGCTGCAGATCTTCCTGAAGGGCTGATTCGACCCTGACCGCGGCGGCGGAACACCAGGTCCCATACGCCGTGGCCCAGGCGTAGCCCCCGCGCCTCGAACTTGGTCCGGGGCCGGTACTCGGGGCGCGCCGCGAAGCCCGCGGCGGTGTTCTCCAGCGCCGGGTCCGCCGACAGCACCGCCAGCATCTGCTCGGCATAGTCCTGCCAGTCGGTGGCGAGATGCACATAGCCGCCGGGCTTGAGACGGCTCGCCAGCAGGGCGACGAAGGGCGGCTGGATCAGGCGGCGCTTGTGGTGGCGCTTCTTGGGCCAGGGATCGGGGAAGAAGATGTGCACGCCCGCCAGGGAGTCCGCCGGGATCATGTCGCGCAGCACTTCCACCGCGTCGTGCTGGATGACGCGCAGGTTGGTGAGCCCCTGCTCCTCGATCCTCTTGAGCAGGCTGCCCACTCCCGGCGTGTGCACTTCGATGCCGATGAAGTCCTGGTCCCGGTGCGCCGCGGCAATGGCCGCCGTGGCCTCCCCCATGCCGCAGCCGATCTCCAGCACGCAAGGCGCGGCGCGGCCGAAAACCCGTTCGAAATCCAACAATCGGGATTCGTAGCCAATGCCGAAGCGGGGCAGCAGCCGGGCATGGGCGCGCGCCTGGGCATTGGACACGCGGCCCTGGCGCAGCACGAAACTGCGGATGGCGCGGCGGGACGGGGACTCCATGGGAAGGGGCGACTTTAAAGGAGGGGCGATTTTAGCCGATAACCTCAGGAATAAGCAGCACAGCGCGGCGCGTGGAGGAGACCATGGCCGACCGCGCGACCGGCTCCCCTGTCGGGCCGTCCCCATACCAAAGGAATGGGCGCAATAGTGGTCATCAAACCCCTCGGCCGCATCATCGCGCTGGCCTGTGCCGCGGCCGCCGCCGCCATCGGCGTCACCGCCCTGCTCGGCCGCGCCCTGAACCACGACGGGCTGCTGCGCCTGTTCCTCGATGGCCCGCCCCTGTTGCCCGACACGGCCCTGGGCCTGACCCTGGCCGCCGTCAGCCTGGCCGGCCTGGCAAGCGGCGCCCGCCGGGAGCAGCGCCCCCGCTGGGCGGCCCTGGCCGCCCTGCTGGTGCCGGCCCTGGGCCTGCTGCAGGCGGCGGACGGTGCCCTGGGGCTCCTGTCGCCCTATTCCTTCGGGCACTTAGGCATCATTCCCGAGCCCGTGGAGTTGCCGGCGCCGCCGCAAAGCGCCATGGGCCTGACCCTGGCCGGCCTCGCCCTGCTGCTCGGCGGTCTGCGTGCCCGCGCAGCGCGTGCCGCCGCCGAGTGGCTGGGCATCCTGCTGTTCGCCGGCGCCGTGCTGGGCACGGCGGGGCATTTCTACGGGGCTTTCGGCCTGTCGCTGCTGCACGGTTTCGGCGCCATCCCCCTGGGCGCAGTGCTCGGCTTCCTGGTTCTGGGCCTGGGCATTCCCTTCGCCGTGGGCGCGCGCGAAGGCCTGGTGGCCTTGATCACCAGCCACAGCGGCGGCGGCACCCTGCTGCGCACCATCGCGCCCCAGGCCCTGGTCCTGTTCCTGCTCGCGGGGTGGCTGCAACTGGTAGCCTTCTCCCGCGGCTGGGTGGACTACCGCTACGGCGCCGCCTTGTTCGCCGGCGTCGGCTTCGTGGTGCTGTTCTTCCTCATGTGGCGCGCGGCGCTGCGCATCAACCGGCTCGAGGCGGAAAAGCGGGAGCTGGGCGACCAGTCCCGCGCCATCCTCAAGACGGCGCCGGACGCCGTCATCGTGTGCGATGCCACCGCCAAGCTCCAGCGCGAGCGCGAGCTGCAGCGGGTCAATCGGGCACTGCGCCTGATCTCCAACATCACCCAGGCGGCGCGCCGCTTCCATGACGAGGAAGCATTCATCGTGCACGCCTGCCAGACCATCGTGGATGCCGGCTACATCGCCGCCTGGATCGGCCGCGCCGGACCGCCGCCGCAGCGCCGCGTGGTACCGGTGAGCGGCGCCGGCCCCGAGCGCCTGCGCGAGATGCTGCATACCATCGAGGTCACCTGGGACGAGTCCCCCTCCGGCCGGGGCGCCGCCGGCACCTGCATACGCACCGGCAAGACCTGTGTCATCCGCGACACCTTGAGCGACCCGGGCTTCGCCCCCTGGCGCAGTTGGGCGGTGGACGTGGGCTTCCGCTCCGTCGGCGCCTTTCCCCTGCGGGCGGACGGCCGCATGGAAGGGGCCCTGCTGATCTACGCCGCCATCGACTCCTTCGGCGACGCCGAATGCGAACTGCTGGAGGACCTGGCCGAGGACATGGGCTATGCCATCGGCGCCATGCGCGCCGCCGCCAGCCGCAACGAAGCGGAGGCCGCCCTGCGGCGCAGCGAGGCCAGCCTGGCGCGCGCGCAGAAAATCGCCCACGTGGGCAGTTGGGAGTGGGACATCGCCGCCAACCACATGCAGTGGTCGGAGCAGACCTTCCAACTGCTCGGCTGCGATTTCCCCGACACCGAAGCCTGCCTGGAAAACCTCATGCGCTTCGCCCATGCCGAGGATCGGCATGCCCTGGAGCAGACCCTGGCCCAAGTGCGGCGCGGCGAGGTGAGCGCGGCGCGCTGCCAGTTCCGCGCCGTGTGGGACGACGGCACGGTGCGCCACCTGGACCTGCAGGCGGAGGTGGAGTTCGCCGATACCGGCCCCTGTCGCGTGGTGGGCGTGCTGCAGGACATCTCCGAGCGGGTGCGCTTCGAGGAGCAGTTGGCGCGGCTGGCGCGCTACGATGCCCTCACCGGCCTGCCCAACCGCCATCTCCTGCAGGACCGCCTGGAGCAGGCCATGACCCACGCCCGGCGCGGCAACCGCATGTTGGCCGTCGGCTTCGTGGACCTGGACCGCTTCAAGATCGTCAACGACAGCCTGGGACACGACGCCGGCGACCAGTTGCTCAAGGAAGTGGCGCGCCGCCTGGTGAGTTGCCTGCGTCCCGGCGACACGGTGGCGCGCCAGGGCGGCGACGAGTTCGTGGTGGTGCTCACCGATCTGGCCAAGGCCGAGGACGCCGCCTTCGTCGCCCAGAAGATGCTCGATACCCTGGCGCCGCCGGTGCCGCTCAACGGCCAGGAAGTGTTGCCCGGCGCCAGCATCGGCATCGCCCTGTTCCCGCGGGACGGGGCCACGTTGCAGGAGCTGATGATGAACGCCGACAAGGCCATGTACAGCGCCAAGCACGCCGGCCGCGGCCAGTACCGCTTCTATGACACCGAAATGAACCGCGCCGCGGGCGACTGGCTGGAGATCACCGGCTCCCTGCACCGGGCCCTGGAGCGCAACGAGTTCCGGCTGTACTACCAGCCGAAGCTGGCCATCAAGAGCGGCACCTCCGGCGTCGAGGCGCTGCTGCGCTGGGTGAGCCAGGAGCACGGCGTGGTGGCGCCGGCCAAGTTCATCCCGGTGCTGGAGGAAACGGGCCGCATCGTCGAGGTGGGCGAGTGGGTGATCCGCGCGGCCTGCCGCCAGGCGCGCCGCTGGCGCGAAGAGCTGGGCGTCGGGCTGCGCGTGGCGGTGAACCTGTCCCTGCGCCAGTTCCAGCAGCCGGACCTGGTGGAGCGCGTCACGCGCATCGTCACCGAGGAGGGCATGCCGCCCGGCAGCCTGGAGCTGGAGCTCACCGAGAGTACCGTGGCCCAGAACGTGGAGCGGGCCATCGCCATCATGCATGCCTTCAAGCGCCTGGGCCTGTGGCTCACCATCGACGATTTCGGCACCGGCTACTCGTCCCTGGCGGCCCTCAAGCGCTTTCCCGTGGATTGCCTGAAGATCGACCGCTCCTTCGTGCAGGACCTGCCGGACGACGCCGACAGCGCCACCATCGCCCGCGCCATCGTCGCCCTGGCCCACAGCATGGACCTGGCGGTGGTGGCCGAAGGCGTGGAGACGGCAGCCCAATACCGCTTCCTCATCGACTGCGGCTGCGACGAGATCCAGGGCTATCTGTTCGCCCGGCCCATGCCGGCCGAGGAACTAGCGCAAATGCTGGCGGCGCCCCAGCCGGCGCGGCTGAGCCTCGCCAGCTAGCGGCCGATCATCCCACCCGTCGGTGAGCTGGGCGAAGCGGAATAAAACTTCTTGGGCATGCGCCCGGCGAGATAGGCTTCGCGCCCCGCCTCCACCGCCTTCTTCATGGCGCTGGCCATGAGCACCGGGTTCTTCGCCTGGGCGATGGCGGTGTTCATGAGCACCCCGTCGCAGCCCAGCTCCATGGCGATGGCGGCGTCGGAGGCGGTACCCACGCCCGCATCCACCAGCACCGGCACCTTGGCGTTGTCGATGATCAGCTGCAGGTTCCAGGGGTTGAGGATGCCCATGCCCGAGCCGATCAGGGATGCCAAGGGCATCACCGCGACACAGCCCAGCTCCTCCAGGCGCTTGGCCTGGATGGGATCATCGGAGCAATAGACCATGACCTTGAAGCCTTCCTTCACCAGGATTTCCGCCGCCTTCAGGGTCTCGGGCATGTCCGGGAACAGGGTCTTCTGGTCGCCCAGCACCTCGAGCTTCACCAGGTCGTGGCCGTCCAGCAGCTCGCGCGCCAGGCGCAGGGTGCGCACCGCGTCCTCGGCGCTGTAGCAGCCGGCGGTGTTGGGCAGGATGGTGTAGCGGGACGGGGGCAACACTTCCAGCAGGCTCGGCTGCCCCGGTTCCTGGCCGATGTTGGTGCGGCGGATGGCCACGGTGATGATCTCGGCGCCGGAGGACTCGACCGCCGCCCGGGTCTCGGCGAAATCCTTGTACTTGCCGGTGCCCACCAGCAGGCGGGAGCGGTAAGTCTTTCCGGCAATCACCAACGGGTCTTGATTCATGAGGCCTCGTATCGCTGAAGGGGAAAGGCGCGGCCGCTCAGCCGCCGCCCACGGCGACGACGATCTCCAGGCGGTCGCCGGCGGCAAGCGCGGTGGCGCCGTGCCGGCTGCGCGGCACGATCTCGCCGTTGCGCTCCACCGCCACACGCTTGCCTTCCAGCCCCATGCGCGCGAGCAGTTGCGCCACGGACAGGGTGCTCTCGAAGACACGCTTTTCGCCGTTTACCTGGACTTCCAACACGTCGCACACTCTCGCTAACGGCGAAATTCTAACATGGCGCCGGGCACGACCCGCCCGCCCACGTTGCGCGCCGGGGGCCTCGGAGCATACAATTGGCGCCTCTTGCGGGCGTCGTATAATGGCATTACCCCAGCTTCCCAAGCTGGTGACGAGGGTTCGATTCCCTTCGCCCGCTCCAAAAACGAAGGGGGATTCGCAAGAGTCCCCCTTCGTTTTTGCTTGGGCGCGCAGCGGCGGCCGGAGCCAATCCCTGCGCGTCTCAAGAACTCGGCTGTCACGCCGGCAGGTAAGGGCCGGGATTGCGCGGGGTCTTGGCCTGGAGCTTGCGGGTCAGCAGGGACAGGACGGCAGTGGCGCCCCGGGCGAGAGCTCGGCCGGCGGCCGCCAGGTACTCCCCCATGGCCTCGCTGCGCAGCCGGCGCGCTTCGGCGATGTGGCGCTCGATTTCCGCATAATCTCTCATTTCCATCTCCTTGTGAGTTCGTGGGCGCGGTGCGGCGCTCCTGCCTTTTGGGCCCGATGCCGCAGCCGCATGCTCACTATATGCCTCATGCTGCGCTGCAACAAACGACTTATAATTAGTCGATGATTTAGAAAAACTATCCCGTCCATGGTCTACCGCCTGCCGCCCCTGACTTCCCTGCGCGCCTTCGAAGCCGCCGCCCGGCACATGAGCTTCAAGAAGGCGGCCGAGGAATTGCACGTGACGCCGGCGGCCGTGAGCCAGCAGATCAAGGCCCTGGAGGACTACCTGGGGGTGGCCCTGTTCCGCCGCCTGACCCGGGCCCTGGAGCTGACCGACGATGCCCAGGCCATGCTGCCCAAGCTGCGCGAGGGCTTCGAGTGCCTGACCGCCGCCGTGGAGCGCACCTGCCACCACGGGCCCAGGGGCACCCTGGTGTTGAGCGCGCCCCCGTCCTTCGCCGCGCGCTGGCTGATGCCGCGCCTGCAGCGCTTCACCGAGGCGCACCCGGAAGTCGAGCTGCGCATGTCCAGCAGCCTGGGCACCATAGATCGGCCCGAGGGCGAGCCGGGCGGCGATACGGTGGACCTGCGCGAGCGGCCGAGCTGGGAGGAATGGCTGAAGGCGGCGGGGGTGAAGGGGGTGGATGCCACGCGCGGGCCCCATTTCAGCGACGCCGGCCTGGCCCTGGAAGCGGCCATGGACGGCCTGGGCGTGGCCCTGGCGCTCAAGCCCCTGGTGAGCGCCGACGTGGCCGCGGGGCGCCTGGCGGTTCCCTTCCCGGTGGCCGTACCGTCGCGCCATGCCTACTACCTGGTGTCGCCCCTGGCCATCGCCGAGCGGCCGGCCGTAGCCACAACGGCGAGGCGCGCGAGGCCAGCGCCCGTCAGAGGTCGCGCAGCGCCCGGTAGCGGCCGGCGTGATAGATCAGGGGCTCGCCCGGGGCGCGGGAGAAGCGCTCGACGTAGCCGATGAACACCAGGTGGTCGCCGCCCGGGTGGCGGATCTCGTTGCGGCACTCGAACCAGGCGCAGCAGCCCTTGAGCAGGGGTGCGCTGCCCAGGCCCTCGCGCACTTCCAGCCCGGCGAACCGGTTGCCGACGGACGAGGCGAAGAGCTGGGACAAGTCCGCCTGATCCAGGGCCAGCACATTCACCGCATAGTGGCTGGCACGCCGGAAGACCTCCAGGTTGGGCGAGTCCAGCGACAGGCTCCACACGATCAGCGGCGGCTCCAGGGACACGGAGTTGAAGGAATTGACCGTCAGCCCGACGTATTCGCCGGCCGGGGAGCAGGCGGTGACCACGGTCACGCCCGTGGCGAAGGCGCCCAGGGCGTCGCGCAGGGCTCGGGTATCCACCACCGAGGTTTGGGGAAAGGGGGCGTTCACGCTGCAACAGTATTTGAGACCTGAAGCAAGGCTAGCGGCCCCGCCGCCTTCTGGCAAGGGCTGCCCATGGCAATCCGCCCGCTCCTGGGCCACAATGCGCAGCTTCTTCCGGAGCCTCCCTTGAGCGATTTCGCCCGCACCCTCATCCGCTGGCAAAAGAGCCACGGCCGCCACGACCTGCCCTGGCAGGGCACCCGCGACCCCTACCGCATCTGGCTGTCGGAAATCATGCTGCAGCAGACCCAGGTGGGCACCGTCATCCCCTATTACGAGCGCTTCCTGGCGCGCTTTCCGACCCTGGCGGCGCTGGCCGCGGCCAGCGAACAGGAAGTGCTGTCCCTGTGGAGCGGGCTGGGCTATTACGCGCGCGGGCGCAACCTGCTGCGTGCGGCGCGCCTGGTGATGGACAGCCACGGCGGCGTCTTTCCCCGCGACCCGCAGGCCATCGCCCGCCTGCCCGGGGTGGGCCGGTCCACGGCGGCGGCCATCGCCGCCTTCGCCTTCGGCGCCCGCGCCGCCATCCTCGACGGCAACGTCAAGCGGGTGCTCACCCGCGCCTTCGGCATCGAGGGCTTTCCCGGCGACAAGGCGGTGGAGGCGCGCCTGTGGCGGCTAGCCGAGTCTCTGCTGCCCGAGCGGGACGTGGAGGCCTACACCCAGGGGCTGATGGACCTGGGCGCCACGGTCTGCAGCCGCACCCGCCCCGACTGCCTGCGGTGCCCCCTGGCCGCATCCTGCGTGGCCCGGCGCGAGGGCCGCACGGCGGAGCTGCCCGCGCCGCGCCCCAAGCGCGCGCGCCCGCGGCGCCGCACGACCGTGCTGGTCCTGCACCGGGACGGCCACGTGCTCGTGGTCCGGCGCCCCGCGCCGGGCATCTGGGGCGGACTGCTGGGGCTGCCCGAGCTGCCGGAGGGTGAGGCGGCTGCGCCCTTCGCGCTGCGCGCCTTCGGCTGCACCGTTGCCTCGGTGCGCGACCTGGCACCCCTGCGCCACGGCTTCACCCACTTCGACCTGGAGCTGCGGCCGCTGCTGTGCGAGGTGGCGAACGCCGCGCCCGCCCTGCACGAGAGCGGCCCGGTGTGGCTAAAGGTGAGCGAGCACGGCAGCGCCCCCCTGCCGGCGCCGGTGCGCAAGCTGCTGCAAGGCCTGAATGTTCAAGCGTCCCCTGCACCTGCTGTTCGTCTGCCCTGAGCCGGAGCTGGCCCGGCTGGCGCTGGAGCTGACCGGGCGCCTGGCGGCCGGGCGCATCGAGGCCCGGGCCGCCCCTTCGGCGGATGCCGACTGGCCCGACCTGGTGCTGCTGCTGGAGACGGGCGCGCCCCCGGCGCTACCGCCGCTGCCCGGGCGCATCCAGGTGCGGCGCGTGCCCCTGAAGGAAGACGACGCCCGCGCCGTGCTGGAAGCGCGCATCCGGGGCATCGCCGGCGGGCTGGCCCTGCTCGCCCGCAGCGACCAAGGGGACTAACTCACCAGCCCGCGCTGGGCCAGATACTTGTGGATGATCTCCAGGCGGCTGACCGGGTCGTCCAGTTCCAGCAGCTTCTGGCGGGCGATGAGGGGAATGGGCAGCACTTCGGCGAAGCGGTGGCCCACCCAGGCGGCGTCGTCGAAGCGATGGGGCTCGGCGATGCGCTCGGCGCCGGCGTCGGCGGCGATGGCGCGCAGCAGGGGCAGCAAGCCCTGCAGGGTGTCGGGCACCGGCAGGCTCGGCTCCGGCGGCAGCGGTTCGACCCGGGCGCGCACCACGCCCTGGGGGTCGGCGCGCCGCTCCAGGACGCGGAAGCGGCCCTCGCCGCGGGCGACGATGTGCAGCAGGCCCGGCTGCACCATGTCCCAGGAGGCGATGCGCGCCATCGTGCCCACGGCATGGGTCAGCGCCGGCGCGCCCACTTCCGCCCCCTCGGTGATGAGGCACACACCGAACGGCCGCTGCGCCTTCAGGCATTCCGAGATCATGGCCATGTAACGCTGCTCGAACACCTTGAGGGGCAGCACCCCTTCGGGAAAGAGCACGCTGTGCAGCGCGAAGATGGGCAGCTCCAGGGTCTGCGGGGTGTCGGCGCGGGGCCGCCGGAAGTCGAACAAGGCCACGCCTCAGCGATCCTCGCCCCAGCGGCCCATGAGCCGGTGGGGTACGCCCAGATGGTCGAGCACCCGCGCCGTCACGTAATCCACCAGGTCCTGGACGCTCTGGGGATGATGGTAGAAGGCCGGGTTGGCGGGCAGGATCACGGCGCCGGCGCGAGCCAGCTTGAGCATGTTCTCCAGGTGTATGGCCGACAGGGGCGTCTCGCGCACCACCAGCACCAGCTTGCGCCCTTCCTTCAGGGCCACGTCGGCGGCGCGCTCGATCAGGTTGTCCGACATGCCGGCGGCGATGGCCGCCAGGGTGCCGGTGGTGCAGGGACAAACCGCCATGGCGTCGGGCGGATTGGAACCGCTGGCCATGGGCGCGAACCAGTCGTCGCGCCCGAATACGCGCAACTGGCCGGGCTGGGCGGGCAGCCGCGCCGCCAGCTCCCGCTCCGCCTCGGCGGCGCGCGCCGGCAGGGTCAGCCCCAGCTCCTGCTTGGCCACCACCTGGGCCGCCTGGGAATAGACCAGATGCACGCGCACCCCCGCCTGGAGCAGGCATTCCAGCAAGCGCAGGCCATAGGGCATGCCCGAGGCGCCGGTGAAGGCGAGGGCGACAGTCTTCATAGCGCCGCGGCGTCCCGGTCGGCCAGCAGGCGCGCGGCGGCCAAGCCGTTGGCCAGCCCGAATACCAGGGCCGCTACAGCGAACAGGGGCACCAGGTAGATCAGGCCGTCGTGGGGCACCAGCCAGGCGCGCGCCAGGGCGAGCTGGCCGCCGATATGGGCGAAGGCGGCAGCCACGCTCAGGCCCACCGGGCCGAACCAGCGCGCGGGCAGCCGCGCCGCCAGCCCCAGCACCGCCAGGCTGGCGAGTGCCCCGGTGAGGCTCAGGAAGAACCCGGGCGCCAGGAAATGCCCCAGCATCAGGCTGCCGGCCACCACCCGCAGCAGCGACACCCACAGGGCGTCGCGCCACCCGTAGCGCGCCAGCACCACCAGGATGACGATGTTGGCCAACCCCGGCTTCACCCCGGGCAGGGGCGAGGGAATGGCCGCTTCCACCAGGGACAGGGCGATGGCCGCCGCCGCGTAGCGCGCCACGCGGTAGTCGTCCGCCCGGGCAGCCAGCTCAATAGCTGAGGGAGTCATAACCCTTGTTGCGGCCCACCAGGGCCAGGCTCACGTGGTTGGGCGCGCATATGGCGACAGCATTGGCGTGGGTGAGCCAGCCCTGGCGCACGCAATACTGGCGCGGCCCGGGATCGGCGGCCACCCGGGCGCGGCCCGGCTGCACCTCGACGACGGTGACGCCCAGGGGGCCGGCCACCTCGATGCGGCGGCTCTCGGTCAGCGCCAGCTCGGCCACCACGCGGCCGTCGCGCTTGACCAGGGCCTTTTCCGGCACGCCGCCGGAAAAGGCGTAGGGCAGCAGGGCAGCGCAGGCGAGCAGCGCGGCCAGCAGCACGAGCCAGTCGCCGGGACGGATGAGTCGGAGAAGCGCCTTCATTGCGGGGCGCGCAACGCGATAAGCAAAGGCTGCACCGTAGCAGAGGCGGCAGCAGGCCGCAACCGGTCAGGGCAACGCCGGTTAAGGCAAACCGCGGTGACGCACCAGCACCCGCGCCACGTCCTTGAATTCCCGCGCCAGCCACTCGGCGAAATACACCGAGCGGTGCTGGCCGCCGGTGCAGCCCAGGGCCACGGTGAGATAGCTGCGGTTGTCGCGCACGTAATAGGGCAGCCAGTCGGCGATGAAGCGGCGGATGTCGGCGGCCATGCGCAGCACCTCGGGCTGGGCCTCCAGGAAGCTCACCACCGGCGCCTCGCGGCCGGTGAGGGGACGCAGCGCCGGATCATAATAGGGGTTGGGCAGGCAGCGCACGTCGAACACCAGATCCGCGTCCAGGGGGATGCCGTGCTTGTAGCCGAAGGACTCGAACAGCAGGGTGAGGCCGGCGCCGGCGTCGATCTCGATGAAGTCCGTCACCCAGGTGCGCAGGGTGCCGGGCTTGAGGTCGCTGGTGTCGATGCGATGGCCCAGCTCGGCGATGTCCTGGAGCATCTCGCGCTCCCGGGCGATGGCCTCGGCCAGGGTAGTGTTGTCGCTCGCCAGGGGATGCTTGCGGCGCGTCTCGGAGAAGCGGGCGATCAGGGTCTCGTCGCGCGCCTCGAGGAAGATGAAGCGCAGTTCCAGGTCATAGGCGCGCAGGGCGATGAGCTGCTCGGGCAGCTCGCCCAGGCTCACGCCGGAACGCACGTCGATGGCGGCGGCCACCCGGTCGTAGCCGGCCTTGTCCAGGGTTTCCAGCATCTGGGGCAACAGGGTGGCCGGGAGATTGTCCACGCAGTAGTAACCCGCGTCCTCCAGGACGTTCAGCGCGATACTCTTG
The DNA here is from genome assembly GCA_020723855.1 of Uliginosibacterium gangwonense. GTDB lineage: Bacteria > Pseudomonadota > Gammaproteobacteria > Burkholderiales > Rhodocyclaceae > DYIB01. Next base: position 18,065 of record DYIB01000061.1, read on the forward strand.
CCGGAGCCGGACAAACCGCTGATGAGGACCAGGCGCATGCAATCTTTTTGGAGTCGGAGCCAGGCCAAGCATAGCCAAAGCCCCCGGGCTTGTCACCGGGACGCGCGGGCGCGCCGGCACAACGTCGCCCTGGTGGTGGCCGACTCGCCGGGCAAGTGGCCCTACGTGGAGGACGTCACCGCCGACTTCATGTACCTGCGCCTGCGCGGCGAGAAGGAACTCTATGCCAGCGGCTACACCGACGAAGCCCTGGAGCGCTGGGCCGCGCGCATCCGCGCCTGGACCCGCGGCGGCGAGCCGGACGATGCCGTGCGATCTCCCGCCGGCCGGCGCCGGGCGCGGCGGCGCGCGACGTCTATTGCTACTTCGACAACGACTGCAAGGTGCGGGCGCCGTTTGACGCGGTGAATCTGATGGCGAAGCTGGGTATCGAGTGGGGGCGATCGCGGGAAATGCTTGGGATCGGGGTTGAGCGATGAGGTTTGTGGCTAGCGTTCAGACGGGCCACGTGCCGCGGCTCAAGTAGTACCGGCCTCTTCGCATTCTGTTCTCCCTTGGGTGAGGCTAGATAAGCGCTAATCAGGATAGGAAGAAGCCTTGCGGCTCCTCCCTTCTACACCACCGGACGTACGGATCACGTATCCGGCGGTTCGATGAATTGAATTCCTACCGTGGCGCAAGGCTGGGTAGTTCCAAAGTTTCGAAGAAGCGCAATGGTAGCGCAATCGCCAATGCCGGTGTCTTTGACAGCCGCCATGGACCATGGGCCGATTTGCCGGTGTTCCACGCTTCGCGCACCGATACCCCGCGCTTGCGCAGTTCCCGGTAGCCGGCCGGCCCCCATTGTTTTCAGTGGATTCACTGCGAGTCGCAGCGAGTCGCTTACAAAGCGTGTCACGCTGGCCGTCACCCGTTCGCCCGCGCGCTTGCTCTTGACGAGGATGTTGCAGTCGTCAGCATAACGGGCGAAGCGGTGGCCGCGCCGATCCAGTTCCCAATCCAGTTCATCCAGCACCGTGGGAATGCCCAGAGGGCGGGTCTTCCCGTCCGGCTTGGGAATCTCCACGCGCTTGACCGGTTGCGGGCAATAATGGCCCGCTTGCAGTCGCGCGCGGATTTCCGGCCAGTGGTGACGGAGGTAGTCCGGCAGTTCATCGACCGTCATGCCGTCGATGCCCGGCGCGCCTTCGTTCTGGCGCACTTGCTTCAATGCGCGTTGCAGGTTGGCCCGCTCCAGCGCTTGGGCCAGCAACGCTTGGGTGTGAATCGACTCCGGTTGTTCGGACGACCCAGCGACGAGTTCGTCCTGCGGGCTGGCCGCAGCCTGCGTGTGCAAGTGGTCAGATGCATTCCCGTCTCTCTTCGTCACGATCCTTCGTCTTTCATCGTTCGGGCCTTCGGCGGGGGCAGCCCGCCTAGTATGCCCTCTGCCGACTTCTCCACGGTATTCAGCGCCCGTCACCAG
>DYIB01000062.1 GCA_020723855.1 Uliginosibacterium gangwonense
CCGCCTGATCAGCCATGCCGGGGCGGCTCATACACCAGACTTGACGATAACTCCGCAAAGGGCGCAAAGACGCAAAGGACGCAAAGAAAGGCGCGAAAGAATCGGTTTCTCTTTGCGCTCTTTGCGTCTTTGCGTTCTTCGCGTTAGATGCGGTTTGTCTTTTCAAAGCGGAATGTTCCCGTGCTTGCGCCACGGGTTCTCCAGCTTCTTGTCCTTGAGCATGGCGAGCGAGCGGCAGATGCGCCTGCGCGTCTCGTGGGGCATGATCACGTCGTCGATGAAGCCGCGCGCCCCGGCCACGAAGGGGTTGGCGAACTTCTGCTTGTACTCCTCGGTGCGCTCGGCGATCTTCCGGGGATCGCCGATGTCCTTGCGAAAAATGATCTCCACCGCGCCCTTGGGCCCCATGACCGCGATCTCGGCCGAGGGCCAGGCGAAGTTCACGTCGCCGCGCAGGTGCTTGGAGCTCATCACGTCGTAGGCGCCGCCGTAGGCCTTGCGCGTGATCACCGTCACCTTGGGCACGGTGCACTCGGCGTAGGCGTAGAGCAGCTTGGCGCCGTGCTTGATGATGCCGCCGTATTCCTGGGCCGTGCCGGGCATGAACCCCGGCACATCGACGAAGGTGATGATGGGGATGTTGAAAGCGTCGCAGAAGCGCACGAAGCGCGCCCCCTTGATGGAGCTCCTGATGTCGAGGCAGCCGGCCAGCACCAGGGGCTGGTTGGCGACGATGCCCACGGTCTGGCCGTTCATGCGCCCGAAGCCGATGACGATGTTCTTGGCGTAGTCGGGGGCGAGCTCGAAGAAATCGCCCTCGTCCACCGTCTTGATGATCAGTTCCTTGATGTCGTAGGGCTTGTTCGGGTTGTCCGGCACCAGGGTGTCGAGGGAGAAATCCAGGCGGTCGGGGGGATCGTCGGTGGGCACCACCGGCGGCTTCTCCCGGTTGTTGGAAGGCAGGTAGGCGATGAAGCGGCGCAGCATCATGAGCGCTTCCACGTCGTTTTCGAAGGCGAGATCCGCCACCCCCGACTTGGTGGAATGGGTCATGGCGCCGCCCAGCTCCTCGGCCGTCACTTCCTCGTGGGTCACGGTCTTCACCACGTCCGGGCCGGTGACGAACATGTAGGAGGAATCCTTCACCATGAAGATGAAGTCGGTCATGGCCGGGGAATAGACCGCACCACCGGCGCAGGGGCCCATGATCAGGGAGATCTGGGGCACGACGCCCGAGGCCAGCACGTTGCGCTGGAACACCTCGGCATAGCCGCCCAGGGAGGCCACGCCTTCCTGGATGCGCGCGCCGCCCGAGTCGTTGAGGCCGATCACCGGCGCGCCCACCTTCATGGCGTGGTCCATGATCTTGCAGATCTTCTCGGCATGGGCTTCCGACAGGGCGCCGCCGAATACCGTGAAATCCTGGCTGAAGACAAACACCAGGCGGCCGTTCACCGTGCCGTAGCCGGTGACGACGCCGTCGCCCGGCACCTTCTGCTCGGCCATGCCGAAATCGGTGCAGCGGTGCTCGACGAACATGTCCCATTCCTCGAAGGAATCGGGATCGAGCAGCAGTTCGATGCGCTCGCGCGCGGTGAGCTTGCCCTTGGCGTGCTGGGCCTCGATGCGTTTCTCGCCGCCGCCGAGCCGGGCGGCCGCGCGTTTCTCGTCGAGCCGGCGGATGATGTCATGCATGGTATTTCTCCCGTCTGGATTTCTTCGCTTTCGGTTTCATTTCTCGTGCAGATATCCCAGCAGCCGGTAGGCGGCGGCGGCCGGCGTCATGGCTCCCCGTTCCACCGCCCGGTGGATCTCGTCCAGGTGGCGCCGGACTTCGGGGTGGCGGCGGAAGTGCAGGCGCAGGCCGCTGTCGATCAGGGTCCACATCCAGTCCACCGCCTGGCGCCGGCGCCTGGCCTCCAGCTCACCGCTGTCCGCCATGGCCTTGCGGTAGCGCTCCACCTCGTTCCACAGAGCGTCCATACCTTCGTGACGCAAAGCGCTCACGGTCACCACCGGCGGGCGCCAGTGGAGCGAGGAGGACCGAAGCAGGGAAAGGGCGTTGCGCATCTGATGGCACGCGAACTGCGCCGCCGTGGGATCGATGTCGGCCTTGTTGATGACCACGATGTCGGCCAGCTCGACGATGCCTTTCTTCATGCCCTGCAGCTCGTCGCCGGCGTTGGGCAGTTGCAGCAGGACGAAAACATCCACCATGCCCGCCACCGCCGTCTCCGACTGGCCCACGCCCACGGTCTCGACGATGATCACGTCGAAGCCGGCGGCCTCGCACACCAGCAGGGCTTCGCGCGTCTTCTCCGCCACGCCGCCCAGGCTGCCGCCCGAGGGCGAGGGGCGAATGAAGGCGTCATGGGACCGGGACAGGCGCTCCATGCGTGTCTTGTCGCCCAATATCGAGCCGCCGGAAAGGGAGCTGGAAGGATCCACGGCGAGCACCGCCACCTTGTGGCTGCGCCCGATGAGATGCAGGCCCAGGGCCTCAATGAAAGTGGACTTGCCGGCGCCGGGGGCGCCGGAGATGCCCACCCGGATGGAGCGGCCGGTGTGGGGCAGCAACGCCTCCAGCACCGCCTGGGCGCGCACCTGGTGATCGGCGCGGGTGGACTCCACCAGGGTGATGGCCTTGGCCAGGGCCCGGCGGCTGCGGGCCAGCACGCCGTCCACCAGCGCCCGGTCGGCGTCGTCGAGCAGGGCTTTGCCGGTCACGGTGTCGTTCATCCGGGCCGCCGCCGGGTCAGGCCGTCGTCCGCGCCTGGCGGATCGCCTCCAGCACCTTGCGGGCGCAGGCAGGGATGGGCGTACCCGGCCCGAAGATGCCGGCCACCCCGGCGTGGTACAGGAAATCGTAGTCCTGGGCGGGAATGACGCCGCCCACGAAGACGATGATGTCGTCGGCGCCCTGGTCCTTCAGCGCCCGGATCAGGGCCGGCACCAAGGTCTTGTGGCCGGCGGCCAGGGTCGATACGCCGATGGCATGGACGTCGTTCTCCACCGCCTGGCGTGCCGCCTCCTCGGGCGTCTGGAACAGGGGGCCGATGTCGATATCGAAGCCCAGGTCGGCCAGGGCGGTGGCCACCACCTTGGCGCCCCGGTCGTGGCCGTCCTGGCCCAGCTTGGCGATCATCACCCGCGGGCGCCGGCCTTCCTCTCGGGCGAAGGCGTCGATGGCCGACTTCAGCTCCTGCCATTCCCAGTCGCCCTCGAAGGCGGCGCCGTACACGCCGGAGATCGCCTGGTTGGTGGCACGGAAGCGGCCCCACACTTTTTCCAGGGCGTCGGACACTTCGCCCACGGTGGCGCGCAGCCGGATGGCCCGGATGGACAGGTCGAGCAGGTTGCCCTGGCCGGTGCGCGCACACTCGGTCAGCGCCTCCAGCGCCCGCTGCACTGCGGCGCTGTCGCGGCTGGCCCTGATGCGCTTGAGGCGGGCGATCTGGGCTTCGCGCACTGCGGTGTTGTCGATCTCGCGGATCTCCACCGGCTCCTCCTCGGCCAGGCGGTACTTGTTCACCCCCACGATCACGTCCTTGCCGGAATCGATGCGCGCCTGCTTCTCGGCGGCGCACTGCTCGATCTTGAGCTTCGCCCAGCCGGACTCCACCGCGCGGGTCATGCCGCCCATTCTCTCCACTTCCGAGAGGATGGCCCAGGCCTGGTCGGCCATGTCCTGGGTGAGCTTCTCCATGAGGTAGGAGCCGGCCCAGGGATCGATCACGTTGCAGATGTGGGTCTCTTCCTGGATGATGAGCTGGGTGTTGCGGGCGATGCGCGCCGAAAAGTCGGTGGGTAGCGCAATGGCCTCGTCCAGGGAATTGGTGTGCAGCGACTGGGTGCCGCCGAACACCGCCGCCATGGCCTCGATGGCGGTGCGCACCACGTTGTTGTAGGGGTCCTGCTCGGTCAGCGACCAGCCCGAGGTCTGGCAGTGGGTGCGCAGCATCATGGACTTGGGGTTCTTGGGGCCGAAGCCCTTCATGATGCGCCACCACAGCAGGCGTGCGGCGCGCAGCTTGGCCACCTCCAGGTAGAAGTTCATGCCGATGGCGAAGAAGAAGGACAGGCGCCCGGCGAAATCGTCCACGTCCATGCCGCGGGCGAGCGCCGTCTTCACGTACTCCTTGCCGTCGGCCAGGGTGAAGGCCAGCTCCAGGGCCTGGGTCGCGCCCGCCTCCTGCATGTGGTAGCCGGAGATGGAGATGGAGTTGAACTTGGGCATGTGCTTCGCCGTGTATTCGATGATGTCGGCGATGATGCGCATGGAGGGCTCGGGCGGGTAGATATAGGTGTTGCGGACCATGAACTCCTTGAGGATGTCGTTCTGGATGGTGCCCGACAGCTTGTCCTGGGCCACGCCCTGCTCCTCGGCCGCTACCACATAGCCCGCCAGCACCGGCAGCACGGCGCCGTTCATGGTCATGGACACGGAGATCTTGTCCAGGGGGATGCCGTCGAACAGGATCTTCATGTCCTCCACGGAATCCACCGCCACGCCCGCCTTGCCCACGTCGCCGGTGACGCGCGGATGGTCCGAGTCATAGCCCCGGTGGGTGGCCAGATCGAAGGCCACCGAAATGCCCTGGCCACCGCCCGCCAGAGCCTTGTGGTAGAAGGCGTTGGATTCTTCGGCGGTGGAGAAGCCCGCGTACTGGCGGATGGTCCAGGGGCGCACCGCGTACATGGTGGTCTGGGGGCCGCGCACGAAGGGCTCGAAGCCGGGCAGGGTATCCGTATATTGCAGCCCCTCCAGGTCGCGCCGGGTATAGAGCGGCTTGACCGTAATGCCCTCGGGCGTATGCCAGTTGAGCTTGGAGACGTCCCCGCCGGGGGCGGACTTGGCGGCCGCCTTCTCCCACAGATCCAGGTTGGAGGAATCGAGCAGTTTGGAGCCGGACATAGGATACCTCTTTCGTTCGTGCAATCACTGATGAGGATGGGGTGCTTGACATCCCGTGACGTTAATAATACGTTATCCATAATTATGAATGCAAGAGGGGCTCTCGGAGTAACAAAGATGGTCAGCCGCATCAAGCAGCCCGCCCTGTACGAGGAAGTGGCCGAACGCCTGCGCCAGCGCATTTTCCGCCACGAGCTGGCGCCGGGCGCCTGGATAGACGAGCAGGCCCTGGCCGAGGAATTCGGCATCAGCCGCACCCCCCTGCGGGAAGCCCTCAAGGTGCTGGCGGCCGAGGGCCTGGTGACCCTCAAGCCGCGCCGCGGCTGCTATGTCACCGAGCTGTCGGAGCAGGACCTGGACGAAATCTTCGACCTCATGGCCCTGCTGGAAGGCCGCTGCGCCTCCGAGGCGGTGCGCAGGATGGGTGCCGGGGCGCTCGCCCAGTTGGAGCGGCTGCACGACGAACTGGAGCGGGCGGCGGCCGCCGGCGACATAGACCGCTTCTTCGAGGCCAACCAGGGCTTCCACCTGACCTTGCAGCAGATCGCCGGCAACCGCTGGCTGCTGCAGGTGATCCAGGACCTGCGCAAGGTCATGAAGCTCAACCGCCACCATTCCCTGTTCCTGGAAGGGCGGCTGGAGCAATCCCTGGAGGAGCACCGGGCCATCATGGAAGCGATCCGCGACCGGGACGCCGCCCGGGCCGAGGAGGCCATGCGCGCCCACCTGCGCTCGGGGCGGCAAGCGCTCGCCCGCCAGGCGGAGCGGGCGGCGTAAAAGACGAACCGCCTAAGACGCAGATCGGAAAGACCCAGCCTCTTTGCGTCCTTTGCGCCTTTGCGACCTTTGCGTTTGAAGAGATTGAACCCATGTCCGGAAAAATCACCACCAAGATCCAGGACCGTATCGCCCTCGTCACCCTGGACAACCCGGCCAAGCGCAATGCCCTGTCCGCCGCCATGTGGCAGGAGCTGGCGGCCGTGTTCGGCAGGCTCTCGGCCGACACGGAACTGCGCTGCGTGGTCATCCGCGGCGCCGGCCAGGATTTCGCCGCGGGCGGCGACATCGCCGAATTCCCCGAGGTGCGCGGCACCCGCGAGAAATGCCTGCACTTCCACCAGGTCACGGTGGGCAATGCCCTGCGTGCCATCGACCAATGCCTGCACCCGACGGTGGCCCTGATTCGCGGCAACTGCGTCGGCGGCGGGCTGGAGATCGCCGCCCAGTGCGACCTGCGCATCGCCGCCCACTCGGCGCGCTTCGGCGCCCCCATCGGCAAGCTGGGCTTCACCATGGCCCACACGGAGCTGGCCAACCTGGTGGCGCGGGTCGGTCCCGCGGTGATGCTGGAGATCCTGCTGGAGGGCCGGCTCATGGGCGCCGACGAGGCCTACCGCAAGGGCCTGGTGACGCGCGTGGTGCAGGATGGGGACGCGGAGGAGGAGGCCCTGGCCACTGCCCGGCGCATCGCCGCCGGCGCCCCCCTGGTGGCGCGCGCCCACAAGAAGCTGGTGCGGCGCCTCGCCTTCCGCGCGGCACCGCTGGACGAAGGGGAGATCGCCGAGAACTTCGCCTTCCTCGACACCGAGGACTACCGGGAGGGGCTGCGCGCCTTCCTGGCCAAGGAGCCTCCGGAGTTCACCGGGCGCTGAGGAACGACGCGACGTTCATTGCGCCGTCCAGCCGGGACATACGGCATCCACCGTGATGCCATCGCGCGCGGTCACCAGGGCGATTCTACCTTCAAGCATCATTGCCGTTTCCTCCAAACTCGCGCCGCACCCGCTCGCGCAATTCGGTCTTCAACACCTTGCCGTAGTTGTTCTTGGGCAGCTCCGCCACGAAGCGGTAGTGCTTGGGGCGCTTGAAGCGGGCGATGCGCTCCAGGCAGTGGGCGTCCAGTTGCTCGGCCGTCACGCCCGGCGCCGCCACCACGAAGGCCAGCACCGACTCGCCCCATTCGGCATCCGGCACCCCCACCACGCTCACTTCCCGCACCCCGGGGCAGGTGAGCAGGGCTTCCTCCACCTCGCGCGGATAGATGTTGGTGCCGCCGGAGATGATCAGGTCCTTGCTACGGTCCTTCAGGGTGAGGAAGCCGTCTTCGTCCAGCACGCCCACGTCGCCGGTGTGGAGCCAGCCCTCGCGCAGGGTCTCGGCTGTTGCTTGTGGGTTGTTCCAGTAGCCGCGCATGACCACGTCGCCGCGCACGCATACTTCGCCGATTTCTCCCGACGGCAGTTCCCGCCCCTCGGGCGAACGGATGCTGAGTTCCACTATGGGCTGGGCATAGCCCACGGAGGCGAGGCGTTCCCGGTAGCGCGCATGGCTGCGGTCCGCCAGCGCTTGCTTGGGCAGCACCGTGATGGTCATGGGCGACTCGCCCTGGCCGTAGATCTGGGCGAAACGCGGTCCCATCACCGCCAGGGCTTCCTCGATGTCCGCCAGGTACATGGGGCCGCCGCCGTAGATGATGGTGTTCAGGTTGTCCAGGGACGGCCTGTGCTCCCGTGCGTAGGCCACCAGGCGCTTCACCATGGTGGGCGCCGCGAAGAAGGACGTCCCCCGCCAGGCGGCGATCAGCTGGAACACGGCGGCCGGATCGAAATGGGGCTCCCGCGGGATCACCTGTACCGCCCCCTGCCACACGGCGCCGAAGTTGTAGATGCCCGAGCCATGGGACAGGGGTGCGGCGTGCAGCAGGGCGTCGTCGGCCGTGGTGGGATTGACCTCGGCCAGATAACAAAGGGTGGCGAGCTGCAGGTTGCGGTGGCTGAGCATCACGCCCTTGGGCCGGCCGGTGGTGCCGCTGGTGTAGAACAGCCAGGCCAGATCGTCGGGGGCGCGCGCCGCCAGGGGCAGGGGCTCGCCGCCGGCCCAGTCCTCCTCGAAGGCGAGCAGGCGCGCCGCGCCCCGCTCCTGCACTTCCAGGGCCGCCAGCGCATCGCGGTGCTCGGCGTCCGCCAGGCACAGCACGGCGCCCGAGTCGCGCAGGATGTAGGCCGCCTCCCGCTCGTGCAGCTTGGCGTTGATGGGCACGGCCACGGCGCCTGCGTGCCACACGGCGTAGAGGGCTTCCAGGTACTCGGCGCAGTTGTGGGCAAAGATGCCCACCCGCGTTCCCGGCGCCACGCCGTGGCTACGGGCCAGCAGGCCGGCACGCTCGGCCGTGCGCCGGGCGAACTCGCAGTAGCTGGCATGGACCCGATCGCCGACGGCGATGGCCGGGCGCGCGCCGAACACGGCGGCGGCCCGCTGCAGGTAGAGGGCGAGATTCATCGCACGCGCTCCAGTATGCTCACGTAATTGGCGACGCCGGCTGCTGGGTCCCCACCTGGGTCAGGAGGTGTAGAGGCTCCACAGCATCTTCCCTGCAAGGATCACCAGCACGCCGGCGAAGATGCGCTTGAGGGTCGCCACGGGCAGGCGATGGGCGGTGCGCGCCCCGTAGGGAGCGGCCAGCACGCTGGCGACCACCACGCCGGCGAGCGCCGGCAGGTAGACATAACCGATGCTGCCCGCCGGCAGGCCGGCGGCGGTCCAGCCGTTGAAGACATAGCCCAGGGTGCTGCCCAGGGCGATGGGGAAGCCCACTGCGGCCGAAGTGCCGATGGCCTGCTGCACGCGCACGTTGCACCAGGTGAGGAAGGGCACGGTGAGCGAGCCGCCGCCGATGGCAACCAGGGCTGACACCGCCCCTATGCCGACCCCCACGCCCGCCACACCCGCCGGCCCGGGCAGTTGCCGCGACGGCTTGGGCTTGAGATTCATGCCCATCTGCAAGGCCACCAGGCACACGAACACGGCGAAGAACGCCGCCAGGGGGCGGGCCGGCACATGGCTGGCGATGAGGGAGCCCAGGCCGGTGCCGATCAGAATGCCCGGCGTGATGGCCTTGACCACGTCCCACATGACGGCGCCATGGTGATGATGGGTGCGCAGGCTGGACACGGAAGTGAAGATGATGGCCGCCGCCGAGGTGCCGAGCGCCAGGCGCAGCACCTGGTCCAGGGCGAAGCCTTGCTCGCTGAAGAACAGGGTGAGGATGGGCACCATCACCAGCCCGCCGCCGATACCCAGCATGCCGGCGAAAAAGCCGGCAAAAGCGCCCAGCGCGAGATAGCCCAGCAGCCAGAGCATCACATCAGCCGCTCGGTGATGAATTTCCACTCGGCCGGATCCACCGGCGTGATGGACAGGCGGTTGCCCTTGGCCAGCACGCGCATGCGGGCCAGCTCCGGGTGGGCGCGCAGCTCCGCCAGGCTCACCAGCGGGGTCTTCTTCACGAACCTCACATCCACGTGCACCCAGCGCGGGTTGTCGCGGGTGGCGGCCGGGTCGTAGTAATCGCTGCTCTTGTCGAACTGGGTCTCGTCCGGATAGGCGGCCCGGGCCACTTCCATGATGCCGACGATGCCCGGCTCGGCGCAGTTGGAGTGGTAGAAGAACGCTTGGTCGCCCACCCGCATCTGGTCGCGCATGAAGTTGCGCGCCTGGTAGTTGCGCACGCCGGTCCACGGCGTCACCCGGTCGCGCGCCAGGTCGTCGATGCTGTAGGCATCCGGTTCCGATTTCATCAGCCAGTAGCGCATGATCGTAAATGCAAAAAGGGCGCGGAATCCCATTCCGCGCCCGCAACTTTACAACAGATTTGTTGGGATCCCCCGCCTGTGCCGCCAGGCCGGCATCCTGAACCGGCAGGTTCAGTGTGGCTGCTTTCCGGTCACCGTAGGCGCTTCCGACGGAGGGACGCGCTCAAAAGTGACGCTCGAGTCCGCGGCCTATGCCAATATATATTGGTTCAAGGAATGTATGGCCTTGACCAACACCGCAGGGGAAATCGGTGGGCGACCAACCGCGCGGCAGGGGCGGGCTAGAACAGACGTTCCTGGCTCGCCATCGCTGCATCGAGGCGCGCCTGCATGGAAGCGATTCTACGCTTAAACTCGACGGCGTCAAAGCCGCCGGGCAATTTTAGCGAAACCAGCTCGTGGGCGATGTTGAGGGCGGTCATCACTGCCAGGCGCTCCCCGCTTGCCTTGGTTTTTCCTGCTATCTCGCGCATCTTCTCATCCACATAGCGCACCGCGGCCTGCAGCGTCTCCCGGTCTTCCGGCTTGCAGGCGACGCGATACTCGCGCCCCAGCAGGGTGATGTCCAGGGTGTTGTCTTCAGGAGCATTCATTGTTCAGGCAGCCTCCGCATGATGCCTTCGAGCCGGACGCAGGCGGCGTCGATTCTCTCCGTCAGGCGCTTGTTGTCCGCCTCCAGTGCGGCAACGCGCGTGCGCAACTCCTGGTTCTCGGCGCGCAGTCCCTGACACAGGGAAATGAACTGCTCGATCTTTTCTTCGAGCGCGAAGAGTTCGCTATCCATCGCGACAAGCTATAGGAAAAGTCTTTTTCGGTCAAGAAATAGCAAGCCGTTCTGCATGTTGTTTATCGCCTCCAGGAGGCGGCAAGAGGCGCAGTGTAGCGGACGGGGGGCCGAAATGTGCGTGCTATAATCCGCAGCGTGCCCAGGGGACTGACCCCGGGGCGCAACGAGTCCGCAGGTGCCCATGCGGCGTCCCGCCGCAGGGTTAAACGGGAATGAGGTAAGTAGGCGCTCATTATGGGTGCCATGAAGCCTCAGCTGCCCCCGCAACGGTAAGCAAGTGCGGGCGCGCCAACCATGCCACTGGGCAAGAAGCCTGGGAAGGCGGCGCGTCAAGACTTGCAAGCCCGGATACCGGCCTTCGGACCCACATGCGGAACTGCCGCGGGGAGCGGCGGCCGAATGCGGACCCATTCCCTTCGACCCTGACCCCGATCCGGCAGTTTCATGTCGCCAATCTTTCCGGCGGCGGGGACGCGCGCCGGAAATACGGGGAGCAACAATGAAACTTCGCACCATTCCAGCCGCGCTGGCTCTGCTGTTCGCGCTGCCGGCACCCGCTTTTCCCCAGGCCACCGAACTGGAAGCCGTAGTCGTCACCGCCACCCGTCAGGCAACGCGCGCCAACGAGCTCTTGCCTGATGTCAGCATCATAGGCCGTGAGGAAATCGAGCAGGCCGGCCAATCCACTCTCGCCGAGTTGCTCGCCAAGCAACCGGGCATCCAAATAGCCAACAACGGCGGTCCGGGCAAGGCAACCAGCGTCTTCATCCGGGGCGCCAACGCCAGCCACACCCTGCTGCTCATCGACGGACAGCGGGTCGGCTCGGCGACCCTGGGCACGGCATCCTTCGAAGGCATCCCGCTGTCGCAGATCGAGCGTATCGAGATCCTGCGCGGTCCGGCCTCGGCGCTCTACGGCGCGGACGCCATCGGCGGCGTCATCCAGATCTTCACCAAGCGAGGCGAAGGCCCCGCCCGCGCGTCCGCCTTTGCCGGCTATGGCACCTACGACACGAGCAAAGCTTCCGCGGGGGTCTCGGGCGCAACGAAGGAGTGGTCCTACAGCCTGCAGGCAGGCTATGAAAACACGAAAGGGTTCAATGCCATCGCCGACCGCGACAAACAGCCCTTCAACTTCAACCCGGATCGGGACGGCTACTGGAACCGCAATATATCGGCGAACATCGCCTTTCGGCCCGCCCCCGGCCATGAGATCGGCGCTTCGGTCTTCAACGCCGACGGCCGCAGTTGGTACGACGGCGGCCCGACTTTCGACAACCGCACCGACCTCACCGTCACGTCATACAACGCCTACAGCAGGAACCGCATCGGCGACGCGTGGACGAGCACGCTGCGGATCGGTCGATCCACCGACGACTCGACCGACTACAGCGCCTTCAGCCCCCAGGGTGCGGTATTTCGCACCGATCAGGACCAAGTCTCCTGGCAGAACGACGTGAAGCTGCCTCTCGGCCAGGCCCTGCTCGGGCTCGAGACCCTCAAGCAGAAGGCGCACAGCGGTACCAATTTCGACCGCTCGCGGCGCATCGATACCCTCCTCGCCGGATGGACCGGCCATGCCGGCCCCCATCGCTTGCAGGTGAACGCGCGTCACGACGAGAACTCGCAGTTCGGCAACAAGACGACCGGGCTGCTCGCCTACGGTTACCAGTTCGGCTCCGAGTGGCGCGCCCACGTGTCGGTCGGCACCGGCTTCCGCGCGCCCAGCTTCAACGAGCTGTATTTCCCGGGTTTCGGCAATGCCAACCTCAAGCCCGAGCAAGCGTTCAACCGCGAGCTGGGCGTATTCTGGGACGCGCCGCGGCACTCGGTCGGCGCCGTGTACTTCAACAACCGTGTGCGTGACCTGATCGTGTTCGACAGCACGACGTTCATGCCGCAAAACATCGGCCGCGCCAAGCTGGAAGGCACGACTTTCACTTACACGGGGAGCGTCGCCAAGATGCGCCTCGCCGCCACGGTGGATCTGCAGCGGCCGCGCGATGCGGATACCGGCAAGCGCCTGATCCGCCGCGCCGACCGGCAACTCGCGCTCCGTGCCGCCCGGCAGTTCGGCGCGTGGGAAGCGGGCGCCGAACTGCTTGCCGTCGGAGCGCGCTACGACAACCTTGCCAACACGCGTCGCATGGGCGGCTATAGCCTGCTCAATGCCACGCTGAACTATCGCTTGGCGACCGACTGGACACTGGAGGCTCGGGCCAACAACGTAACGGACAAGAAGTACGAGACGGTCTGGGGTTATGCCGTGCCCGGCGCCAACCTGTTCGTCGGCGTGCGCTACGTGCCGAAATAACGTCGTGCCCGCCCGCCGCCGCGCCCTGCTGGTCCTGTCGCTGCTCGCCTTGCTTGGGGCGGCGGCCGTACTGCTGGCGCTTGCCGCGGGCAGCTTCGCGGTGGCGCCGACCGACGTCGGGCGGGCGCTGCTGGGAGAGGCAGACGGGATGGCCGGCGAAGTGGTGCGCGGCCTGCGGCTGCCGCGGGCGCTGGCCGCTTTCGCTTGCGGGGGGCTGCTGGCACTGGCCGGCGCCATGATGCAGGTGCTGTTGCGCAATCCGCTGGCCGATCCTTATGTGCTCGGCGTCTCGGGCGGCGCCGCGGTGGGAGCACTTTCCGCCATGCTGATCGGGCTGCCGCTGGCGCTGGTGCACGGCGGCGCCTTCGCCGGCGCCCTGGCCGCTACCCTGATCGTGTTCAGCCTGGCACGCGGTGACGGCAGTTGGACCCAGACGCGGCTGCTGCTGACCGGCGTCATCGTCGCGGCCGGCTGCGGCGCGGCGGTGGCGCTGATCCTTTCGGTGGCGCCCGAGAAACAGCTCCGTGGCATGCTGTTTTGGCTGATGGGCGACCTAGGCCACGCCGGTTCCCCCTGGCCGGCACTGCTCATGCTGGCGGCAGGGCTGGCCGGCACCTGGCCCTTTGCCCGGGATCTCAATTTGCTTGCCCGCGGCGATCTCGCCGCGCGTTCCCTGGGTGTGCCGGTGGCGCGGCTGCGCGGCCTGGTCTACGTGGCTGCCTCGCTGCTCACGGCCGCATCGGTGACCACTACCGGCAGCGTCGGCTTCGTCGGCCTGATCGTTCCGCATCTGATACGCCTGGCCATCGGCAACGACCAGCGTATCCTGCTGCCCGCCGCGGCCCTGGCCGGCGGCGCGCTGCTGACCTTGGCCGATACCCTGGCGCGCACCGTCGTTGCCCCCCAGCAACTGCCGGTGGGCGTGTTGACGGCACTCATCGGCGTGCCGGTATTCCTGTACCTGCTGACGCGCAATCCCCACGGAGGGCGTTCATGATTCCGCAGCCGCGGCCCACCATGCCGGCAGTCGCGCAGCGGCGGGACCAGCCGCCGGAGCACGCAGCGCAAAACGATGCGCATGCGCCCCAGACGGGCGGACCTCTGCTCGCCGTCCGGGGCCTGGAGGTGACTGTCGGCACGGTGCGCATCGCCGCCGACCTGGGCTTCATGCTGCAGGCGGGCGAGCGGCTGGTCATCCTGGGCCGCAACGGCGCCGGCAAAACGACGCTGCTGCATACCCTGGCCGGCATGCGGCCGCCGGCGCGCGGTACCGTGGAACTGTGCGGCGTCCCTCTCGATGCCATGGACCCGCGCCGCGCCGCCCGGCTGCGCGGCCTATTGCCGCAGCATCATCTGGATGCCTTTCCCTCCACGGTGCTGGAGACGGCGCTTGCCGGCCGCCATCCGCACTTGAGCCGCTGGGCCTGGGAGGGCCCCCATGACGAACGGATTGCCCGGGAAGCGCTCGCCGCCGTCGGCCTGGCGGAGTTCGCGGCGCGCGACGTACATCCCCTCTCCGGCGGCGAGCGCCAGCGGCTGGCGATCGCCGCCCTGCTCACCCAGCAGCCGCTGCTCTATCTACTGGACGAACCCCTCGCCCACCTGGATCTCAATCACCAGATCGCCGTGCTCAACCTGCTCACCGAGCGCGCGCGGACGGACGGTGTAGGCATCGTCATGGTGCTGCACGACATCAACCTCGCCCTGCGCTACGCCGATCGGGCGCTGCTGCTGTCGGGCGAAGGCGGCGTCCGGGAGGGGCCCGCCGGCCAGGTATTGAACGCCGCCGCCCTGTCGCGCGCATTCGGCCATCCGTTGCGCGAGCTGAGCGAGGGTGAGAGCAGGATTTTTGTTCCGCTTTGACGATTCGTGTATCCGATTGCACAGGAGAGCAGCATGCGAACACTTTCCAACCGCTGGCAGCTTGCCATCGGCTGCGCCCTGCTGGCGCTGATGATCGCCACGCGCGGTCACCATTTCCCCACCGTAAAACAAGCGTTGCCCAGTGCCTCCTGGGCGGCGTTCTTCCTCGCCGGCATCTACTTGCGGCCCGTGTGGGCGCTCGGCCTGTTTCTCGCCGGCGCCGCCCTGCTCGATTACATCGCGATTTTCCGGAACGGGGTCAGCAGCTTCTGCGTTTCCCCAGCCTATGCGGCCCTGGTGGCGGCTTACGGCGCGCTGTGGGCGGCCGGCCGCTGGTATGCCGCGCGTCACGCCTTCAAGCCCGCCACCCTCGTGCCGCTGGCGGTGGCGGTTGTCGTCGGCGCGCTGGTATGCGAGCTGATTTCCAGCGGCAGCTTCTACTTCTTCTCGGGCCGCTTCGCCGACCCGACCCTGGCGCAGTTCGCGCCACGGCTGACGCGCTACTTCCCGTCCAGCCTGACGTCCCTGTCGTTCTGGGTCGCGGCCGCGGGTCTCGTCCATACCCTGGCCGCAGTGACACGGCGCCGCGCGCCGCAACCGACCGAGGGCTACTGACGTCATGGACGGGCAATCCGCCGGCCCAGCTTCGCCCTACGCAGCCGGCGGGGGCGCCGGGACGGGAGGGCTCAGTTGGCCCGCGCCGAGCGGCTGCGCGCGGCCTTCTTCAATTCCTTGTACAGGCCGGCGTCGGTCGACTTGAGGTACTCCACCACTTCCCAGTCTTCCCGGCGGATCTTGCCGATGTCGATGCTCTCCAGATACACCAGGCGCAGCAGTTGCTGCACCGGCTTGGGCATGGAACGGCCGCTCTCATAGCGCGACCCGCCGCTCTGGGTGACGCCCAGCTTGGACCAGAACTGCTGCTGGTTGAGGCCGAGCTTGCGGCGAATCTCGCGTACGTCCAGCTTGCCGGCTGCTTTCATCGATATCTCCTCGCCGAGTCGTTCGTTGTACCGGAATATAACCAAAACAATACGGGGCGAAGTATATCAATATACTTCCGACATACCAATACGGCATATGCCGAATATTCTGTAGGAATCTCTCCGACAGCCGCCTCAGGCGAACGGGGACACGCCGATCAGCCACGGATGCAGGTAGCGGGCGAACAGCGCCCAGGCCACGAGGCCGATCACGACGGCCAGGGCGTCGCGCGTGCCGGGGCCGGCCGGGTAGCGCACGCCGGCGGCGCGGTCGCGCCGGCGCAGCGAGCGGTAGTCGGCCACGGCCCAGGCGAGAAAGCCGCCGAACAGCAGCACGTCCGCCAGCGCGCCGTTGGCCAGCAGATGGGCCAGGGCCCACAGCTTCACCCCCAGCACCAGGGGATGGCCGACGGCCGCCTTGATGCGCGTGCCCGGCACATAGGCCGCGGCGAGCAGGATGAAGGCCGGCACGGTCAGCAGCGCCGCCAGATGGCGCGTCCATACGGGCGGGTGCCACAGGACCAGCGGCTGCTGGCGCGCCAGGCCATAGCCCCAGACGAGCAGCACGAATCCCGCCAGGGACACCGCGGCATACAGGCCCTTCCAGCGCCCCTCCCCCAGGCGCGCCACCTGAGCCGAGCGCCAGCCGTCGGCGAAGATGCGCAGCGAGTGGGCGCCGAGGAACAGCAGCAGGCCAAGAACGAATGCGGTCATTCGGTTTCTCCTCGCAGTGGATGACATGGTCCGGCCGGAACTTCTTGCCGCACCAGGACCCGATGATGATGTCGGGCGCACGGCACACCACTTCCAGAGGATCGGCGACGATGCGCTGCGGCAGGCGGCTCATCGGGCACTCCTGCGCGCCCGTGCCGTTTCCAGGTGGGCGCACAACCTCTCGGTGCCATCGAGGATGCGCGGCGTGTGGCGCTGGATGAGCTGGGGCGGCACGAAGAACAGGTTGTCGCGCTGCACCGCCTCCATCTGCGTCCAGCGGCGCCATTCCTCCAGCCACTCGGGGCGCTCGTCACCCATGCCGCTGGCGACGATGGCCTCGGGATTGGCAGCCAGCACCGCCTCGACGGTGACGGCCGGCGCCATGACGCCGAGATGACCGAAGACGTTCTCGCCGCCGCACACGCGCAGGGCGTCCGAGATGATCTGGTCGCGTCCCACGGTCATGAGAGGCCGGTTCCATACCTGGTAGAAGGTGCGCACCGCCGGCCGGCTGGCGTAGCGGCTGCGCAGCTCCGCCAGCCGCGCGCGGAAGCGCGCGGCGGCGGCGCGCGCCCCTTCCTCGGTGCCCGTAAGCTCGCCCAGGCGCTCCAGGCTGGCGGCGACATCCTCGATGCGATTGGGCTGGGAGACGTACACCGGCACGCCCAGGACGCGCAGCTTGTCCACCTGGGCCATGGCATTGCCGCTCTCCCAGGCGAGCACGAGATCCGGCTTGAGGGCCGCCACGGCTTCCAGGTCGATGCGCGAGTAGCCGCCGACGCGCGGGATCTTCCGGGCGGCCTCCGGATAGTCGCTGTAGTCCACGGTGCCCGCGACGCGCTCGCCGGCGCCGATGGCGAACAGGTTCTCGGTGATGTGCGGCGCCAGGCTGACGATGCGCCGCGCCGGCTGGGCCAGGCGCACTGTGCGGCCGGTGTCGTCGGTGACGGTGATGGCGGCGTGGGCCGAAGTGGCGCAGCAGGCGGCGAGCAGAGCCGCCGCCAGGCTGCGGCGAGTTCTAGCTTTCATGGACGATTTCTTCCAGGGCGGTTTGCAGGCGCCGCCACTCGGCTTCGGCTCTGTGCTCAAGCACCGAGCCACCCGATCAGCAGGAAAACCGCCAGCCAGGCCCAGGTGCCCCGGCGCACCAGGCGCACGGCGCGGCGGATGTCGGCCGGTCCCGGCGCGGCACCCCAGCCCAGCGCCGGACGCTCCTCGCGGCAACCGTGGTAGTGGGCGGCGCCGCCCAGGGCCACTTGCAGCGCGCCGGCGCCGGCGGCCATGACGGGGCCGGCGTTGGGGCTGTCCCAGGCGGCGGCCTGGGTGCGCCAGCAGGCCACGGCCGTGGCGGTGCGGCCGAGCAGGGCGTAGGTGAGGGCGGTGAGGCGGGCGGGCAGGTAATTGAGGACATCGTCCAGGCGCGCCGCGGCCCAGCCGAAGTAGCGCAGCCGCGCGCTGCGATAGCCCCACATGGCATCCAGGGTGTTGGCCAGGCGGTAGAGCAGGGCGCCGGGTCCGCCCAGCAGGGCGAACCAGAACAGGGCGCCGAACACGGCGTCGTTGCCGTTTTCCAGCACGGACTCGACGGCGGCACGGGACACGCCTTCGGCATCGAGGGCGGCCGTGTCGCGGCTGACCATGCGGCCGACGCTGGCGCGCGCGGCGGCGAGGTCGCCCCGTTCCAGAGGCGCGGCCACCCCCAGGCCATGCTCGGCCAGGCTGCGGCCGCCCAGGGCGAAGTAGAGCAGCGCCATGTCGACCACGGGGGCCGCGGCGGGCACGCTGCGTGCCCAGAAGGCCAACGCCACCCAGGGCAGCACCGCAGCCGCCCAGGCCAGCAGCCCCGCCGCGCGCATCAGGACGGGATGACCGGGGGCGGCGTTGCGGCGCATGAGGCGTTCCAGGCGTGCCGCCAGCGCGCCGAAGCCCACCAGCGGATGCCAGCGGCGCGGCTCGCCCAGCAGCCGGTCCAGCAGCACGGCCGCGCAGGCCGCCAGCGCGAGAGACGAAAGGGATGCGATCACCTCAGGCCGTCCAGCCAGTCGGACAGCAAGCGCGTCCCCGCGGCACGCAGCCCCTCGCCCTGGGTCCGGCTCGCCCGGCGCAGGGCGGCGACGTCGATGCCGGCATGGGACAGCTCGCAGGTGTGGCCGATGAGCCATTGCTCGATGCGGCGCGCATCGGCCTCGGCGTGGAATTGCAGGGCCAGGATGCCGTTGCCGAGCGAGAAGGCCTGGTGGGCATAGACATCGGTGCCGGCGAGCAGTTGGGCGGCGCGCGGCAGGTCGAAGGTGTCGCCGTGCCAATGCAGCACCGGCCGGCCCTCCAGGGCGGCGAGAGGGGAGGCGCGCCCGGCGGCGGTGAGCGCGACGGGCGCCCAGCCGATCTCCTTCTTGCCGCCGGGATAGACCCGTGCGCCCAGGGCCGCGGCGATGAGCTGGGCGCCCAGGCAGATGCCCAGGGTGGGACGCCCGGCGGCCAGCCGCCGCTCCAACGCCCGAAGCTCGGTAACCAGGAAGGGATAGCGCTCGGTCTCATAGACGCCGATGGGGCCGCCCAGCACGACGGCCAGGTCGGCCGAGGCCAGGGGGCCGGCCAGGTCGTCCACGCCGGCTTCCAGATAGCGGACGGCATAGCCGCGCGCGGCGAGGACCTCCCGGAAAATCCCCAGGTCTTCGAAAGCGACATGACGAATGACAGCGGCGGTTCGGCTGCCCATGCGGTTCTCCTTGCGGGATCATGTAGGTGACGCGGACGGCATGGGATAATCGCCGTCCGCCGCAATAAACCGCGATTGTATTCCATGCGCAGCGACACCCTGATGATCCAAGGCACCACCTCGGATGCCGGCAAGAGCACGCTGGTGGCGGGGCTCGCCCGCGTGCTCAGGCGTCGCGGTGTGCGCGCGGCACCCTTCAAGCCCCAGAACATGGCGCTCAACAGCGCCGTGACGGCCGCCGGGCGGCGGGATCGGGCGCGCCCGAAGGGCTGGCGGCGCCGCTCGCCTGGGCGGGGCACCGGCCGCAACAGCGCGTCGATCTCGCCGCCCGGCGCGAGGCCGACATCGAGCGCCTGGCCGATGCCCTGGAGCGCTACCTGGATCCCGCCGCATTCATTCCTTCGTCATTTTCCCCACAGCGGCGCCGGTGCCGCTATAATTCCCCTGCCGCCTACGCGGCATTCGATTTCAGGTGCCCGGCCGCTTCTCGGTCGCCGGGTTAAACGGGAAACAGGTGCGCGGACCCGGTCCGCAATGCCTGTGCTGCCCCCGCAACGGTAAGCGAGCAGGGCGCACCATCGATGCCACTGGGACAT
>DYIB01000063.1:0-1646 GCA_020723855.1 Uliginosibacterium gangwonense
CAAGGTCAAAGAGGCATTGGCGGAATGGGGCACACTGGCGAGCGTGCAGCTTTTCTCCAGCCTGAAGAAAAGCGGCGTGGAACAGGCAGAACAGGTCATCGCGGGCTGGCTCGGATTGGAGCCGGGAAAAGAAAAACCCCCGGTTAAAGGGGAGAAAAACCGGGGGCAAAACGCCTTAATTTGATTAAGGCACCCGCTCAGGGAGGTAAAGCGGGAGACGGTTCAACACCATCTGCTACATTCGATGGCCAGTTTCGCCACAAGTTCCCATCCTTGGCAAATTCAATATTTTTGTTCTGAAATAACCATGAACTCATTGGGCTATTTTCCTTCCACGCGCATGCGCCGTATGCGCCGCGACGATTTCTCGCGCCGCCTCATGCGCGAGCACGTCCTGACCGCCAACGATCTGATCTATCCCGTATTCGTGCTGGAGGGCAGCCGCGTGTCGGAGCCCGTGGGCTCGATGCCCGGGGTCTTCCGCCACAGCCTGGACCGGCTGCTGGCCGTGGCCGGTGAGGCGGCGGAACTGGGTATTCCCGCCCTGGCGCTGTTCCCGGTCATCGATTCGCGCCTGAAAACCCCCGGCGCGGAAGAAGCCTGCAATCCGGACGGCCTGGTGCCGCGGGTGGTGCGGGCGCTGAAAAAGGAGTTCCCGGAACTGGGCGTGATCACCGATATCGCCCTGGACCCCTATACCAGCCACGGCCAGGACGGTCTGATCGACGACAGCGGTTACGTGCTCAATGACGAGACTCTCGAAGTCCTGGCCAAGCAAGCGCTTACCCATGCCCAGGCGGGGGTGGACATCGTGGCGCCCTCGGACATGATGGACGGACGTATCGCCCGTATCCGTGCCGAGCTGGACCGGGACAAGCGCATCTACACGCGCATCCTGGCCTATTCGGCCAAGTACGCCTCCAGCTTCTACGGCCCGTTCCGCGATGCCGTGGGATCGGCCGGCAACCTGGGCAAGGGCAACAAGTACACCTACCAGATGGACCCGGCCAACTCCGACGAGGCACTGCGGGAGGCGGCGCTGGACATCGCCGAGGGCGCCGACATGGTCATGGTGAAGCCGGGCATGCCTTACCTGGATATCGTGCGCCGCGTGAAGGAGGAGCTCAGGGTGCCCACCTGCGTGTACCAGGTGAGCGGCGAATACGCCATGCTCAAGGCGGCGGCGGCCAACGGCTGGCTGGACGAACGGGCCTGCGCCCTGGAAAGCCTGCTGGCCATGAAGCGCGCCGGCGCCGACGCCATCCTGACCTATTTTGCCCTGGACGCCGCGCGCTGGCTGAAAGGCTAGCGTAGCGGCTGGCCTTTACTCCGACAGCAGCGACCCTGCCGGCTGCGACAGGCAGCCGGCCAGCAGCATGGGCCACTGCTGCGGCCACTGGGCCATGGGCTCGCGCGTGAAGCCGCTCTTCACGAACTGGTGCCAGCGCCCGACGGCGTAGCAGAGCAGCATGTTGGCCGCCGCCGCCACGTCCTCCCCCGCCACCAGCTCGTTGCCGGAGGCCGCCACCCGCAGCGACTGCTTGAGGGTGGCCTCGATGCGGTCCAGCAGTTGGTTGATGCGCGCCTGCAGGCGGTCGTCCTCGTTCACCAGCGCATCGCCGGTCAGCACCCGGGTGAGGCCGCGG
>DYIB01000063.1:1656-19419 GCA_020723855.1 Uliginosibacterium gangwonense
CTGGTGCCCGACTGCTCCTCGGCGGCGATCTTGTTGATGACGGAAAACAGGCTGGATTCGATGAATTCGATCAGGCCCTCGAACATCTGGGCCTTGCTGGCGAAGTGGCGGTAGAGGGCCGCTTCGGACACGTCCAGCTTCTTCGCCAGCAGGGCGGTGGTGATTTTTTCGCCCCCGGGATCCTGCAGCATCTCGGCGATGGTTTGCAGGATCTGCAGCCTTCTCTCCCCCGGTTTCAAGGCCATCGTTCCCACCCCCTTTGTTGTCAGAGCCCCCGGAGCCTCGCCAGCTTGCGCGGCAGCTCGAGCACCGATTTTAGCCTGAGGTCGACGAAAGCGGCAGTGCGCGGGCTGCGGCTGATCCATACCGTGCGCATCCCCAGGCGCTTGGCGGTGTGCAGGTTTTCCAGCGAGTCCTCCACCATGACGCAGCGCCGAGGGTTGAGCCGCTGGGCCTGCAACAGGCGCAGGAAACCGTGGACGCCGGGCTTGGGCCGGAAGCGCGCCTGCTCGATGGCGAACATGGCATCGAAACAGCGGCGCACGCCCAGGATGTCGAGCACCAGCTCGGCGTAGCGCTGCGGGCCGTTGGAGAACACGATCTTGCGCCCTGGCAGGCGCTTGAGCATGGCGCGTAGCCCCCGGTCAAAAACGATCATGCGCCGCGGCTCCGGCAACTGGTGGGTGTGCCGGAGGAAATGGTGCGGGTCGGTGCCGTGATGGCGCATGAGGCCCGGCAGGGTGGCGCCGTAGAGCAGCCAGTAGCGCTGGCGCAGGGCGCTGGCTTCGTCCTCCCCGAGGCCCAGGTGCTGCGCCACATAGTCGGTCATGGCGCGGTTGATATGGGGAAAGACGTGGGGCGAGGCGTCGTGCAGGGTGTTGTCGAGATCGAAGATCCAGATGGGGGAGGAATGGAGATCGGGCGTGGCCACGGAGTGCGGCTACTTGCTTTTGATCAGCGTCCCCACCCCGTGATCGGTGAGGATCTCCAGCAGCAGGGCGTGCTCGACGCGGCCGTCGATGATATGCACGCTCTTCACGCCGCTGCGCGCCGCGTCCAGGGCCGAGCTGATCTTGGGGATCATGCCGCCCGAGAGGGTGCCGTCGGCTACCATGTCGTCGATCTGTTTGGGGGTGATGCCGGTGAGCAGCTTGCCGTTCTTGTCCAGCACGCCCGGGGTGTTGGTGAGCAGCACCAGCTTTTCCGCCTTGAGGATTTCCGCCAGCTTGCCGGCCACCACGTCGGCGTTGATGTTGTAGGACTCGCCGCTCTCGCCCACGCCGATGGGCGCGATGACGGGGATGAAATCCCCCGTATCGAGGAAGGCGATGAGGCTGGGGTCGATGGCGGTGATGTCGCCCACGGCACCGATGTCGAGCATCTCGTCGGCCTTGTCCTTGCTGGGCATCAGCAGCTTGCGCGCACGGATGAAGCCGCCGTCCTTGCCGGTGAGCCCCACCGCCTTGCCGCCGGCCTGGTTGATGAGGGCGACGATTTCCTTGTTCACCTGGCCGCCCAGCACCATCTCGACGATTTCCATGGTCTCGCGGTCGGTGACGCGCATGCCCTGGATGAACTCGCCCTTCTTGCCGACGCGCTTGAGCAGGTCGTCGATCTGCGGCCCGCCGCCGTGCACCACCACCGGATTCATGCCCACCAGCTTGAGCAGCACCACGTCGCGGGCGAAGCAGCGCTTGAGCTTGTCGTCGGTCATGGCGTTGCCGCCGTACTTCACGACGATGGTCTTGTCCTGGAAGCGGCGGATGTAGGGCAGTGCTTCGGCCAGGATGGCGGCCTTGACGGCGGGAGAGAGCGTGTCGGTCATGGCATGCAGGGAGCAGGCGGGTTGGGCAAAGCAGGAATTTTAAACGCAATGCCTGCTGCGGGAGCGAGCGAAGAAAAAAGGCGGGAAGCGTGGTGTTCCCGCCACTGCCTCAGGTCCGGGCCGGCGCCCGAATCCGGAGAAGGGGATTACTCGATGGTCAGCCGCTTGGCGCTGGTCGCCGCCCTCTTGGGCAGGTTCAGTTCGAGCACGCCGTCCACGAACTTGGCGCTGGCCTGGGCTTCGTCGATGTCCTGGCCGAGCTGGAAGCTGCGCGACACCTTGCCGAAATAGCGCTCGGTACGCAGCACGCGCTCGCCTTCCTTCACTTCCCTTTCCTGCTTGCGCTCGGCCGTGATGGCGACGACGGAGCCGTCGATGTTGACGTGGATGTCTTCCTTCTTGATGCCCGGCAGTTCGGCGTACACCTGATAGGCGTTCGGCTGCTCCTTCACGTCTATCCTGATGGACGGCGCTTCCGGCTGGCTGCCGAACTCGACGGGACGCACGAAAAAGCCGCGGAAGAAATCTTCGAACGGATCAAAGCGGGTCACATTTGCCATATCATCTCTCCTCTGTCCAGACATTGAACGGGTTGATTCCAATATAGGGTGCGGGCCGCGGCTTTCAAGCCCTTGGCCGGAAGCCATGACAGAAGACGACGGCAATCACGCCTGTGCGCGCTGCGGACGGGCTTTCACCTGCGGCATGCTGGCGGGCGCGCAGCGGTGCTGGTGTGCCGATTCTCCGCCGGTGGCCCCCCGGGCGGGGGCGGGCTGCTATTGCCCGGAATGCCTGCGCCTGGTGGCCGCGGAGCAGGCGGCGGAGGCGCTCAAGCGGGTTTGAGGCGGCCGGGCAGCATGCGTATGGCGGCCCGGTTGGTCCAGGAAAACACCCGCCCTGCCGCCTCCTGCCAGGGCAGCCATACATAGCCCAGGTGCTCGTCCGGGGCGACGGCCACGGGCAGGGGCCGGGGCACGAGCAGGCTGAACACGTGCTCGGTGTTGTGGGCCGTGCCGGGGGCATAGCGCCAGCGCCACTGGGGGTAGATCTCGAAGCGGTTGGCGAGCCGCCAGTCATCCAGCGGGTAGCGCCGCGCATCCAGGCCCGTTTCCTCGGCGGTCTCCCTGATGGCGGTGTCGATCAGATCCTCTCCCTCTTCCTGGCTGCCGGTCACCGATTGCCACAGGCCGGGGGTGGCGGCCCGCTCCAGCAGCAGCACCTGAAGGTCGGGTGTGTGGATCACTACCAGTACCGAAACGGGTTTCTTGAAGGCCGGCATCAGGGCAGCTCGGGCAGCCAGTCCGCGTCGTCGGCGCGGATATCCACCAGGGTCCAGAAAGGCACACCCTCCCGGCGCCAGGAGTCGGCCGCGGCGGCGAAGATCCGCAGTGCCGTGTCGAGTTCCGCGGCGTGAGCGGCGTGCAGGCGGTCGGCGTTCTCCAGCAGCACGACGTAGCCCGGTGCCGGCCACCAGGACAAGTCCATGAGGCAGTCCTCCAGAGCGTCCCAGTTGTGCCCGAACCAGTCGGGAAAATCGAGTGCGGCCGCCACGGCATCGAGCAGGCCGGCCTTGTCGTTCACGGCGAGCAGGTCGACGGGGAAAAGGGCATAGCCCAGGGATTTCGCCGCCTCGGTCAGTTCGTCCCTGCCGCGGACCGGCGCGTGATAGACGCCGGTCTTCTCGACATCGGACAGCAGGGTTTCATAGTGTGCGCGGCTCATGGCCGGATTCTCCTGAAGCTGCGGTAGTGGTCGGGGCTGTAGTAATACTCCCCGGAGGTTTTCACGTCGCCCGTGGCGCCCGTACCGGCGACGATGCGCCGGGCGCCCCGGTCGCGTGCGCCGGGGGTGGGCACGGTGTATTCCCGATAGTAGCCGCGCGGCCTGGCGGGCAGCAGGCCTTCCCGGTTGGCGAACACGGCGCCGTCCTTGCGGTAGGGAAAGGGCCCGCCCTGCCTGATCAGTGCCAGCGTCTCGCGCGCCTCCGGCGGTAGCTCCGCCATGGTGATCCAAGGCAGGCCTTCCGGCACCTGACGGGCAACCACAGTCGGTGTCGCCAGCACGGCGAGCAGGACCAGGAAGAAACGGAGCGCGTAACCCATGGCGGCAAACCAAGGTACCGGGAAAGGGTGGGGCGGGAGGAGGTCGCACCTCCTCCGGCGCGGGCGTCAGCTCGCGGCCTTGGCCGCTTCCGCTTGTTGGCGTAGGCGGATATGCAGCTCGCGCAACTGCTTTTCGTCCACCGGGCCGGGCGCCTGGGTGAGCAGGCACTGGGCGCGCTGGGTCTTGGGGAAGGCGATCACGTCGCGGATGGACTCCGCCCCCGCCATGAGGGTGACCACCCGGTCCAGGCCGAAGGCGATGCCGCCATGTGGGGGGGCGCCATAGCGCAGGGCGTCCAGCAGGAAGCCGAATTTCTGCTGGGCCTCCTCGGCGCCAATGGCCAGGGCGCGAAATACCTTGGACTGCACGTCTTCGCGATGGATGCGCATCGAGCCGCCGCCGATTTCCCAGCCGTTGAGGGCCAGGTCATAGGCCTTGGCCAGGCAACGGGCGGGATCGCTGTCGAGAAAGGCTTCGTGGCCGTCCTTGGGCGAGGTAAAGGGATGATGCAGAGCCACCCAGCGCTTTTCCTCGTCGTCGTACTCGAACATGGGGAAATCGGTAATCCAGACCGGGTACCAGCCGTCTTCGGCATAGCCTTTCCCGTGGCCGATCTTCACGCGCAGGGCGCCCAGGGCGTCGTTGACGATCTTGGCCTTGTCGGCGCCGAAGAAGATCAAGTCGCCGTCGGCGGCGCCGCAGCGCTCCAGGATCTGGGCGGCCACCTCGGCGGTCAGGAATTTGACGATGGGCGACTGCAGGCCTTCCAGGCCCTTGGCCTTGTCATTGACCTTGATGTAGGCCAGGCCCTTGGCGCCATAGATGGCGACGAAGTTGGTGTAATCGTCGATTTCCTTGCGCGTCAGGCTGCCGCCGCCGGGAATGCGCAGGGCCGCCACCCGGCCATCGGCCAGATCGGCCGCGGCCCGGAATACCTTGAACTCCACGGTCTTCATCAAATCCGTCAGCTCGGTGAGCTGCAAGGGCACGCGCAGGTCCGGCTTGTCCGAGCCGTACTTGGTCATGGCCTCGGCGTAGGACATGCGCGGGAACGGATTGGGCAGCTCGATCCCCAGGGTCTGGCGGAAGACGAAGCGGATCATCTCTTCCATGAGCGCGGTGATTTCCCCCTCCTCCAGAAAGGAGGTCTCGATATCCACCTGGGTGAACTCCGGCTGCCGGTCGGCACGCAGGTCCTCGTCGCGGAAGCACTTGGTGATCTGGTAGTAGCGGTCGAAGCCGGCCACCATCAGCATCTGCTTGAACAACTGGGGCGACTGGGGCAGGGCATAGAACTGGCCGGGATGCACGCGCGAGGGCACCAGGTAATCGCGTGCGCCCTCGGGTGTCGACTTGGTGAGCATGGGGGTTTCGATGTCGATGAAACCCTGTTCGTCGAGGAAGCGGCGGAAGGCCATGGCGACCTTGTAGCGCAGCATGAGGTTTTTCTGCATCTGCGGGCGGCGCAGGTCGATCACCCGGTGGCTGAGACGCACCGTTTCCGACAGGTGCTCGTCGTCCAACTGGAAGGGCAGTGGCGCCGAGGTGTTGAGCACTTCGATGTTGCTCGCCAGCACCTCGATCTCGCCGCTGGCGATGTTCGGGTTGACCGTGCCCTCGGGGCGGGCACGCACCTGCCCGACCACCTTGAGGACGTACTCGTTGCGCACGCTCTCGGCGATCTTGAACGGCTCCGGGCGGTCCGGGTCGCACACGATCTGCACCACGCCTTCCCGGTCCCGCAGGTCGATGAAGATCACGCCGCCGTGGTCGCGCCGGCGGTGGGCCCAGCCCATCAGGGTGACGGTCTGCCCCAGGTGGGACTTGTTCACGAGGCCGCAATACTGTGTTCGCATGTTGGTTCGGTTCCGGAAAACGCGGCGGACGGGATGCCGCGGGATCAATGATTCAGGGTGACGGGTTGCGGGAGGGGCTTGCGCAGCGGCGGTGCCACCACGCCCATGGAGATGATGTATTTCAGCGCCTCGTCCACGCTCATGTCCAGCTCGATCACGTCGGCCCTGGGCATCATGAGGAAGAAGCCCGAGGTCGGATTGGGCGTGGTGGGGACATAGACGCTGACGTATTCGCCGGACAGGTGGTTCACCACGTCGCCCCCCGGCTGGCCGGTCAGGAAGGCAATGGTCCAGCTCCCCTCGCGCGGGTATTGCACCAGCAGCGCCTTACGGAAGGCTTCGCCGCTGGCGGAAAACAGGGTGTCCGAGACCTGCTTGACGCTGTAATAGACCGACTTCACCACCGGAATGCGGCCCAGCACGCCTTCCCAGAAACGCACCAGACGCTGGCCGATGATGTTGGCCGTGACCAGGCCGGTGAGAAAGACCACGAACAGGGTCAGGATGACCCCCATCCCCGGGACGCTGAATCCGAACAGCCGCTCCGGCCGCATGGCCTGGGGCAGCAGGAGGATCGTCTGATCCATGGTGCTGACGATCAGGTGCAGGACCCATACCGTGATCGCCAGCGGCACCCAGATCAGCAGCCCGGTGATGAAATATTTCTTCATGAGCCGCCGGCGCAGGCGCACGCGTTGCCGCAGCCGTGGGCGGCCTGGGCGGGTTTCTCCGACTCGCTCTTGCTTTCGGATTTCTTGGCGCCGCTTCCCTTGAAGTCGGTGGCGTACCAGCCGCTGCCTTTCAACTGGAAGCCGGCGGCACTCAGCAGCTTGTCGAAACTCGCCTTGCCGCACTCGGGGCAGGTGCTGAGCGGGGCATCGCTTACCTTCTGCAGATATTCCTTCTGGAACCCACAGGCGCTGCAGCGATATTCATAAATCGGCATGACAACCTCCGGAAAACCCAAAATTATAACTTAAGGCGTTGCTGGAAAAGCGCTAATGCCCGGCACGGCGGGCAAACGGAAAATGAAGGCGGCGGCGCGCTTTTTCAAGTTGGGCGGCTTACAGGCCAAGATAAGTGCGGGTGAGGGGCTTGCCCCAGAACAGCACGATGACGCCGGCGCCCGCCAGGTAAGGCCCGAAAGGGATGGGTACATTGCGGCCGTGGCGCGCGAACACGATCAGGGCGATGCCGACGGCAGCGCCCACCACGGAGGAGGCCAGGATGGTCAGGGGCAGCATCTGCCAGCCGAACCAGGCGCCGATGGCCGCCAGCAGCTTGAAGTCGCCATAGCCCATGCCCTCCTTGCCGGTGGTCAGCTTGAACAGCCAATAGACGCTCCACAACGCCAGGTAGCCCGCCGCCGCGCCTATCACGGCGCTGCGCAGGTCGGTGTAGGTTCCCCCCAGGTTGAGCAGGAGTCCCAGCCACAGCAGGGGCAGGGTGATGCTGTCGGGGAGCAACTGCTTGTCGAAATCGATGAAGGTCAAGGCCACCATGGACCACAGGAACACCAGGGCGCCCGCCGTGGCCCAGGACCAGCCGAAGCGCCAGGCCGCGTAGGCGCTCAGCAGGCCGGAGACGGTCTCGATCACGGGATAGCGCAGACCGATGGGCGCCTTGCAGGCGGAGCACTTGCCGCGCAGGGCGAGATAGCTGACCAGGGGGATGTTCTCCAGCGCCGAAATGCGGTGGCCGCAATGGGGGCAGCGGGAACGGGGCGTGGCCAGACCCAGGGGCTCGAACCGGGGCGGTGCCTCGCCGCGCAGTTCCGCACACTGCATCGCCCAGTCGCGCTCCATCATGACGGGCAGGCGGTGGATGACGACATTGAGGAAGCTGCCCACCAGCAGGCCCAATAGGAGCGCCAGCGCGGTCAGGACAGGCGGATCGAGCGGCATTGCATGGCTCACGAAAAAGCGGCCCCGGAGCGAGGCCGCGCTGAAACGCTTCTAGACGACTTGTCCCAGCTTGAAGATCGGCAGGTACATGGCGACCACCAGGCCGCCGATGATCGTCCCCAGGAACACCATGATGATCGGTTCCATGAGGCTGGACAGGGCTTCGGTGGCGTCATCGACTTCCTGCTCGAAGAAGTCCGCCACCTTGCCCAGCATGTTGTCCAACTGGCCCGATTCCTCGCCGATGGAAACCATCTGCACCACCATGCTGGGAAAGACCGCGGCATTCTGCATGGCTACCGTCAGGCTGGTGCCGGTGCTCACCTCGTTCTGGATCTGTTTGGTGGCCATCTTGTACACGTGGTTGCCGGATGCGCCGCCCACCGAGTCCAGGGCTTCGACCAGGGGTACGCCGGCGGCAAACATGGTCGACAAGGTGCGGGCCCAGCGGGCGATGGTCGCCTTGCGGATGATGTCGCCGAAGATGGGCAGGCGCAGGAAGGTGCGGTCCAGGAATGCCTGCATCGCCGGGGAGCGCTTCCAGAAGAAGAAGAAGGCGTACAGGCTGCCCCCCACGATCGCCGCCACGATATACCAGTACTGCACGAAGTAGTCGGACAGGGCGATGACCATGAGCGTCGGCGCCGGCAGGTCGGCGCCGAAGCTGGTGAACACCTTCTTGAATTCGGGCACGACGAAGATCAGGATGACCGCCGTCACGATGATGGCGACCACGACCACGGCGATGGGATAGAACAGGGCCGACTTGATCTTGCTCTTGATGGCGAGGATCTTTTCCTTGTAGGTCGCCAGGCGGTCCAGGAGGTGATCGAGAATACCGGCCTGCTCCCCGGCGGCCACCAGATTGCAGAACAGGGCGTCGAAGTGGGCAGGATACTTGCGGAAAGCCTGGCTCAGGCTGGAACCGGTCTCCACGTCGGACTTGATGTCGATCAGCAGCTTGGCGACGCCGCGGTTGCCCGAGCCCTTGGCGACGATGTCGAACGCCTGCAGCAGGGGCACGCCCGCCTTCATCATGGTCGCCAGTTGCCGGGTGAACAGGGTGATGTCCTTCTCGGTGATCTTGCCGCCGCGGCCGAAGGACTGCTTCTTGATCTTGGTGACCATGACGCCCTGGCGGCGCAGGGTCGCCTGCACCAGGGCTTCGCCGCCGGCGCGCATCTCGCCGCGCAGGATCTTGCCGGTCTTGTCCTTGCCCTCCCAGATGAAGGTGTACTCCTTGGCCGGGGCCGGCTTGCGCGGGGCGGCTTTGACTGCGGTAGCCATTTGTATCTCCTGATCCTTACTCGTTGGTGGTGCCGAGCACCTCTTCCAGGGAGGTGACGCCCTGCTTGGCCTTCAGCAGGCCGGACTGGCGCAGGTCGCGGATGCCTTCCTGCTGCGCCTGGGCGGCGATGTCCATGGAGTTGCCGCCGGTCATGATGATGCGCTGGATCTCTTCCGAAATGGGCATGACCTGGTAGATGCCGACGCGGCCCTTGTAGCCGCTGCCCTTGCACCTGTCGCAGCCGTTGGGTCCATACAACTGCCAGGTGCCGTCGATTTCGTCCTCCCGGAAACCGGCCTCGATCAGCGCCTCGATGGGGATGGTCACCGGTTTCTTGCAGGAGCACAGGCGCCGCGCCAGCCGCTGGGCGGTGATGAGAATGACGCTGGAGGCGATGTTGAAGGGCGCCACGCCCATGTTCTTGAGCCGTTCCAGGGTTGTGGGAGCATCGTTGGTGTGCAGGGTGGACAGCACCAGGTGGCCGGTCTGGGCGGCCTTGATCGATATCTCCGCAGTTTCCAGGTCGCGGATCTCGCCCACCATGATGATGTCCGGGTCCTGGCGCAGGAAGGCGCGCAGGGCCGTCGCGAAGGTCAGGCCGGCCTTCTCATTCACGTTGACCTGGTTGATTCCGGGCAGGTTGATTTCCGCCGGATCCTCGGCCGTGGAAATGTTGATGCCCGGCTTGTTGAGGATATTGAGACAGGTGTAGAGCGAAACCGTCTTGCCGCTGCCGGTCGGGCCGGTGACCAGGATCATGCCGTAGGGCCGCTCGATGGCGGCCATGAGCGCTTCCTTCTGGTCCGGCTCGTAACCCAGGGCGTCGATCCCCAGCATGGCGCTCGACGGGTCCAGGATACGCATCACGATTTTCTCGCCGTGCAGCGTCGGCAGGGTGCTCACGCGGAAGTCGATGGCCTTGTTCTTGGACAGCACCAGCTTCATGCGGCCGTCCTGGGGGACGCGTTTTTCGGAGATGTCGAGCCGGGAGATGACCTTGATGCGCGAGGCGATTTTTTCCTTGATGACCAGCGGCGGCTGGGCGACCTCGCGCAACTGCCCGTCGGTGCGGTAACGGATGCGATAGAACTTCTCGTAGGGCTCGAAGTGGATGTCGGATGCCCCTTCGGCGATGGCATCCAGCAGGATTTTCTGGATGAACTTGACGACCGGCGCGTCATCCACTTCCACCGTGGTGACTTCCGCCTGCTGTTGGGCACCCTCCTCGGTCAGTTCATCGAGGCTGACGTCGAAGTCCTCGCCGGCCAGATCCTGGAGCGCCTTCTCGGTCGATTCGGCCAATTTGGTGACCAAGGGCGCCAGCTTGTCCGCTTCCACCACCACCGGATCCACGGCGAGCCCTGTCTGGAAGCGGATCTCGTCCAGTGCCCGCAGATTGGTCGGGTCGGCCAGCGCCACCGCCAGGCGGTTGCCGCGTTTGGCCAGGGCGACGACGTTGTGGGCCTGGATCAGCTTGCGGTCGATCGCGTCCTTGGCCAGGTGTCCTTCTTCGTAGGCATTCAGGTCCAGCAGCGGGTAACCGAAAGTCTCTGCGGCAAAGACGGCGATGTCGCGGGCCGTCATGCGCCCGGCGGAGATGAGCTGGGCCACGAACCCCGTTCCGGCGGCTGCGCCCTGGGCGGCGAAGTGCTCCGCCTCGGCTTCTTTCAGCCGCCCTTGCTGGACCAGCGCGCGGGCCAAGCCGCTCAACGGAGTTTGCAGAGTTGCCGCCATGGGGGCGCGAACATTACCAGGTTACCGTTAATGGGCGTAAGGATAATGCACGCCAATGGGTTATTTGTAAAGACTATCCGTGGGATAGACGGGGTTTTTATGAAGTTGGGTAAAGTTCAGGAACGCTCTGGCGGGCGCCGATAAAGCCTGACCATGCGGACCATGCGGTCCTGGGTCTGGATGATCTCCATGGGTACGTCCGCGATCTTTACGCTGACCCCGGTTTCGGGGATGTCGCGGAAATGCTCCAGGATGAGGCCATTCAGGGTCTTGGGGCCGTCCAGGGGGAGATTCAGGTCCAGGCGCCGATTGAGTTCGCGCAGGGACCGGGTGCCTTCCACCATCACGCTGCCGTCCTCGCCCCACTCTAGTTCGGCGCTGGCGGGGACACTGGTGGTGAATTTGCCAATGATTTCCTCGATGATGTCCTCCAGGGTTACCAGGCCCAAAAGTTCGCCGTACTCATCCACGATCAAACCCATGCGTTGCTGGTTGTCCTGGAAGAACTGCAGTTGGGAATAGATGGGGGTGGCTGCGGGGACGAAATAGGGTTTGGCCAGCAGCTCGCGGAGTTTGTCGCGATCGAGCTCGTCGTCCATCAGGGCGGCAATCAGGCGGCGCTGATGGAGGATGCCTACCACGTTGTTGGGGTCTTCCTCATACACCGGCAGTCGCGTGTGATAGCTGGTCGCCAGTTGTGCCTTGATATGCTCCACCGGCGCGCGGATGTCGATGGCTTCGATGGTGCCCCGGGGGGTCATGATGTCCTCCACCGTGACACGCTCCAGCTCGAACAGGTTGAGCAGAATGCGCTGGTGCTGCTTGGGTATGAAGTGGCCGGCCTCCAGTACCAGGGAGCGCAGTTCCTCGGCCGACAAGGGGTGCGGCTGGTTGCCCTGGGGTTTGAGGCGGATCATCCACAACAGGGCCGAGACGAACAGATTGACGAACCAGACGGCGAAATAGAACACCCGCAGGAGCGGTGTCAGGACGAAACTGACCAGCGGCGCGAGGCGGTCCGCCAGGCTGGCGCCGATGACCTTGGGCGTGATCTCGGAGAAGACAAGAATGAGAAAAGTGACCACCAGGGTGCCCATCCCCAGCGCCCATTTGTTCTCGCCGAACAGCTCCAGGGTGATCACGCTCACCAGGGTGGCGGCTGCGGCATTGATCAGATTGTTGAAAATCAGAATGATGCCCAACAGCTTGTCGGTCCTGCCAAGCAGGTCGAGGGCAAGCTGGGCGCCTTTTTGCCGATTCTTGGCCAGATGCCGCAGGCGATAGCGGTTGGCCGCCATCATTGCGGTTTCCGCCAAAGAAAAGAATCCGGACAGGGCGAGCAGAACGGCCAGCGCAATCGCCTGCGCCGACAGGGGAATATCAGGCAAGGGTATTTTCCACGGGAACAAAAATCCAGTATTCCGGCGCCGCCCGGGAGCTGTCAACAAGCCGCTCAGCCGGCGCGGCCGAGGATCACTTCGAGCACGAAGCGGCTGCCCACATAGGCCAGGAGCAGCGTCACGAAACCGGCGAGGGTCCAGCGCAGCGCCGTTCTGCCGCGCCAGCCGTAGATATACCGCCCCAACAACAAGGCCGCGAAAATACACCAGGAGATGATGGAAAACAGGATCTTGTGGTCGAACTTGGCCGCCTTGCCAAACAGGCTCTCGGAAAACACGAAGCCCGTGGCCAACGCCAGGGTAAGGAGCACGAAGGCGATCAGGATGAGACGGAAAAGGAGCGCCTCCATCGCCAGGAGCGGCGGCAGGCTGGCCAGGGGGCGCGTCAGTTTGCCGCGGTGCAGACGCTTTTCCACCGCTGCCATGATGATGGCATGGAGCGCGGCCAGGGTGAACAGGCTGTAGGCCACCATGGCCACCAGGAAATGGGCGCGGAACACCGCCGAGTCGGCGTTGGACAGGACATGCTGACCCGGAAACAGGGCCGGCAGCAGGACGCTCACGGCGGCCAGTGGCAGCACCAGGGTCTGCAGGCCGTCGAGGCGGGCATAAAAGCTCTCCACCCAGTAGATGACCAAGGCCAGCCAGAGCATCAGGGACAGGGCATAGCTGAAGCCGAAGCGCATCGTCCCGTCGGGGAACAACTCGCCATGCAGCACGTAGCCGTGGATCGCAAGTGTCACCGCCAGGGCGGCGCGCTCCCACGCCTGCAGGCCCTGGCGCGGTTGGGCGGTGGCCTCGTGCCAGCGGCTGCGCCAGAAATGGAAGCCCAGCAAACCATAAAGCGAAGCGGGAATCAGATGCAGTAGAATCGAAGGCATTTTTCCAGTTTACCCCATCCGTCACCCATCATTATGCTGGACAATCTTACGCAACGCTTGACCAAGGTGGTCAAGCATCTGCGCGGCCAGGCGCGCCTGACCGAAGACAACATCGCCGAGGCGCTGCGGGAAGTGCGCCTGGCGCTGCTCGAGGCCGACGTCGCGCTTCCCGTCGTCAAGGATTTCATCGCCCGCGTCAAGGAAAAGGCGCTGGGCCAGGAAGTCATCGGCAGCCTGACCCCCGGACAAGCCCTGGTGGGCGTGGTCCACCAGGAGCTGGCCGTCCTGATGGGCGGTGCCCACAACGGCCTTGATCTTGCCGTCCAGCCGCCGGCGGTGATCCTGATGGCCGGCCTGCAGGGCGCCGGCAAGACGACCACGACGGGCAAGCTCGGCAAGCTCCTCAAGGAGGGGATGAAGAAAAAGGTCCTTGCCGTCTCATGCGACGTTTATCGCCCCGCCGCCATCGAGCAGTTGCGGCTGGTGGCGCAACAGGCCGGCATCGACTATTTCCCTTCCACAGGGGGTGAGCAGCCGGTGGACATCGCCCGTGCCGCCCTGGATCATGCGCGTCGCCACTATTACGACGTGTTGCTGGTCGATACCGCGGGCCGCTTGGGCGTAGACGAAGCGATGATGGCGGAGATCCGCGATCTGCATGCCGCCCTGAAGCCCGTGGAGACCCTGTTCGTGGTGGACGCCATGCTGGGCCAGGATGCCGTCAATACCGCGCGCGCCTTCAACGATGCCCTGCCGCTCACCGGGGTGATCCTCACCAAGCTCGATGGTGACGCCCGCGGCGGCGCCGCGCTTTCGGTGCGCCATGTCACCGGCAAGCCGCTCAAGTTTGCCGGCGTGGGCGAGAAGCTCGGCGGCCTGGAGGAGTTCCACCCGGAGCGCATGGCCTCGCGCATCCTGGGAATGGGCGATATCCTCGGCCTGGTCGAGGAGGCGAGGAAAAGCGTCGACGAGCAGAAGGCCAAGGAATTCGCCCAGAAGCTGAAGACGGGAAGGGGCTTCGATCTCAACGATTTCAAGGAGCAGATCGCCCAGATGCGCAAGATGGGCGGGTTGTCGGCCCTCATGGACAAGCTGCCGGCCCAGTTCGCACAGGCCGCCCAGGCGGCCCAGGGGCAGGTGGAGGACAAGGCGATCCGGCGCATCGAAGGCATCATCAATTCCATGACCCCGGCCGAGCGCGTCAAGCCCGAAATCATCAAGGCCTCGCGCAAGCGCCGCATTGCCGCCGGCGCAGGCGTGCCGGTGCAGGAGGTGAACCGCCTGCTCAATCAGTTCGGGCAGACGCAGAAGATGATGAAGCAGTTCTCCAAGGGGGGCATGCAAAAGCTCATGCGCGGCATGAGGGGCATGCTGCCCGGGCTACGCTGATCACGGCCTGGCCTGGGCCGTGATCGGCGTGAGACGGGACGTATAGGCCCAGCGCTTCTCCCAGGCGGCGCGCACGGCGTTGGGGTATTCCGTCCGGCCCAGGCTGCCATTGTAGCGGCCGAGCGCCCGGTACAGGTCGCCGTTCTCGATATCCAGATAGTGGCGCAGGATGGTGCAGCCGTAGCGCAAGTTGGCACGCAGATGGAATAGATTGTCGTCGCGGTTGCCGATCAGCTTGACCCAGAAGGGCATGACCTGCATGTAGCCGCGCGCGCCGGCCGCCGATACCGCGTATTTCTTGAAGCCGCTCTCCACCTGGATCAGTCCGAGGACCAGTTGCGTATCGAGCCCCGCGCGGGTCGCTTCGTAACGCACGGTCTTGAGGAATTCGATGCGCTCGCGCTCGTTGGGCATGAACTTGGCCAGGCGGGCCGACATCTGCGCCAGCCAGTCTGCCTTCTCCTCGGCGCTGGCAAACAGCGGTTCCGGCGAGGCGCGGTCCGATACCGCCGCATGGAGGGCGGCCCGGACGCTGGCGGCCAGGGGCTCGTATTGCTGGGCGCCGGCATGGGCGAAGCCGGCGACGAACGCCGAACAGCCCATTGCCAGTGCCTGGAGTTTCATTCCAGCCGCTCCCGCACAAATGCTGCGGCGTCCTGCAGCGGCACCCTTTGCGCGGCCGTGTCGCGCCGCCCCTGGTACTCGGCGACGCCATCCTTGAGGCCGCGCTCGCCGATGGTGACCCGGTGGGGAATGCCGATCAGCTCCAGATCGGCGAACATCACGCCCGGGCGCTCGTCGCGGTCGTCCAGCAGCACATCGACTCCCGCCTGGCGCAGCTCGCCGTAGAGCGCGTCGGCCGCCTTGCGCACGGCCTCGCTCTTGCCATAGCCTACGGGAGCGATGGCGACCTCGAAGGGGGCGATGGCGCGCGGGAAAATGATGCCGCGCTCGTCGTGGTTCTGCTCGATGGCGGCGCCGACGATGCGCGATACGCCTATGCCGTAGCAGCCCATTTCCATCACCCGGGGCTGGCCGTTCTCGTCCAGATAGGTGGCTTTCATCGCTTCCGAATACTTGGTGCGCAACTGGAAGATATGCCCCACCTCGATGCCGCGGCAGATGGACAGGGGGCCCTTGCCGTCAGGGCTGGGGTCGCCTTCCACGACGTTGCGGATATCGAAGACGTAATCCGGTTCCTTCACGTCGCGGCCCCAGTTCACTCCCGTCAGGTGATAGCCCGCCTCGTTGGCGCCGCACACGAAGTCGCTCATCGCCGCGACGGCCCGGTCGGCAATGACCGGAATGTCCTTCCTCGCGCCCACCGGTCCGATATAACCCGGCCGGCATCCCAGGTGGTTTCCCACTTCCTCGTCGGTGGCAAAGCGGAAGGGGTTGAGGAAAGGAATCTTCGCCGTCTTGATCTCGTTCAGCATATGATCGCCGCGAATCAGCAGCAGGCAGAACGTCTCGTCGTGCATGACGGCGATCGCCTTGACCGTGCGGGTAAGCGGCAGTCCCAGCAGTTCGGCCACCTCCTCGCAGCGGGTTTTGCCGGGAGTCGGAACCTTCTTCATGTGCTCCTGCGGGCTGCTGCGCGGCTGGGCCGGTGCCACGGCCTCCGCCAGTTCCACGTTGGCGGCATAGTCCGAATCCGGACAGAAGGCTATGGCGTCTTCGCCCGAGTCGGCCAGCACATGGAACTCGTGGGAACCGGTGCCCCCTATGGACCCGGTATCGGCCGCCACCGCGCGGAACTGAAGGCCCAGGCGGGTGAAAATGCGGCAATAGGTGTCGTGCATGTTGGCGTATTCGCGCTGCAGATCCTCGTAAGAGGCATGGAACGAGTAGCCGTCCTTCATCAGGAACTCGCGTCCCCGCATCACCCCGAAGCGCGGCCGGATCTCGTCGCGGAACTTGGTCTGGATCTGGTAGAAATGGCGCGGCAACTGGCGATAGCTCCTGATCTCCCGGCGCACTACGTCGGTGATCACCTCCTCATGGGTCGGCCCGATGCAAAAATCCCGCTGGTGGCGATCCTTGAGGCGCAGCAGCTCCGGGCCGTACTGTTGCCAGCGTCCCGACTCCTGCCACAACTCGGCGGGCTGCACCGCCGGCATGAGCAGCTCCACGGCTCCCGCCCGGTTCAGTTCCTCCCGCACGATGTTTTCCACCTTGCGCAGAATGCGCAGTCCCAGAGGCATCCAGGTATAAATGCCTCCCGCCAGACGCTTTATGAGCCCCGCCCGGAGCATTAGCTTGTGACTGACGATTTCGGCGTCGCTGGGGGCTTCCTTCAGGGTCGAAATGAAGAACTGGGTGGCGCGCATGATTCGGTGGCGAGGGAAAAGCGAAAATTCTACCTTAAGGAACGGATCAGCCGTGCGCAAGAAGCCACGGTTTTTCCGCGATTTTCCGGTGCTTTCCTCGGATGGGGAAATATGGAAAAATGCCTTCAGTCCAACGAATTGTGAGTTGTCACCATGCTAGACCGGGAAGGCTATCGCCCGAACGTCGGCATTATTCTGGTCAACGGCAAAAACGAGGTTTTCTGGGGCAAGCGGATAAAAGAGCATTCCTGGCAGTTCCCGCAAGGCGGGATCAAATACGGCGAAACGCCCGAACAGGCAATGTACCGCGAGCTTCGCGAAGAAATCGGTTTGCGGCCGGAGCATGTCAAGGTGCTGGGCCGCACGCGCGAATGGCTGCGCTATGAAGTGCCGAAACAGTGGATAAAGCGCGAGTGGCGCAATACCTACCGCGGCCAGAAACAGATCTGGTTCCTGCTGCGCCTGGTGGGCCGGGATTGCGACGTCTGCCTGCGCGCCACCGACCACCCCGAATTCGACGCTTGGCGCTGGAGCGACTACTGGGTCCCCCTGGATGCGGTCATCGAATTCAAGCGCGCCGTCTACCAGCAGGCCTTGATCGAACTCGCCCGCTACGTTTTCCATCGTCCGGCGGAGCGGCTGCCTCGCTGGGAACGCACGCTGCATCCCGATTCCGTATAGCGGCGCTCCCGACGCTCACTTTTTCGCGGCTGCCTGCGTGTGCTAGGTTTGTAGGGAGTGCCGTCCCAACAGAGACGAGGAGAAGGAAATGGTGCGCGAAGAATATCGCCCCTCCCGGAAATCCGCCTGGAAAGCGAGGGTGTCTATTACCTTGCGGATGATGCCCAAATGCCGCCCCGGGTGCGTCTGGATCGCCGAGATCGAGGCCGCCATCGCTTCGTGACACCGGGTGTCCACCCCGGCGGGGTACAATCAATCGCGCCGACCGGGGCGACCGGTCGGCGCGAATGTGGTTTCGTATCCGCTGTTGTTCTTTGTCTATTGAGAATTACAAAATATCGTGACGCCGTTTGAAATCCCTCCTGTCCTCCC
>DYIB01000064.1 GCA_020723855.1 Uliginosibacterium gangwonense
CGGAGATCCTCACCTCCCTCGGCGGCATCGAAGAGCCGGGCCGCCTGGCGGACACCATCGCCGCCCATCTGCCCCTCAAGCTCGAGCAGAAGCAGGAGATACTGGAGCTGTTCGACATCTCCCAGCGCCTGGAGAAGCTGCTGACGCAGCTCGAGACCGAGCTCGACATCCTGCAGGTGGAAAAGCGCATCCGCGGCCGCGTCAAGCGGCAGATGGAGAAAAGCCAGCGCGAGTACTACCTCAACGAGCAGGTGAAGGCGATCCAGAAGGAGCTCGGCGAAGGCGAGGAGGGCGCCGACCTGGAGGAGATGGAAAAGAAGATCAAGGCCTCGGGCATGACCAAGGAGGCCCAGGTCAAGGCCCTGGCGGAGCTCAAGAAGCTCAAGCTCATGTCGCCCATGTCGGCCGAAGCCACCGTGGTGCGCAACTACATCGAAACCCTCATCGGCCTGCCTTGGCGCAAGAGGAGCCGCATCAGCAAGGATCTGGCGGCGGCAGAGAAGGTCCTGGAGAAGGACCACTACGGCCTGGAGAAGGTCAAGGAGCGCATCCTCGAATACCTGGCGGTGCAGCAGCGCGTGGACAAGCTGAAGGCGCCCATCCTGTGCCTGGTCGGCCCGCCCGGGGTCGGCAAGACGTCGCTCGGCCAGTCCATCGCCCGCGCCACCAACCGCAAGTTCGTGCGCATGTCCCTGGGCGGCGTGCGGGACGAGGCGGAGATCCGCGGCCATCGCCGGACTTACATCGGCTCCATGCCGGGCAAGATCCTGCAGAACATGACCAAGGTCGGCGTCAAGAACCCGCTGTTCCTCCTGGACGAGGTGGACAAGATGGGCATGGACTTCCGCGGCGACCCGTCGTCGGCGTTGCTGGAAGTGCTGGATCCGGAGCAGAACTCCACCTTCGTTGATCACTACGTCGAGGTGGAGTACGACCTGTCGGACGTGATGTTCGTCGCCACGGCGAACACCATGAACATCCCGGCGCCGCTGCTGGACCGCATGGAGGTGATCCGCCTGTCCGGCTACACCGAGGACGAGAAGGTGAACATCGCCCAGCGCTACCTGCTGCCCAAGCAGATGAAGAACAACGGCCTGAAGAAGGAAGAGTTGTCGGTCACCGAGGAGGCTCTGCGCGACATCGTCCGCTACTACACCCGTGAAGCCGGCGTGCGCAGCCTGGAACGCGAAATCTCGAAGATCTGCCGCAAGGTGATCAAGTCGATGGTGCTCAAGAAACGCCACAGCAAGGTCGTGGTGAACGCCAAGAACCTAGACAAGTATCTCGGCGTGCGCCGTTACACCTTCGGCATCGCGGAGAAGGAGAACCAGGTGGGCCAGGTGACCGGCCTGGCATGGACCGAGGTGGGCGGCGAGTTGCTGACCATCGAAGCGGTGGTGCTGCCCGGCAAAGGCAAGACCATGACCACCGGCAAGCTGGGCGAAGTGATGCAGGAGTCCATCCAGGCGGCGCTGTCGGTGGTGCGCAAACGCTCCACTGCGCTGGGCATCGCCGAGGACTTCTACCAGAAGAGCGACATCCACATTCACCTGCCGGAGGGCGCCACACCCAAGGACGGTCCCAGTGCGGGCATCGCCATCGCCACCGCGCTGGTGTCGGTTCTCACCGGCATCCCGGTGCGTGCCGACGTGGCGATGACCGGCGAGATCACGCTGCGCGGCGAGGTGCTGCCCATCGGCGGCCTCAAGGAGAAGCTGCTCGCCGCCCATCGCGGCGGCATCCGTCTGGCCCTGATTCCGGAAGACAACGTCAAGGATCTCGTCGAGATTCCGGACAACATCAAGAACAAGCTCGAGATCATGCCGGTGAAATGGATCGATCAGGTGCTGGATCTCGCCCTGGA
The DNA here is from genome assembly GCA_020723855.1 of Uliginosibacterium gangwonense. Lineage (GTDB taxonomy): Bacteria > Pseudomonadota > Gammaproteobacteria > Burkholderiales > Rhodocyclaceae > DYIB01. Next base: position 1,865 of record DYIB01000064.1, read on the forward strand.
GCGCAAGCCCGAACCGGCGCCGGTGGCGGAGACGACGGCGGGCGCCGAGGTGGCCGCCGTCGCCGAGCCCCAGCCTTCCTCCGGCCTCATCACTCATTAGACGGGCGCAGCCCTTCTAACGACGCAGGCCAACTTGCGCGAGCAAGTTAAGCGGCGCGAGCCGCGGCCGGAGCCACGAGGCGAGACTGTTCGCTGCGCGCCCATCGTCAACACGATGGGCGCTTTTTTCCGGCGACGATGCTGCATTTTCATATCATTTTCTCTCGTCTGTCGCACGGGAGACTCCTCCAGGAACCGCTTGACATAAGGTTTTGCGGCTTGTTATAAAGCGCGTGCAGGACTTTATGATCACGCTCGCGCGCAATTGCGAGATCTTCACGAATCACATTCCTGTCTTCCAACAAACCTGAACGAGAGGGGGCTTACGTGAACAAATCTGAACTCATCGACCAGATCGCCAAGTCGGCGGATATTTCCAAGGCCGCTGCCGGCCGCGCGCTCGACGCCACCATCGGCGCCGTCAAGACTGCGCTGAAGAAAGGCGGCATGGTGACTCTGGTCGGATTCGGTACCTTCTACGTCGGCAAGCGCGCCGCCCGCAGCGGCCGCAATCCGCGCACCGGCACCACCATCAAGATCAAGGCCGCCAAGGTTCCGAAATTCCGCGCTGGAAAAGCGCTGAAAGATGCGGTAAACTGATCCGCTTTCGTTGGCCGCCGATCACAAGACGGATGGCCGACTGAAGCGGGTGCTTAGCTCAGATGGTAGAGCGTCGCCCTTACAAGGCGAATGTCGGGAGTTCGATCCTCTCAGCACCCACCACCGTAGCCTGCGAGGGCGAGGCAAACGAGTTTCAGGAGTGGTAGTTCAGTCGGTTAGAATACCGGCCTGTCACGCCGGGGGTCGCGGGTTCGAGTCCCGTCCACTCCGCCAACAAAGGGAAAAGGCGAACGCAAGTTCGCCTTTTTTCTATCCGGCGGCGTCCGGCAACGCGCCGCCTGACAATTCCCTTCAGCGACGAAGACGGTAGGTCACATGTTCGACGCGGTCCGCAACAGAAAATTCATCGTACAAGCCGTTCTGGTAGTGATCGTTCTGAGCTTTGCTCTTTGGGGCGTCGGCGACTATCTGCGCAACATGGGCACTCCCGGAGACATTGCCAAGGTGGGCGGCAGCCGTGTGACGCAACAGGATATGCAGAAGGCATTGCGCGAGCAGCAGGAGCGCCTGCGCGGCATGTTCGGCGCGGGTTTCGACCCGGCCATGCTCGACAGCCCGGAAGCGCGCCAGGCGCTGCTCGATACGCTCATCCGCCAGCGCCTGGTTCAGCTCCAAGCGCAAAAATCCCACCTCACGGTGGGCGACGAACAGTTGCGGGAAGTCATCGCATCGATCCCGGCACTGCAGGAAGAAGGACAGTTTTCGCGGGAGCGCTACGAAGCCGCGCTGCGCAGCCAGGGCCTGACCCAGGCCGGCTTCGAGGCCCAGTTGCGCCAGGACCTGGCCGTTCAACAGCTGCTCGCTGCCGTGGCGGAGAGCGCCTTCGTCTCGCGCAGTTCGGCCGAGCGCTGGATGAACGTGCTGCTGCAGGAGCGCGAAGTGAGCGAGGCGCTCATCAAGCCCGAGCAATACCTGGCGCAAGTGAAGGTCACGACCGAATCGGTCAAGGACTACTACGAGAAGAACCGCAAGCAGTTCGAGCTGCCCGAGCAGGTGCGCGCCGAATATCTGGTACTGAGCCAGGACAAGCTGGCCGAGCAGGTGAGCGTCAGCGACCAGGAAGTCAAGGAGTGGTACGAGAAGAACGCCGAGCGCTACAAGCAGGCGGAAGAGCGGCGTGCCAGCCATATCCTGATCCAGGTGCCCAAGGACGCCAAGGAAGCGGACGTGAAGGCGGCCCGCGACAAGGCCGAGGAGATCCTCAAGCAAGTGCGCAAGAAGCCGGGAGACTTCGCCCGGCTGGCGAAGGAACATTCCCGGGACCCGGGCTCGGCGGCCAACGGCGGCGATCTCGGCTTCTTCGGTCGCGGTGCCATGGTGAAACCCTTCGAGGATGCGGTGTTTTCCCTCAAGGAAGGCGAGATCAGCGACGTGGTGCGCAGCGATTTCGGTTTCCACATCATCAAGCTGACCGGCGTGCGCGGCGAGAAGAGCCCGAAGCTGGAAGAGATCAAGCCCAGGATCGTTGCCGAGCTCAAGGCGGAAGCGGCGGCCAAGAAGTTCCTGGAGAATGCCGAAGCGTTCTCCAACCTGGTCTACGAGCAGCCGGACAGTCTCAAGCCGGCCGCCGAGAAGTTCAAGCTCGACGTGCAGCAGACCGGGTTCTTCAGCCGCACCGATCGCGCCGCCGCAGGTCCCCTGGGCAACGACCGCGTCGTCGCCGCCCTGTTTTCGGATGACGCCATCAAGAACAAGCGCAACACCGAGGCCATCGAGATCGGTCCCAACATGCTGGTGGCTGCGCGCGTGCTGGAACACAAGCCGGCGACCCTGCGTCCGCTCGAAGCGGTGGCGGCGGAAATCGAGGCGAAGCTGAAAGCGGAGGAGGCGGCCAAGCTCGCCCAGAATGAGGGCGAGGCCAAGCTGGCGCAACTGCAGAAGGGGGAGCAGGCCGGCCTTGCCTGGAGCAAGCCGCGCACCATTCGGCGCGGCGGCGGGCCGCAGGGTTTGCCTGCGGATGCGCTGCGCATCATTTTCCGGGCGCCGGCCGACAAGCTGCCGTCCTACGCAGGCCTCGCCTTGCCGGGGGAAGGCTACGCCATCTACAAGATCACCAGGGTCGATCAGCCGAAGGTGGCGGAGAACGATCCGCGCGTGCGTTCCCAGCAGGGGCAACTGGCCCAACTGGCGGGAGCGGAAGACTTCGACGCCTATCTGGCGGCGCTGAAGAAACGCTACGGCGTGGAGATCGACAAGGACGCACTGGCGGCGGCGAAATAAGCTTCTGCCGCTGCCCCAAAAAGGGAACGGGCCGCTGTGCGCGGCCCGTTCCCTTTTTGGGGGGAAAGGAAATCCCGCTCTCAGGCGGCGTCCTGATTGCCCAGCGCGGTGGTGTTGAAGCCGGCATCCACGTAGAGCACCTCGCCGGTGATGCCGCTTGCCAGGTCGGAGCACAGGAATGCCGCCGCGTTGCCGACTTCCTCGATGGTGACGTTGCGGCGCAGCGGCGCATGCTTCTCGTTGTAGGCCAGCAGCTTGCTGAAGCTGCCGATACCCGACGCCGCCAGGGTCTTGATCGGCCCGGCGGACACGGCATTCACGCGCGTGCCCTCGGCGCCCAGACAGGCCGCCATGTAGCGCACCGACGCCTCGAGGCTGGCCTTGGCCAGTCCCATCACGTTGTAGTTGGGCATGGTGCGCACGGCCCCGAGATAGGACAGCGTCAGGAGGGAGCCGTTGCGCCCCTTCATCATCGGGCGCGCGGCCTTGGCCAGCGCCGGAAAGCTGTAGGATGACACCTCGTGGGCGATGCGGAAGGCCTCCCGGGAGAGACCCTCGAGGAAGTCGCCTTCCAGCGCTTCGCTGGGCGCGTAGGCGATGGAGTGGACCAGTCCGTCCAGGCCGTCCCAGGTCTTACCCAGCTCGGCGAACAGGTCGTCGATCTGGGCGTCCTCGGCGACGTCGCAGGGATAGACCAGCGAGGCGCCGAACTCCGCCGCCATCTTGGCCACGCGCTCCCGGAAGCGCTCGTTCTGGTAAGTGAACGCCAGTTCGGCGCCTTCACGATGCATGGCCTTGGCGATGCCGTAGGCGATGGAGCGATTGCTCAGCAAACCCGTGATGAGAATGCGTTTCCCGGCGAGAAAGCCCATTGACTTCGTCCCCTCGAAATGACCGCGCGATTATAGCGGAATTCGCCCCGGGCCTGCTCGCACCCGACCCGTCCGCCACGGCCGCGCTGCTTGGCCAATGGCCCTGGCGCGGAGCATCCGCTAAACTTCGTTCATGCGCATTTACCCGCGGTTCTTGGCACCGCTGTTCCTGGTCCTGCTGATCGCCGGCTGCGGCGAGGTGTGGAACGATCCGTATCCGGCCGAGGATCGGGGCAGGAACATCCTCTACAGCGCCTTCACGGAGCGGCCCAAGCACCTGGATCCGGTACAGTCCTACAGCGAGGACGAAGCCGAGTTCAATGCCCAGATCTACGAGCCGCCGCTGCAGTACCACTACCTGAAACGGCCTTACACCCTGATCCCCATGACCGCGGAGGCGGTGCCGCGGCCACGCTATGAGGACGCGCACGGCAAGTCCGTGCCGGCGGATTCGCCGCAGGTTGCCTTTTCGGTCTACGAGCTGCGCATCCGGCCCGGCATCCTCTACCAGCCCCATCCGGCTTTCGCCCGGGACGCCGAGGGCAGGCTGCGCTATCACGACCTGAAGCCCGAAGATCTGAAGGGCGTTTATGCCCTGAGCGATTTTCCCCATACCGGTACGCGTGAGCTCATCGCCGAGGACTACGTCTATCAGATCAAGCGGCTCGCCCATCCTCGCCTGCACTCGCCGATTTACGGGCTCATGAGCGAGTACATCGTCGGGCTGAAGGAACTGGGCGAACGGCTGCGGGCGTACCTGGCGGCGCTGCCAAGCGCGCAGCGCGAGGCCTGGATAGATCTGTCCCGGTTCGACTTCCCGGGCGCCGAAGTGGTCGACCGCTACACCTACCGCATTCGCATCAAGGGGCGCTATCCCCAGTTTGCCTACTGGCTCGCCATGAACTTTTTCGCACCTGTGCCCCGGGAGGCGGACCGCTTCTACGCCCAGCCGGGGATGGCGGAGAAGAACCTCACGCTGGACTGGTACCCCGTCGGCACCGGCCCCTACATGCTCACGGAGAACAACCCGAATGCGCGCATGGTGCTGGAGCGCAACCCCAACTACCGTGGCGAGCCCTATCCCGGCGAGGGCGAGGAAAGCGACCGGGCCGCGGGGCTCCTGGCGGACGCGGGCAAGCGCATGCCCTTCATCGACAAGGTGGTTTTCTCGCGCGAGCGGGAGGGCATTCCCTACTGGAACAAGTTCCTCCAGGGCTACTACGATTTCTCCGGCATTTCCTCCGACAGCTTCGACCAGGCCGTGCGCCTGTCGGTCGAGGGCGAAGCCTCCGTTTCTCCGGAGATGGCCGAGAAGGGGATCAAACTCGCCACTTCGGTGGCCACCGCCACGCGCTATCTTGCCTTCAACTGGCTCGACCCGGTGGTGGGCGGGAGCCAGAAGGATCCGGCGGAGCGCGAGCGTGCACGCAAGCTGCGCCAGGCCATCTCCATCGCTCTGGACTGGGAAGAATTCATTTCCATTTTCGCCAATGGCCGCGGCATCCCCGGCCAGGGGCCCATACCGCCCGGCATCTTCGGCTTTCGTTCAGGCGAGGCGGGCATCAACCCGGTCGTCTATGACTGGGCGAACGGCGTACCGCGGCGCAAGTCCATCGAGACGGCGAAAAAGCTCCTCGCCGAGGCCGGCTATCCCGGCGGGCGCGACGCCAGGACGGGGCAGCCCCTGGTCCTCTACCTCGACACCACCGACCGTGGCCCCGGCGACAAGCCGCGCTACGACTGGTACCGCAAGCAGTTCGCCAAGCTCGACATCCAGTTGGAGATCCGTGGCACCGATTACAACCGCTTCCAGGAGAAGGTGCGCAAGGGCGCGGCGCAGATTTTCGTCTGGGGCTGGAACGCGGACTACCCCGATCCGGAGAACTTCCTGTTCCTTTTCCACTCAGCCCAGGCGCGGGCCAAGACCCAGGGGGAGAATGCGGCCAACTATTCCAATCCCGAGTACGACCGGCTGTTCGAACAGGTGAAGCACATGGAGAACGGACCACAGCGCCAGGCGCTGATCGACCGCATGCTCGCCATTCTGCGGGAAGACGCGCCCTGGTCCTTCGGCTTCCATCCCAAGGACTACAGCCTGCATCATGCCTGGGTGTCCAACCTCAAGCCCAACCATATGGCGCGCAACGGCCTCAAGTACCACAAGATCGATGCCGCCCTGCGGGAAAAAATGCGGGCAGAGTGGAACCGGCCGGTACTGTGGCCGCTGGCCGTGCTGGCGCTCGTCGTCCTGTCTGCGGCGGCGCCGGCCTTCGTCAACTATCGCCGGCGTGAACGGGCGAGGGCGGGCGCATGATTGCCTACATCCTGCGCCGCCTACTCTATGCCGTCCCGATCCTGATCGGCGTGAATCTGCTGACCTTCACCCTGTTCTTCGTGGTCAACACGCCCGATGACATGGCACGCATGCAATTGGGCATCAAGCGGGTGACGCCCGAGGCGATCGAGAAGTGGAAGGCGGAGCGCGGCTATGACAAGCCGCTGCTGTACAACGAGCAGGCCGTGGGGGCGGCCAAGCTGACGGATACCATCTTCTTCGAGAAATCGGTGAAGCTGTTCGTCTTCGACTTCGGGCGGGCCGACGACGGCCGCGACATCGCCCACGAGATCAGGACCCGCATGGGGCCGAGCCTCGCCATCGCCGTGCCGGTGTTCGTGCTCGGGCTGTTCGTCACGGTGTCCTTCGCCCTCATGCTGGTATTTTTCCGTGCCACCTATCTCGATTTCTGGGGCGTGGTGGGGTGCGTGGCGATGATGTCCGTCTCCAGCCTGTTCTATATCATCGGCGGGCAGTATCTCGTGAGCAAGGTCTGGCACCTTGTGCCCATCTCCGGTTACGCGGAAGGGCCGGATGCGCTGAAATTCCTGCTGCTGCCGGTAGTGATCGGCGTCATCGCCGGTGTGGGCAGCAGCACCCGCTGGTACCGCACCATCTTCCTCGAGGAAATCAACCGGGACTACGTGCGCACGGCCCGGGCCAAAGGGCTGTCCGAAATCCGCGTGCTGTTCCGCCATGTGCTGAAGAACGCGATGATCCCGATCCTCACCGGCGTGGTGGTGGTGATCCCCCTGTTGTTCATGGGTTCGCTGCTCACGGAGTCCTTCTTCGGTGTGCCCGGGCTGGGCTCCTACACCATCGATGCCATCAATGCCCAGGACTTTGCAGTGGTGCGGGCCATGGTGTTCATCGGCTCGGTGCTGTACATCGTCGGGCTGCTGCTCACCGACATCTCCTACACACTGGTCGACCCGCGGGTGAGGTTGCAATGAGACCGGTACTGCTGGCGACCGATGTGCTGATCTTTGTCCTGATCGCTGCCGTGATCGGCGCGGGCTTCTATGTGCGCCGGCAGGAATACCTGCTGGCTTCCTGGCGGCGGGTGGGCGAAAGCCGGGCGGGCATGGCGGCGCTCACCGTTCTCATGGCCTTCCTCGCCGTGGGCCTGCTGGACTCGCTGCACTACCGGCCACGCCTGCAAGGCACCAACGGGGAATCCGGCATCGGCTATGCGACCGAAGTGCGCAGCGTGCTGGACGCGGTACTCATGCCACTGCGCAACCGCGCCGAGAAGACCTACTCGGCACCGCTGGCCACACACCTCTACGCCAAGGAAACGGTAGAGATGCCGGACGGCAAACAAGCGCGCGTGTTTCCGCGCCTGCGCCATGGCGGTGCCCACCTGCAGGATCCGGAGGCGCAGTGGGGGGTGGATGTGGCGTGGAAAACCGCGCGCGGCGTGGTCCTGGCTGCGGCCGCGTGGGTGGTGCTCGCCGCACTGGCAGCGCGGCTGGCGGCGCGGCACTGGCGGGTCGGCTGGGGCGCGGCCTGGCGGCGGCTGTGGCGGGGCGAGACGCGCTTCGCCTGGAACGCCGTGCTGGCAACAGCGGGCGCCCTGCTGTTGCTGGCAGGGCCGACGGCGAGCCTGGCGGTGGATTATCACGTGCTGGGCACGGACAAGGTGGGCCAGGACGTGCTCTACCTGACCCTGAAGAGTATCCGCACGGCCCTGGTGATCGGCACGATCACCACGCTCGCCATGCTGCCCTTCGCCGTAGTGCTGGGCATCGTGGCGGGCTACGTGGGTGGCTGGGTGGACGATGCGATCCAGTACATCTACACCACGCTCAACTCGATTCCGGCGGTGCTGCTCATCGCTGCGGCGGTACTCATGATGCAGGTGGTGATCGACACCCACCCGGAGTGGTTCGCCACCGCCGCCGAGCGGGCCGATGCGCGCCTGCTGGCGCTGTGCCTGATCCTGGGCGTGACCAGTTGGACGGGGCTGTGCCGCCTGTTGCGCGCCGAGACGCTCAAGCTGCGCGAGCTGGAATACGTCCAGGCCGCCCAGGCCTTCGGCGTTTCCAGCCTGCGCATCATGGCCCGCCACATCCTGCCCAACGTCATGCATATCGTGCTCATCGCCCTGGTGATGGACTTCTCCGGCCTGGTGCTGGCCGAGGCGGTGCTGTCCTATGTGGGCATCGGCGTCGACCCGACCACCATCAGCTTCGGCACCATGATCAACACGGCGCGCATGGAACTGGCGCGCGAGCCCATCGTCTGGTGGCCCCTGGCGGCGGCCTTTGTCTTCATGTTTGTGCTGGTGCTGGCGGCGAACCTGTTCTCGGATGCGGTGCGCGACGGCTTCGATCCGCGCACCCATCTACGGCCGCGGCGGGGACGTGTCCCGGGAGTCGTCGCATGACCGCACCCCTGCTCGAGGTGCAGGATCTCAGTACCTGGCTGGATACCGGTAGCGGCACGGTGCGGGCGGTGGACCACGTGTCGTTCGCGGTATATCCGGGCGAGACTTTCGCTCTGCTGGGTGAATCGGGCTGCGGCAAGTCCATGACGGCGCTCTCGCTGCTGCGCCTGTTGCCGGATGCCGGGCGGATCGTCGGTGGCGCGGTGCGCTTCGGCGGCACGGACCTGCTGGCGCTCACCGAGGCGCAGATGCGGCAGGTGCGCGGCCGCGACATGGCGATCATCTTCCAGGAGCCGGCCACCAGCCTGAACCCGGTGCTCACCGTGGGGAGCCAGATCGGCGAAGTGCTCGCCCGCCATCGCGGGCTTGCGGGCGGTGCGGCGCGGGAGCGCACGGTTCAACTGCTGGTCCAGGTGGGTATTCCCGATCCGCAACGGCGCCTGGACGAATATCCTTTCCAACTTTCAGGCGGCATGAAACAGCGTGTCATGATCGCCATGGCGCTGGCCGGGGAGCCGCGGCTGCTCATCGCCGATGAGCCGACGACGGCCCTGGACGTCACCATCCAGGCCCAGGTGCTGGAGCTTCTGGCCCGGCTGCAGGCCGAGCGGTGTATGGCGATGCTGCTCATTACCCACGATCTGGGCATCGTGGCCCAGATCGCCCACCGTGTCGGCGTGATGTATGCCGGTGAACTGGTGGAGAGCGCGCCGCGGCAGGCCTTTTTCGCCGCCCCGCGCCATCCCTATGCGCGCAAGCTGTTCGCCGCGCTGCCGCGGCCCGAACGGCGCGGTGCGGCGCTGGACACCATTCCGGGAGGCGTGCCGCCGCTCACCAAGGTCTTCAAGGGGTGCCGCTTCGCCGAGCGCTGTCCCGAAGCCTGGGAACGCTGCCATGCCGAGGTGCCGGCCTGGCACGAGGCCGGGGAGGGGCATGGGGTACGCTGCCACCTGTATGACCGGGGATCAGGGATCGGGAATCAGCGCCCCGCAGGGGCCGGCGAGCGCATGGTCGAGCAGACGATGCCGGCCCGGGATGCGGATACCCCAGCAAAGCCTCTTCTGGAGGTCAGGGATCTCAAGGTGCATTTCCCCATCCGCAAGGGCGTGTTCAAGCGCACCGTGGACTATGTCAAAGCGGTGGACGGCGTCTCGCTGGAGCTGCATGCCGGCCGCACGTTGGCGCTGGTGGGGGAATCGGGCTCCGGCAAGACTACTGCCGGCAAGGCCATTCTGCAACTGCTGCGGCCGACGGCCGGCCGGGTGCGTTTCGAGGGCCAAGAGCTGACGGGACTGTCGTCCGCGCAGTTGCGGCCTTTGCGCAGCGCGATGCAGATCGTCTTCCAGGACCCCTACGCTTCCCTCGATCCGCGCATGCGGGTGGGGGACACCATAGAGGAGGGCGTCGCCGCTCTCGGTCTGGGGCGCCGGCGCAGCGCCGAACTGCTGGACAAGGTAGGGCTTGCGGCGGACATGCGCGGCCGCTATCCCCATGAATTCTCCGGTGGCCAGCGTCAGCGTATCGCCATCGCGCGGGCCTTGTCCGTGAATCCGCGCCTGATCGTGTGCGACGAGCCGACCAGCGCCCTGGACGTGTCGGTGCAGGCCCAGATCCTCAATCTCCTGAAGGAACTGCAGGACTCGCTGGGTCTCTCCTATCTGTTCATCACCCACAACATCGCGGTGGTAGACTACCTCGCCCACGAGGTGGCGGTGATGTACCTGGGCCGTATCGTGGAGCGCGGGAGCGTGCACGAGATCCTGCGCGCACCGAAACATCCCTACACGGAGGCGCTGCTCTCGGCCGTGCCGCGCATCGACGGCGAGAGCCGCCGCCCGGTGATCATCCTGAAAGGGGACATGCCTTCGCCGGTGAACCCGCCCTCGGGCTGTCATTTCCATCCCCGCTGTCCGCAGGCCATGGACGTATGCAGGAAGGATTATCCGGGGGAGACGCGGCTCAGTGACACGCGCAGCGTGCACTGCCACCTTTTCCGGTAGTTTCGGGTCCAGGAATCTGAACATTCACGGCAAGCGGGTCGGGGAGGTGGCAGCGGCGCCCCGTGAGGCAAGGACCAGCGGTGCGGGCTGGAAGAGCGCGATGAAAAAGGCGCCGCCTATGAGCGGCTGTCGGGCCGTTTGCTTGCGACGGCCTTGGATTTCGGTTTGGCCGCTGCCGGGTTGCGCACGGTGCCCCGGGCCGCGGCGCGGCGGGGAGAGGCTTTCGCCGCCACCTGCTTGGCCGGCCGTGATCCCTTGGCGGCCCGGACACTCTTGCCCGCCTTCTTGCCGCGATTTACGGTCTTCACCTCCGGCTGCACCGCCGGCACATTGACCCGCGTCAGGTCGGTGGTGGCGGCATTGCCCCTGGAGGGCACCAGCAGGGTGTTGCCGGGGCCGATCCTGGTACGCCCGCTGATGCCGTTGACCTGCTTCAGACGCGCCAACGAGATGCCGAAGCGGCTCGCCACCTTGTCCAGGCGGTCACCCTTGCGCAAGGTGTATGCCTGCCAACTGACCAGGGGGGCATCGTACTCCTCGAGGTTTGCGCGGAAGATATCGGCCTTGTCCACCGGCAGGATGATCGACGTCTTGTCCTTGGCCGGCATCACCGGGCGTTTGTAGGCCGGATTGAGCGCGATGAATTCCTCCGTGGACATCTCCGCCAGCTTCGCGGCTACGGCCAGATCCATGTCGGCGGGCTTGTCCACCGTGACGAAATAGGGCTGGTTGGGGATGGCTTCGAGATTGACCTTGAACAGGTCCGGCTGGGCAATGATGTTCTTCAGGGCCTGCAGCTTGGGCACATAGTTGCGCGTCTCCGCCGGCATCGTCAGACTCAGATAATCCGTGGGCGCGCCCTTGGCCTGGTTCTTGGCGATGGCGCGCGCCACGGCGCCTTCGCCCCAGTTGTAGGACGCCAGGGCCAGGTGCCAGTCGCCGTGCATTTCGTAGATCTGCTGCAGATAATCCAGTGCCGCCGACGTGGAGGCGATGATGTCGCGCCGCTCGTCCACCCACCAGTTCTGCTCCAGATTGAAGTTCTTGCCGGTGGAGGGAATGAACTGCCAGATGCCCGAGGCGCGCGCCGGGGAGTATGCCATCGGGTTGTAGGCGCTCTCCACCATGGGCAGCAGGGCCAGTTCCGTGGGCATGCCGCGCCGTTCGAGCTGTTCGACGATGTGATAGAGATAGCGGCGGCTGCGTTCGATGATGCGTTTGAGATACTCGGGGCGGCTGAGATACCACGCCTGCCAGTCCAGCACCAGCTCGCTGTCCAGGTTGGGCATGCTGAAGCCGTGGCGCACCCGCTGCCACAGATCGTCGGGGGGGATGGTGAGATCGATGGTGGCGATGGCCGGCAGCGGATCGCGTATGTCTATCGTCGGCAGTGCCGCCTGTTCCGGCTGGGCCGCAGGCGACGAGGGCGCGGTCCCGGCGGCAACGGGCGCGATCAGGAACAGGACGAGGCAGGCCGCGAGGCCCGCGAAGGGGGAAGTTGTTCTTCGCATGGTCCTTACCGCGTGGAGAGGCGCGCATTTTCGCCCATATGGCCGCGAGCGTCAAATCGAGGGCTGGCGCGCCATGTTGCGAAAGTAATATCATACGAGGATTGAGGGAGGCGTCTGGCCGCGTGCCGCGGCAGATCGAGAGGGAAACAACGATGAGAACCCTGGTCGTAGAGGACACCCAGACGGGTCTGAGGAACGTCTGCCGCATGCTGGAGCGCATGGGCATCGTTCCCATTCCGGCCAAGAACGGGTCTATCGGCCTCAAGCGCTACGCGGAGGAGAAGCCCGACTTGATATTGCTCGACATCATTCTTCCCGATATCGACGGCTTCGAGGTGGCCCAGCGCATACGGGCGGCGGAAGCCAGGGAGGAGTGGACGCCCATCATCTTCCTGACCGGGCGCACCAAGGACGAGGACGTGGAGCGGGGCATCGCCTCGGGCGGCGACGACTATCTGACCAAGCCCGTCAGCGAGGTGGTTCTGGCCGCCAAGATCCGCGCCATGCAGCGCATCGCCCGCATGCGTTCGTCGCTGCTGGTGCTGGCCCGGCAGTTGGACGACGCCAATCAGGAATTGCAGCGCCTGTCGGCCGTCGATGGCCTGACCGGGGTGGCCAATCGCCGCCATTTCGACATCAGCCTGGCGCGCGAGTGGCGCCGCGCCCGGCGCGGCCGCCACTGTCTGTCGCTGCTGCTGTGCGACGTGGACCACTTCAAGTCGTTCAACGACACCTATGGCCACCAGGCCGGGGACGAGTGCCTCAAGGCGGTGGCGCGCATCCTTCAGTCGCACGCCAAACGGCCCGCCGACCTGGTGGCAAGGTATGGCGGCGAGGAATTCGTGGTGGTATTGCCCGAGACGGATGGGGACGGAGCTTTGCGGGTGGCGGAGAGCATGCGTGCGGCCGTCGAGGACTGGGGCGCGGCGCGGGAGGACTCCGCGTCGATGCGGCTGACCATCAGCATCGGCGTCGCCTGTATCGTGCCGCGTCCGGCAGAAGGAGCGCAAGTCCTGCTGGAAGCCGCAGACAAGGCCTTGTATTGCGCCAAGCGTGCCGGCCGCAACCAGGTCAAGGCCGGCGCCTGCGAGTTGAACGAAGCTGCCACAAAGGCAACTTGACAACCGTTCAGAAGCGGTTTTTCCACTCCCTGACAGCGGCGAACACCGCGGCAGGATCCTCCAGAGGCTGTCCCTGGCGCGCCTGTGCTGCGGCTTTCACGCTGGGCAGTTCCACCCGCAGGAAAGGGTTGGTCGCCAGTTCCTCTGCCAGGGTGAAAGGCACGGTCGGAAGGTCGTGCCCGCGCATTTCCGCCACCTGCCGTGCGCGCTCGTGCAGCGCCTCGTTGCCGGGCTCGACGGCGAGCGCGAATGCGATATTGGCCTGGGTGTATTCGTGCGCGCAATAGATGCGCGTGTGGGCGGGCAGGGCGGCCAGTTTCTGCAGGGAATTCCACATCTGCTGCGCCGTTCCTTCGAACAGCCGGCCGCAGCCGCAGCCAAACAGGGTGTCGCCACAGAAAAGGGCATTTGCGCCATAATACGCGATGTGTCCGCGCGTATGGCCGGGCACCTCGAGCACGCGGAAGCTCGCTCCCAATGCCGGGAGGTGGACGCGCTCGCCTTCGTGCAGCGGATGAGTGACCGTGGGAATCTCCTCGCCGGCGGGACCGAACACCGGAAGGTCATGGCGAGCGGCCAAGGCCGCTACGCCGCCCACATGGTCGGGATGATGGTGGGTGACGAGGATGGCGCGCAACGTCAGTCCGTTGCCGGACAGATAGTTGAGGACGGGGCCGGCATCTCCCGGGTCCACCACCGCAGCGGCGGTGTCACGACGCAGGAGCCAGATGTAGTTGTCGCGGAACGCGCGTAAGCCGACGATCTCCATAGGCCCCATTCTCATCCATCAGCCGCAAATGTCAATTCCCGACCTCGACGAATGGCTGGCCTCGCCCCAGGGACGCTACGTGCTGGACTGGGAGCAGGAAAAGTACGACCAGCTCGTGGTGGACATTTTCGGCTTTAACGCGGTTCAACTGGGGCTGCCCCAGTTCGATTTCCTGCGCGCCAACCGCATGCCTTTCCGCTTCAATTGCGATGCCGAGGGCAGGGTGTGCGTGCGCGCCGATCTTCATCATCTGCCCTTCGCCAATACCAGCGTCGACCTGGTGGTGCTGCCCCATGTGCTCGAGTTCGATTCGTCGCCCCATCAGATCCTGCGGGAAGTCGAGAGGGTGCTGGTGCCGGAGGGGCAGGTGGTGATCACCGGCTTCAATCCCTACAGCCTGTGGGGCGCGCGGCGCAAGCTGAAGCCACGCTCGGCGTCCTATCCCTGGCGTGGCCATTACATCAGCGTGCTGCGCCTGAAGGATTGGCTGTCCCTGCTCGGCTTCGAAACGCAGATCGGCAGCTTCGGCTGCTACGCGCCCGCTGTGACCCAGGAGAAATGGCTGCGGCGCTGGCGCTTCATGGAGCTGGCGGGCGATCGCTGGTGGCCCATCGCCGGAGCGGTATACTTCCTTCAGGCGATCAAGCGTGTTCATGGCATGCGCCTGCTTACCCCCGCGTGGCGCGACCGCAAGGCGCGCGCCAAGGCTCTCCAGCCCGCCATCCAGAAAAGAACCGGACAATAAAAATGAGGGAGGACATCGTCGATATCTTTACCGATGGCGCCTGCAGCGGCAACCCGGGGCCCGGTGGCTGGGGCGTGGTGCTGCGCATGGGCAGTCACGAGAAGGAATTCTTCGGCGGCGATCCCGCCACCACCAACAACCGCATGGAGCTGACCGCCGTCATTCGCGCCCTGGAGGCGCTGAAGCGTCCTGTTACGGCGCGGGTGCATACGGATTCCCAGTACGTGCAGAAGGGCATCAGCGAGTGGATCCATGTCTGGAAGCGGCGCGGCTGGAAGACGGCGGACCGCCAGCCGGTCAAGAATGACGATCTGTGGCGTGAGCTGGACACGCTGTCGTCACGCCACCGCATCGAGTGGCACTGGGTGAAGGGCCATGCCGGCCACCCGGAGAACGAGCGCGCCGACCGCCTGGCGCGGCGCGGGATAGAATCTGTGAGAGGGAGAAGAGGATGAGGCAAATCGTCCTGGATACGGAGACCACCGGTCTCGAGTTCCGTCTCGGTGACCGCGTGATCGAGATCGGCTGCGTGGAGATTATCGGCCGCAAGCTGACGGGCAACCGCTTCCACCGCTATATCAACCCAGAACGGGAAATCGAGGCCGGTGCCATGGCGGTGCACGGCATCAGCAACGAGTTCCTGGCGGACAAGCCCAAATTTCGCGAAATTGTCAGCGACTTCCTCGACTTCATCCGCGGCGCCGAACTGGTGATCCACAACGCCGCCTTCGATGTGGGCTTCCTCAACCACGAGCTGTCGCTGGTGGGCCTGCCGCCGCTGGAGGAGGTGTGCAGCGGCGTGGTCGATACCTTGCGCCTGGCCAAAGAGCTGCATCCGGGACGCAGGAATTCGCTGGACGCCCTGTGCGAGCGTTACGCGGTGGACAACTCGGGGCGTACCCTGCACGGCGCTCTGCTCGACGCGGAGCTGCTGGCGGAGGTGTATCTGGGGATGACCCGTGGCCAGGAAAGCCTGATCGTCGATATGGAGGCCACTGTGGCGATGGCCGAGACGGTCACCTTGTCCGGCGAACGGCCCAGCCTCATCGTCGTTGCGGCCAGCGCCGAGGAACTCGCCGACCACGAGTGCGTGCTCCAGGAAATTGCCAGGGAAAGCAAGGGCAAATGCCTGTGGCTGGAAGGCAGCGAGCTCGCCGCCTGAACCCGGCGTGCGCATTTGACCCTGGGCGCCACTTATGGGACAATGCGCGCCTCTTTTCGGCGGGCGGCTAGCTCAGCGGTAGAGCACTGCCTTCACACGGCGGGAGTCGCGGCTAAAATGCCGCGCCGAACGTCGAGGGTTGCAGGGTTTTCGAAAGCAGGCTAACCTCCCGGAGCCGATGGCCCACAAGGCCGGCGGCAAGCAGGAAAAGCGCAAGAAAACCAAAGCATTACGGGCGATTAACTCAGCGGTAGAGTGCCACCTTCACACGGTGGAAGTCAGTGGTTCGATCCCACTATCGCCCACCACCTACCCTTTCCCGGAGCCCCGATTTTTTATACGCGGGGTTTTCTCCGACAATTTTCCGACACTGGCACGCAACAACTGTCGACTTCGCCGCCTGGCGCGACCAGCGCCTGAAGTCGGTGGCGCCTGCCACCGTCGTGCGCGAGCTGGGCATGCTCCAGCAGGTCATCACCCACGCTATGCGCGAGTGGGAGATCGTGCTGCCCGCCAACCCCGGTGAAGCGCTGGTCAAGCGGCCAAAGGTCGCGAACGCCCGCTCGCGCCGGCTGCAACTGGCCGACCCCGGCGCCGGCGAGGAAGCGAAATCGGAGGAGGAGCGCCTCCTGGCCGCCTGCTCCTATGATCCCCGCTCGGAAGGAGGCTGCCGCGTCAAATGGCTGCGCCCCATCGTCGAGCTCGCCATCGAGACCGCCATGCGCCGCGGCGAGCTGCTAGCGCTGGACCTGCGGCACGAGGCCGCGTCACGGCTGGCCGAAAAGCTGACCAACATCCTGGAGCTGTCCAGCGTCACCGGGCACCGCGACCTGCGCATGCTCAAGCGGTATTACCACCCGAGGCCGGAGGAGCTGGCCAGGAGGCTGGCGAGCCCATGAGCGCCGAATGGCACAATCTGAGAACAACAACCGGGCGAAGAAAGAAGTGATCCAGAAACACAATCGGGGCTATCGATCATCGTCTGACAGGGCAGCCTGCTGTTCCATCAGACGATACTGCAAGGCGGTCTCGTAAGCCTCATTGAAGAATTTCGGGCTCTCTTGAATTTCGAGTGGGTTAAGCGGCATGCGGGTTGATCCGGGCGAAATCGAGCTTACCGGCGATGAGGAAGAGCACGGTGCGCATCGTCTCGAAGCGGGTATAGCCGCGCGCCTTGCGCTTGGCGGCCTGGAACAGCCCGTTCAAGGCTTCGAGGAAGCCGTTGGTCTGGCGGGTCTGGGTCCAGGCGACGATACCCTCGAAATGGTTGCGGATGAGCCGGGCGACTTCCTTCATCGGCTCGACCTTGGAGCGCATGACGCAGGTCGCCCACTGGGCAAGCAGGGTGCGCACCACGTTGATCTGCTTGCGCTCGAGGATCTCGCGCAGCTGCTCGCGATAGAGCCAGGCGCGGGCGGTGCGCTTGGTAGCGACCTGGGCGATGAGGGCATCGAGGTCAGCCCGTTGGCTGGCCGGCAGCCGATCCCGGTCCTTGAGCAGCGTCCAGCGCAGGCCCTTGAGGCTGGGGTCGGTCTTCTGCTCGATGCGCCGCGTCTTGTCCACGGCCGCGCTGGCATGGGCGACGACGTGGAACTTGTCGAAGGTGAGGCGGGCGTTGGGCAGGTGCTCGGTCACGCCCTTGATGAAGGCGGGCGACATG
>DYIB01000065.1 GCA_020723855.1 Uliginosibacterium gangwonense
CGGCACCGGCACCGGCGCGGCGCCGGTGGTGGCCGAAGTGGCGCGCGAGCTGGGCATCCTCACCGTCGCCGTGGTGACCAAGCCCTTCGCCTTCGAGGGCAAGCGCATGCGCGTCGCCGAGCACGGGCTGGACGACCTGGCGCGGCACGTGGATTCGCTCATCGTCATCCTCAACGAGCGCCTGATGGAAGTGCTGGGCGACGACGTCGGCATGCAGGACGCCTTCAAGGCGGCCGACAACGTGCTGCGCAACGCCGTGGGCGGCATCGCCGAGATCATCAACTTCCCCGGCCTGGTGAACGTGGATTTCGAGGACGTGCGCACCGTGATGGGCGAGATGGGCATGGCCATGATGGGCTCCGCCGTCGCCTCGGGCGTGGATCGGGCGCGGCTCGCCGCCGAACAGGCCGTCGCCAGCCCGCTGCTGGAAGGCGTGCACCTCTCCGGCGCGCGCGGTGTCCTGGTGAACATCACCGCCAGCACCTCGCTGAAGATGAAGGAAGTGAACGAGGTGATGAACACCATCCGCGAGTTCGCCGCCGAGGACGCCCACATCATCTTCGGTGCCGTGTTCGACGACGCCATGCAGGACGGCCTACGCGTCACCGTGGTGGCCACGGGTCTCGGCGCCGCCCGCGCCCAGGCCAAACCCACGGTGCAGCTCGTGTCCCAGCAGAAGACCGGCACGGACAACATGATCGTCGAGACCATCAACTACGGCGAGCTGGAAATGCCGGCGGTGATCCGCAAGGCGCGCCATGCCACGGTGGAAGCCATGGCGGCGAGCGGCGTGGACCGCTACGACATCCCGGCCTTCCTGCGCAAGCAGGCGGACTGAGGAGATGGGCGGCGGGTGGCCCGGGCTGGCGCGGAGC
This sequence comes from Uliginosibacterium gangwonense, assembly GCA_020723855.1. Taxonomy (GTDB): domain Bacteria; phylum Pseudomonadota; class Gammaproteobacteria; order Burkholderiales; family Rhodocyclaceae; genus DYIB01. Next base: position 876 of record DYIB01000065.1, read on the forward strand.
GCTATGGTAAACTTCGCCTCTTTGCCATATAGCGCCAACGCCATGCTCAAGCAGCGCACGCTGAAGTCCCTGATCCGTGCCACCGGCGTCGGGCTCCATTCGGGCGTCAAGGTCACCCTGACCCTGCGCCCGGCGGCGCCCGACACCGGCGTCGTGTTCCGGCGGGTGGATCTCGATCCGCCCGTGGAGCTGCGCGCCGACCCTTTCAGCGTGGGCGACACCCGCCTGGCTTCGTGCCTGCTGGCGGATGGTGTCAGGGTGGCGACCGTCGAGCACCTCATGTCGGCCCTGGCCGGCCTGGGCGTGGACAACGCCTATGTGGACGTGGACGCCGCCGAGCTTCCCATCATGGACGGCAGCGCCGCGCCGTTCATATTCCTCATCCAGTCGGCCGGCATCGAGGAGCAGCCGGCGGCGAAGAAATTCATCCGCGTCAGGAAACCGGTGGAAGTGAAGGACGGGGACAAATGGGCGCGCCTGGATCCCTATGACGGCTTCCGCCTGACCTTCTCCATCGTGTTCGATCATCCCGTACTGGACCGCTCCGGCTCCACGGTCACGGTCGATTTCGCCGAGCACTCCTATGTCAAGGAAGTGGCGCGGGCACGCACCTTCGGCTTCATGCAGGACGTGGAGGCCATGCGCTCCGCCGGGCTGGCCCTGGGCGGCAGCCTGGACAACGCCATCGTGATGGACGAGTACCGCGTGCTCAACAGCGAAGGCCTGCGCTATGCCGATGAATTCGTCAAGCACAAGGTGCTGGATGCCGTGGGCGACCTCTACCTGCTGGGGCATCCCCTGCTGGGCGCCTTCACCGCCCACAAATCCGGCCACGCCCTGAACAACCAGTTGCTGCGCGCCCTGCTCGCCGACGAGAGCGCCTGGGAGATGGTGAGTTTCGAACAGGCCGAACAGGCGCCCGCGGGCGTCGCCCGCCTGGTGGCCCTGCAGGCGGTCTGAGCCTGCGCGGCCCCGGCCATGCTCCTGCTGCGCATAGTCGGCGTGCTGGTAGCCATTGCCATCGGCGCCGGCATCATCAGCTTCCTGTTCACGCGCGATCGGCGCTACCTGCGCTTCTCCTGGGCGGTCACGAAGTACGCCCTGATCTTTCTGGCGGTGGTGCTGTCGCTCATGTTCCTGGAGCGCGTGCTTGTCCTGTAGGTCGGGCGGCAGGTTCATCGACTGCGCCTGACCAGGTTTTCCAGCGCCGCCTTCAGGGGCGAATCCGCCGGGAGCGAGCTCGCCAGTGCGCTTAGCCTGTTCTTGGCGTGAGCGCTTACTGATATTGCGGTGCGCCATCTTCCGGCCTGGTGTTTGACCTCCAAGGGTTGCGCTTTCACCTGGATTTCGGTAACCTCGAAACCCCTTTTACCAAATTCGTCGCACAGGCTGGGGACGATCTGCCTCAACTTGGCGGCGACCGCGCCGTTGTCGGCGTGGATAACAAGCTTTCCCTGTTTGTGGTTGGCTACCCGGCTCGACTCGGCCAGGTAGGCCGGCGCGATATCCGCATAGACGCGCTGCAGCTCGACCAGACGCTGCGCATGGGCGCGCAGGCGCGCCAGCGAATCGGCGGAATGAAGGTAGGCGTCGAGGCATCGCGCTTGCATTGTTTGTAACCGTTCATCGAGGAGGGGCGACGTGGATATTATTCTCGTCTCCAACCGACTGGCAACGGCCAAGACCATCACCCTGACGTTTCGGCACTTGCTTCTTGCCGTCCTGGGTTTGGTGTTCGTCGTGGTGCTGCTCGCGACGCTGTTCTCCTACGTGACCGTGCGCCATGCCGCCGAACTTCGCCTGCCTTTCCTGCAAAGCCTGCTCATGAGCCTGCGCGAGCAGGAAACCCAGAAGACCCAGGAGTTCCTGCGCGAGAATCTCAACGCCATGGCCGTACGCCTGGGCCAGATGCAGGCCCAGCTCATGCGCCTGGACTCCCTGGGCGAGCGCCTTGGCCAGCTCACGGGCATCAAGCCGCAGGAGACGAAACCGGTGGACAAGCCCGGGCAGGGCGGTCCCCTGGTGCAGCCGGCCCAGCCCTTGTCTCCTGCCGAGCTGCAGCGCCAGTTGGACATCCTGTCGCGCCAGTTGGAATCCAGGAGCGACTACCTGGGTCTGCTGGAAAACGAGCTCATGGACGAGCGGGTGAAGAAGAACCTGCTGCCCACTTCCCTGCCGGTGGCTGCCCAATGGAATGCCTCCGGCTTCGGCTGGCGCATCGATCCCTTCACCGGCCAGCAGGCCATGCACGAAGGCGTGGACTTCATCGCCGACCCGGGCACGGACATCGTCGCGGCCGCGGGGGGAATCGTCACCGTCGCCGAATACCACCCCCAGTACGGCAACATGGTGGAGATCGACCACGGCAACGACCTCACCACCCGCTATGCCCATGCCTCCAGGCTGTTCGTGAAGCCGGGCGCGATCGTCAAGCGCGGCCAGAAGATCGCGGCGCTCGGCTCCACCGGCCGCTCCACTGGCCCCCACTTGCACTTCGAAGTGCGCTACAAGGGCATCGCCCAGAATCCCAACCGCTTCCTGCAGAACGCCCGGCAGCAGGTGCCGCGGCTGCTCGTTGGGCAGAAGTAAACCTAGAAACCTCAGTTGAAACCGCTTTCAACGCAAAGATCGCAAAGACGCCAGGGGCGCAAAGAAGATCGATAGCTCGCCCGGTGGGTGGATGGAGCCGCTTGGGGATTTTTCTTTGCGGGCTTTGCGATACTTTGCGTCCTTTGCGTTAACTGCGTTTTTTTGGATAAACCCTTGCCCGTCCGGCACTTTCCCGGAGCGCAGCGGGCAAACGCTGCGTGCTAGAATTCACCTTTTTTACCAGGGCCGTGGCGCCGGACCGCCGCCGCGTCCTCGCCGCCATCTACCCGAGCTGATCGCCGCATGTTCGCAGGCATTCTCAAGAAGATTTTCGGCAGCCGCAACGAGCGGCTGATCCGCCAGTACTCCCAGACGGTGCGCGCCATCAACGCGCTCGAGCCGGCCATCGCCAAGCTCGGCGACGAGCAACTGGCGGGCAAGACTGCCGAGTTCAAGCAAAAGATCGCCAATGGCGCCAGTCTTGACGATCTCCTGCCGGAAGCTTTCGCGGTGGTGCGCGAAGCGGGCAAGCGCGTCCTGGGCATGCGCCATTTCGATGTGCAATTGATCGGCGGCATGGTGCTCCATGACGGCAGGATCGCCGAGATGCGCACCGGCGAGGGCAAGACGCTGGTCGCGACTCTGCCGGCCTACCTGAACGCGCTCGCCGGCAGGGGCGTGCATGTGGTCACGGTCAACGACTACCTCGCCTCGCGCGATGCCGAATGGATGGGGCGCATCTACCGCTTTCTCGGCCTCACCGTGGGCTGCAACCTGTCCCAGATGAGCCACGAGGACAAGCAGGCCGCCTATGGCGCGGACATCACCTACGGCACCAACAACGAGTTCGGCTTCGACTACCTGCGCGACAACATGGTGTATTCGCCCGGCGACCGGGTGCAGCGCGGCCTCCACTTCGCCATCGTGGACGAGGTGGACTCCATCCTCATCGACGAGGCGCGCACGCCGCTGATCATCTCCGGCCAGGCGGAAGACCACACCGACCTCTACGTGCGCATGAACCAGGTGGTGCCCCTGCTGGCGCGCTGCGAGACCGAGGAGGGCCCCGGCGACTACTGGGTGGACGAAAAGGCCCACCAGGTGCACCTGACCGAGCAGGGCCACGAGCACGCCGAGGAGATCCTGGTGCGCATGGGTCTGCTGCCCGACGGGCGCAGCCTGTACGAGGCCTCCAACATCCTGCTCATGCATCACCTCAACGCGGCCCTGCGCGCCCACACCCTGTTCCACCGCGACCAGCACTACGTGGTGCAGAACGGGGAGATCATCATCGTGGACGAGTTCACCGGCCGCCTGATGCCCGGCCGCCGCTGGTCGGAGGGCCTGCACCAGGCGGTGGAGGCGAAGGAGGGGGTGCCGATCCAGAGCGAGAACCAGACGCTCGCCTCGATCACCTTCCAGAACTATTTCCGCATGTACGCCAAGCTGGCCGGCATGACGGGCACGGCGGACACCGAAGCCTACGAGTTCCACCAGATCTACGGCCTGGAAACGGTGGTGATTCCCACCAACAAGCCGATGATCCGCGACGACCGCATGGACCAGGTGTATCGCACCGCCGCCGAGAAGTACAAGGCCATCATCGCCGACATCAAGGACTGCCATTCCCGCGGCCAGCCGGTGCTGGTGGGCACCACTTCCATCGAGAACTCGGAGCTGCTGGCGAAGCTGCTGGAGCGCGAGAAGCTGCCCCACCAGGTGCTCAACGCCAAGCAGCATGCCAAGGAAGCGCAGATCGTCGCCCAGGCGGGGCGGCCGGGCATGATCACCATCGCCACCAACATGGCGGGCCGCGGCACCGACATCGTGCTGGGCGGCAACGTCGAGAAGCAGGTGGATGCCATCCGCGCCGACGACAGCCTCGCGGAGGCGGAGAAGGAGGCGCGCATCGCCCGGTTGCGCGCCGAGTGGCAGGCGCTGCACGAGCAGGTGGTGAAGGCGGGGGGGCTGCACATCGTCGGCTCCGAACGCCACGAATCGCGGCGCATCGACAACCAGTTGCGCGGCCGTGCCGGCCGCCAGGGCGACCCGGGCTCCTCGCGCTTCTACCTGTCGCTGGAAGACCCGCTGCTGCGCATCTTTGCCGGCGAGCGCCTCAACGCCATCATGGTGCGCCTCAAGATGCCCGAGGGCGAGGCGATCGAGCATCCCCTGGTGACCCGCTCCCTGGAATCCGCCCAGCGCAAGGTCGAGCAGCGCAACTTCGACATCCGCAAGCAACTGCTGGAGTACGACGACGTCGCCAACGACCAGCGCAAGGTCATCTACCAGCAGCGCAACGAGCTGCTGGAGAGCCAGGACATTTCCGACACCATCACCGGCATGCGCCAGGGTGTCCTGCACGACACCTTCCGCACCTACGTTCCGGCGGACAGCGTGGAGGAGCAGTGGGACATCCCCGGCCTGGAGCGGGCGCTCGCCTCGGAGTTCCAACTGCAGCTCCCCGTCGGGGACTGGCTGAAAGCCGAGCCCAATCTGACCGATGACGAGATCCTCCGGCGCATCATCGCCGAGGCCGACAAGATCTACGCCGCCAAGATGGAGCTGGTGGGAGCCGAGGCCTGGCACCAGTTCGAGCGCAACATCATGCTGCAGAGCCTGGACGTGCACTGGCGCGAACACCTGGCGGCGCTGGATCATCTGCGCCAGGGCATCCACCTGCGCGGTTACGCCCAGAAGAACCCGAAGCAGGAATACAAGCGCGAAGCCTTCGAACTGTTCGAGGCGCTGCTGCAGACGGTGCGTCTGGAAGTCACCAGGCTGCTGCTGACCGTCGAGATCCGCTCCCAGGATGCCATCGCCGAAAGCGAGCAGCAGCCGGCCGTGGAAAACGTCCAGTACCATCATGCCGATTACGACGAGGTCCTGGGCGGCGGCGCCGTGGCCACGGCGCAGGCGACCGCGACCCAGCCCTTCGTGCGCCATGGCCAGAAGATCGGGCGCAACGATCCCTGCCCCTGCGGCTCGGGCAAGAAGTACAAACACTGCCACGGCAAGCTGAGCTAGGCCATGCCCGTCAATCTCGATCCTCCCGGTCCCGACCGCCTGCGGTCCGTGCCGGGTGTCACCCTGGGCATCGCCGAGGCGGGCATTCGCAAAGCCAACCGCAAGGACCTGCTGCTGATCCGCCTCGACGAGGGGGCGGAAGCCGCGGGGGTGTTCACCCGCAACCGGTTCTGCGCCGCGCCGGTGACGGTGTGCAAGGCGCACCTGGCCGCCGCGCCCATCCGCGCCCTGGTGGTGAACACCGGCATCGCCAACGCCGGCACCGGCAGCCGCGGCATTGCCGACGCCCGCGCCACCTGCGCGGCAGTAGCCGAACTGATCGGCTGCCGCCCCGAGCAGGTGCTGCCCTTTTCCACCGGCGTGATCAACGAATTCCTGCCCATGGAGCGCATCAAGGCCGGACTGCCCCGGTGCCGGGCGCACCTGGGGGCGGACCACTGGTTCGATGCCGCCCGGGCCATCATGACTACCGATACGGTGCCCAAGGCGGCATCGCGCACCGTGGCCATCGAGGGCAAGACCGTCACCATCACGGGCATCTCCAAGGGGGCCGGCATGATCAAGCCCAACATGGCCACCATGCTCGGCTTCATCGCCACCGATGCGGCCGTGACCCGCCCCGTGTTGCAGCGGCTGGTGCAGGAAGTGGCCGACCGGTCCTTCAACTGCATCACCGTGGACGGCGACACGTCCACCAACGATTCGTTTGTGTTGATCGCCACGGGCAAAGCCGGCCATGCCCCGATCGCCGATGCCGGCAGCCCCGGCTACGCCGTCCTGCGCTCGGCGCTCGAAGCCGTGGCGGTCGAACTGGCCCAGGCCATCGTGCGCGACGGGGAAGGGGCCACCAAGTTCATCACCGTCCGGGTCGAAGGCGGCAGGGATCAGCAGGAATGCCGCGCCGTCGGCTATGCCATCGCCCAGTCGCCGCTGGTGAAGACGGCCTTCTTCGCCTCCGACCCCAACCTCGGCCGCATCCTGGCCGCCGTGGGCAACGCGGGCATCGACGACCTGGACGTGGGCGGTGTGCGCCTGTGGCTGGACGATGTGCTGGTGGCCAGCGGCGGCGGGCGCGATCCGGGCTATCGCGAGGAGGACGGCGCCCGGGTGATGAAGCAGGTCGAGATCACGGTGCGCGTGGACCTGGGGCGGGGCGCGGCCCGGGCGACGATCTGGACTTGCGACTTTTCCTACGATTACGTTAGGATCAACGCCGATTACCGGAGTTGAGCTGGCGGCCCCGGCTCAATGCAGCACGCGCGGCATGGCCAGGGTGAATTCGGGGATGGGCGCGTCGAACTGGGTGCCGTCCTCGGCCACCATCCGGTAGCTGCCCCTCATGGTGCCGACCGGCGTCGGCAGGGCGCAGCCGCTGGTATATTCGAAGCTCTCGCCCGGCTTGAGCAAGGGTTGATGGCCCACCACGCCCAAGCCTTTCACTTCCTGCACCTGGGATTGCGCATCGGTGATGATCCAGTGGCGGCTGATCAACTGGGCGGGGATGTTGCCGGTGTTGCGGATGGTGATGGTGTAGGCGAAAACATAGCGCCCGCCCGCCGGGTCCGATTGCTCCGGCACGTACTGGGTTTCGGCCGCGACACTGATTTCGTATTTCTTGCTTTCCGCCATCGCGGTATTTGACAGGATTTCCCGGGCCGAGGCAAGGATGGCTGCACAGAAAAGAATTGAACCAAACCCTTGGAGACGCATATGTACCGCATCGCCCCCAGCATACTTTCGGCCGACTTCGCCCGCCTGGGCGAGGAAGTGACCAGTGTCATCGCCGCCGGTGCCGACTGGATTCACTTCGACGTGATGGACAACCACTACGTGCCCAACCTGACCATCGGCCCCCTGGTGTGCGAGGCCATCCGCCCGCTCACCCCCGCGCCCATCGATGTGCACCTCATGGTCAAGCCGGTGGACCGCATCGTCCCCGATTTCGCCAAGGCCGGCGCCAATCTGATCAGCTTCCATCCCGAGGCCTCCGAGCACATCGACCGGACGCTGGGCCTCATCAGGGATTCCGGCTGCCAGGCGGGCCTGGTGTTCAATCCGGCCACGCCTCTGCATTACCTGGATCACGTTATGGACAAGCTGGACCTCATCCTCGTCATGTCGGTGAACCCCGGCTTCGGCGGTCAGAAGTTCATTCCCGAAGCCCTCAACAAGCTGCGCGCCGTGCGCCGGCGCATCGACGAGTCGGGGCGCGACATCCGCCTGGAGATAGACGGCGGCGTCAAGGTGGACAACATCGCCGAGATCGCCCGGGCGGGGGCGGACACCTTCGTCGCGGGCTCGGCCATTTACGGCACCCGGGACTATGCCGCCACCATCGCGGCCATGCGCGCCGAGCTGGAGAAGGTGTGATGGGCGCGGCTGAAACACCGAGGCTGGCGGTAAAGGGGGTCATGATCGACCTGGACGGCACCCTGCTGGACACCGTGCCGGATCTGGCCGAGGCCGCCAACGCCATGCTCGTCGAGCTGGGCCGCTCCCCCCTGCCGGTGGAAGCGCTCAAGTCCTACGTGGGCAAGGGCATCCAGAACCTGGTGTGGCGCTGCCTGTCCCAGGAGGGCGAGGCGACCGAGGCGGCAGTGGCCCAGGCCATGCCCCTGTTCCGGCGCCACTACTTCGCCGTGAATGGCCGCCGCACGACGATATTCCCGGGCGTGGTCGCCGGGCTGGACCGCATGCAGGCCATGGGGCTCAGTCTGGCCTGCATCACCAACAAGGCCGCCGACTTCACCGAGCCCCTGCTGGAGCGGGTGGGCCTGCGGGCACGTTTCCGCATGGTCGTCAGCGGCGACACGCTGCCCGAGAAGAAGCCCCACCCGCTGCCGCTGCTGCACGTGTGCCGCAGCCTTGGCATCGAGCCGCGCCACGCCCTGGTCATCGGCGACTCGGCCAACGACGTCCAGGCGGCGCGCGCCGCCGGCTGCCCGGTGTTCTGCGTGCCCTACGGCTACAGCGAGGGCCGCGATGTGCGCGACCTCGGGTGTGATGCTATAGTATCGAGCCTTGAGGAGGCGGCCTGCCGCCTCGTCGCCGCCTAGAGAAAGTTGTTCGTCGTGAACCACGAAACGCCACGTACTGCGGGGAAATACGCGATCGGCGGGGGGGCTTGGCCCTGGCGCCGCCGGCGCGCCGAAGCTTGATCCCATGAGCGCGGACCCGCGTCCGCGTCCTCCGATATTGCGTGGCATTCGTGGAGTCATGATGACCGAACTGGAATTCGATCGGCTTGCCGGCCAGGGCTACAACCGCATCCCGGTGACCCTGGAGACCTTCGCCGATCTCGACACCCCCCTTTCCATCTATCTCAAGCTGGCCGGCGGCCCCTACAGCTATCTGCTGGAGTCGGTCCAGGGCGGGGAGCGCTTCGGCCGCTATTCCTTCATCGGCCTGGCGGCACCCACCCGGCTCGCCGTCATCGGGCGCAATGTGTTGGTGCTCACCGGCAACCGCATAGCCGAGCGCCGCGACGACTGCGATCCCCTGGCCTTCATCGGCGACTATCTCAAGCGCTTCAGCGTGGCGCCGCGGGCAGGCCTGCCGCGCTTCTGCGGCGGGCTGGTCGGCTGCTTCGGCTACGACACGGTGCGCCACATCGAGCCGCGGCTGGCCCGCGGCGCCACGCGGGACGACCTGGGCACGCCCGACGTGCTGTTGCTCCTGTCCGAGGAAATCGCCATCGTCGACAACCTCTCGGGCAAGCTCACCCTGGTGGTCTATGCCGAGCCGGGGGTGCCGGGCGCCTGGCAGAAGGCGCGCCAGCGCCTCAAGGAATTGCTGGGCAGGCTGCGCGCACCGGTTGGGATTCCCGCCGAGCGCCCCGGCGAGCCGGGCGCGGCGGTATCGGCCTTCGGCGAGGAGGCCTTCAAGCAGGCGGTGGTCCGCGCCAAGCAGTACATCGTCGAGGGCGACATCATGCAGGTGGTGCTGTCCCAGCGCATGTCCAAGCCCTATCGGGCCACGCCCCTGGCGCTCTATCGGGCCCTGCGCACCCTCAATCCCTCGCCCTACATGTTCTACTTCGACTTCGAGGATTTCCACGTGGTCGGCGCCTCGCCCGAGATCCTGGTGCGCCTGGAGGGCGGGCAGGTGACCGTACGCCCCATCGCCGGCACGCGCAAGCGCGGCAGGAGCGCCGAGGAGGACACGGCGCTGGCCGCCGAGCTGCTGGCGGACGCCAAGGAGCGGGCGGAGCACCTCATGCTGCTCGATCTCGGGCGCAACGACATCGGGCGCGTGGCCCGGACCGGCTCGGTGCGCGTCACCGAGCAGTTCGTCATCGAGCGCTACTCCCATGTCATGCACATCGTGTCCAACGTGGAAGGCCGGCTGCGGCCCGGGCTCGACGCCCTGGACGTGCTGCGCGCCACCTTCCCGGCGGGCACCGTGTCCGGCGCTCCCAAGGTGCGCGCCATGGAAATCATCGACGAGCTGGAGCCGGTCAAGCGCGGCATCTATGCCGGCGCGGTAGGGTATCTGGGCTTCCACGGCGACATGGATCTGGCCATCGCCATCCGCACCGGATTGATCAAGGACGGCAAGCTGCACGTCCAGGCCGGCGCCGGCATCGTCGCCGACTCCGATCCCGCGTCCGAATGGCAGGAGACCCAGAACAAGGCGCGCGCCCTGCTGCGCGCCGCCGAGATGGCCGAGGCGGGACTGGATACGCGGTTGGAGTAAACCGCTTTCAACGCAGAGGACGCAAAGGCGCAAAGGACGCGAAGATGGATGAGAATATCTTGTCCAATCGGGTGATCGGGGCAGCTATTGAGGTCCATCGCATTTTGGGGCCGGGATTGCTCGAATCTGCGTACGAGCTTGCACTTGAAAGAGAGCTTGCTTTGCAAGGCATGACGGCCCATCGCCAGCGGCCAGTTTCGTTGGAGTACAAGGGTGTATTGCTGGGTGATGGTTTTCGCCTCGACATCCTGGTAAATGATTTGCTGTTGGTCGAAATCAAAGCCGTCGAGCAGGTTCTGCCTTTGCACGAGGCCCAGCTTTTGACTTACTTGCGCTTGACCGATAAGAAGCTCGGCTTGTTGATCAATTTCAATACCAGGACACTCAAGGACGGCATCAAGAGGGTGGTAAATGGTCTTTAAATGTTTTCCTTTGCGGCCTTTGCGTCTTTGCGCCCTCTGCGTCGAAAGAGGTTAAGCCATGCTGCTGATGATCGAAAAGCATCATCGGCATCCAGCAAAGTCCGCAATTACCCGATACCCTACGCAAAGCCTAGCAGTTGCAAGGAATTGGCATCCGGTAGCAATCGGCATCGTCCATTGCCATCCGAGTAAATAGCGGGTATCGTGGCGGGTATCACTTCCCCGGATACCCGCATCATGCCCCTGACCGACGCGAAAATCCGCAACACCAAGCCCGGCGACAAGCCGATCCGCTTACCTGATGGTGGCTGGCTGTATCTGGAAATCAGACCATCCGGCGCGAAGCTGTGGCGCTTCCGGTATCGCATCGCGGGCAAGGAAAACATCTTTGCCATTGGCGAGTATTTCAGCGACAAGCGGGAAGGGCATGTATCGCTTGACGATGCCCGGAAGGAAAGGGACAAGGCGCGGGCGCTGGTGAATCAAGGCATTCATCCGGCGCACCAGAGACAAGCCGAACGGCTGGCAACCCATACCGAAAGCGCCAACACTTTCGAGGCCGTGGCGCGGGAGTGGATAGCCAAGAAAAAGCCGACATGGACGCCCTACTATCTTCGGCAGGTTGAGCGGTTCATGGAAGCCGACGTATTCCCCAAGATCGGCAAGCATCCCATTCGGAACGTGACAGCGGCGCAACTGCTGGAAATCGTGAAGGCAATCGAGGGGCGCGGTGCTGAAACCGTGGCCTTGCTGGTGCGGCAATGGGCATCGGCGGTATTCCGCTACGCCGTGGCAACCCTGCGGGCGGATGCCGATCCGGCGGCGGCATTGAAGGGCGCGATTCACCGACCGAAGATCGAGCATCGCAAACCCCTGACCCGCGACCAGATAAAGGCATTCGTGAAAGCCCTTGATGGCTATGCCGGGTATCGGACTACGGTTATCGCCTTGCGCCTGATGCTGCTGACCTTCGTTCGCACCGTGGAACTGCGCGGGGCGCTTTGGACGGAAATCGACCTTGACCGGGCGGAATGGCGTATCCCTGCCGAGCGAATGAAGATGCGGGAGCCGCACATTGTTCCCCTGTCCCGGCAAGCCGTGGAATTGCTACGCGAACTGCATACCCATACCGGCGGGCGTGGGATGCTGTTCCCTAACTACCGCAACCCGAAAACCTGCATGACGGCAACGACCCTGAATCGGGCGCTGGAACGCATGGGCTTCAATGGCAAAGACAGCATCGGCTTTTCGGCGCATGGCTTCCGGGCAACGGCTTCAACCATCCTGAACGAAATCGGCTTTCGGCCTGACGTGATTGAGCGGCAGCTAGCCCATGCCGAGCGCAACAAGGTAAGGGCCAGCTACAACCAAGCCGAATACCTGGAAGATCGACGGGCCATGATGCAGCAATGGGCGGACATGATTGAGGAAATGGCAAAGGACGATGGCAAGGTAACGCCGATCAAGAAAGCGGCGGCATGACGTAGCACCGGAATGAACGCGCAATCACTGAAAAGGAGAAATCGAGCATGAACGCAATCAGCTTCACCAATGACCAATGGGCAACCATCAACCGGGCTATCGAGTCCTGCATGGAAGATCACTACAACGAGATTCGCAAGTATGCCGCTGACGATAGCGGCGCTTACTGCGAAATGATGGATGAATTCGAGAAGCTGGCCGAGGTGCGGGCGTTGCTCAACCAAGCGATGCAACAACCGGCGGCATAGCCAGTCATGCCGCGCCTAGCCCGACGGGGCGAACACCGGGAACCCTTGCCCGGCTGGCGCGGCACCCATTCAAGGGGCGAGCGTGAAGGGACGCAATGATGAACAGCAACGACAATCTGCAAACCCGCCTGGATCGAATCGGGCAATGGAAAGCCTTTGACATTGATTGGGCGAATTTGCGCAACCTGGCCGTGCTGAACCTTGTCGATTTGTGCGCCCTCTCTGTGAGCGTTGATCCCGAATATGCGCGGCTTGTCCGGGGCATGACGACGATTGACCCGGACAACATCCCGAAGCCGGAGGAAATCGTGGAACTGGCCGGCTACCGGAATGAGGCCATCGAGAAGTGGGAGCGGCGGGTGGGCGAGGCGCTGAATCATGTTGCAGCGGGAACGCTGCCCATTGTGCGAACTGCCGCGCCCCTCGGCGGACATGATCCCTATGAGGTGATACCGGATGACGCTGAAAAAATCGTGGTGAAGGTTGCCGACTTTGTGGCCTGGGCGACTGCGCTACCGGCCCCCTGGGAACTGCCCGAAGAAATGAAACGCATGGGGCCATATCCCGAAGCGGAAGAAGGATTGCAAGTCGGGGGTGGTGGAGACAAGACCCTGGGCAAACGGGAGCGGGATACTCTGCTGACCATCATCGCGGCATTCTGCAAATACGAGAGCCTTGACCTGAAAGAGCGGGGACTGGCGGCGAGGATAGCCCAAATGACGCAAGACCTAGGAGCGCCAGTGACCGACGACACTATCCGCTCAGTATTGGGCCAAATCCCTGGCGCGGTGGAATCCCGCATGAAGTAAGGAAGCATTCCCGAATTCGGTTTTCCGGTTTCCGAATTCGGCCATCGGCAGTATCGGAGAAACGAGGATGCACCCGTCTTAACTCGTACAAGGACGGATGCAAATGAACCAACTTCCTGAAACCGGCTTTCTGCGCTTGCCGCAAATCATTGGCGACCCCAAAGCGGAACCGCCAATCCCCCCGATCATCCCGGTAAAAAAATCCTGCTGGTGGGATGGCGTCAAAACCGGACGCTTCCCCAAGCCGGTAAAGCTTGGGCCGCGCGTCACTGCCTGGCGCGTGGAGGATATTCGCGCCCTGATTGCAGCGGCTGACAGGGGGCGACGATGAAAAAGAAAAACGCCCGGCTGACCGAAGCCAAACCGAGCGCACAACGACATGTGCATCTTATCACCCGCCCCCGCATCCATGCGGCAATCGTGCGGCTTGCCCTGTGGGGCGTGCTGCCCGTCAAGCTGGCCGACTGGCTGATCCATCGCGGAGGGGCTTGCCATGACTGACCCTATCGTCTTTGTAACGCCCCGCCGTGGGCGGGAGTGCTGGATTCTCGAATTGACCTGCCCGCATTGCGGTGAAATCCATCGGCACGGCGGCGGCGATGGCCTGGTGGCCCAAGGCGGTCACCGGGTGGCGCACTGCCGAGAGAACCGGGGGCGTGGTTACTTCATCAACCTGGACGCGGACAAGCAAGGGGGGTGCCATGACGACCTTTGCTGAACTGGCCGCGCCCCTGCTGGCCCAAGGCTATCCGGTTTTTCCACTCAAACCCGACAAGCGCCCGTACACTCCTCACGGATTCAGGGACGCGACCACGGATGCGGAGCGGGTTACCGCCTGGGCCGCGCGATGGCCTGATGCCCTGGTGGGCGTGCCGACGGGCAAGGCGTCCGGCCTGTTCGTGCTGGACGTGGATGTAAAGAACGGCAAGAACGGTTTCGCCACGTTGCAGAAAAAAGGCTGGAATCTCCCGGCAACCCGCACGCATCGGACGATGAACGGCGGAGGGGTGCATTACCTGTTCCGCAACCCCGATGGCACGCTGCTGAAGAACTCCGCGAGCAAGCTGGGCGACGGGCTGGATACGCGGGGCGATGGCGGCTATATCGTCTGGTGGCCTGCCCACGGCGGCGAAGTGGAACATGCCGACACCGTGGCGGATGTTCCGCCCTGCCTGGTGGATGCCCTGCAAGCGCCAGCGCCGCGCAAGCCCGCACCGGCAAGCGATGCGACGGACGGCGACGGTATCACCGAAGGCGGACGCAACGACACCCTGTTTCGTCTGGCGGCTTCGCTGCGGGCGAAGGGGCTGACGGTGGATGCCATCGAGGCGGCATTGCAAATCGAGAACGAAGCGAAATGCTGCCCGCCCCTGTCGGCGGATGAAGTGCGCACCATCGCCCAAAGCACCGGGCGCTATGCGGAAGGCGCAACCGGCGGCGAACGCTGCGCCTATGGCAATGGCGAGTTTGAAGTCTCGCCCGCTGGCGTGGCCTTCATCGGCACCGGCAAGGATGGCGAACGCTTGCCCGCCCTCTGGATTTGTTCCGCCTTGCAGGTGCGAGCCATGACCCGCGATGCCAAGTCGGGCGAGTGGGGGCGCTTGCTCGAATGGCGCGACAAGGACAACGTGCGCCATCAATGGGCGATGCCGCTTGAACTGCTGCAAGGCGATGGGGTGGATGTGCGGCGCGAACTGGCGCGGAACGGGTTGCTCATCAGCCCAAGCAAGAAAGCCCGCGATCTGCTGGCGTCATTCCTGCAAGTCTGGCCGGTGGAAGATCGGGCGCGATGCGTGGATCGGCTTGGCTGGCATGGTGGCGTGTTCGTGACCCCTGACGAGTCCATCGGGCAGGACGGGGAAATCGTGGTGTTCCAGAATGCCCATGCCATCGAACCCGCCTATTCCGTGGCAGGCGGCGTTGATGAATGGCGCGATTCCGTGGGCCGTCTGGCCGCCGGTAATTCCCGCCTGGTGTTCGCCCTGTCCGTGGCCTTTGCGGGCGCACTGGCTGACGTGGTCGGCGAGGATTCAGGGGGCTTCCACTTTCGCGGTGCTTCATCGTCGGGCAAGACCACGGCCTTGAAGGTGGCGGCATCGGTATGGGGCAATCCAAACACCTACCCCCGTCTGTGGCGTGCGACGGCGAACGGGCTGGAAGGGCTGGCCGCGCTGCATAACGACGGCCTGCTGATCCTGGATGAACTCTCGCAAATCGACCCCAAGGAAGCCGGGGAAGCGGCCTATCTGCTGGCGAACGGGCAAGGCAAGGCGCGGGCATCGCGCACCGGCACGGCGCGGCAGGCGGCACGCTGGCGGCTGCTGTTCCTGTCGGCGGGCGAGGAATCGCTGTCGGCGCTGATGGCGCGGGCCGGGCGCAAGGTGAATGCCGGGCAGGAAATCCGCCTGGCCGACATTGACGCGGACGCGGGGGCGGGCCTGGGCGCATTCGAGGCGCTGCACGACCAACCGACCCCGGCGGCGCTGGCGCTGGCCTTGAAGGATGCCGCAACCCGATACCACGGCGCGGTGGGGCTGGCCTGGCTGCGCTGCATCGTGGCCGACCGCGCCAAGCTGGCCGACTTCATCGCGGCGGGCATCCGGCGATTCGTGGCCGAGGTTGTGCCCAAGGACGCTGCCGGGCAGGTGTTGCGGGTAGCGCGGCGCTTTGGCCTGGTGGCGATGGCGGGGGAGCTTGCCAGCGGATGCGATCTGGTGGGGCCGGGCTATGGCCTGACCGGCTGGGCCGAAGGCGAGGCGACCACGGCGGCGCGGAAATGCTTTGCCGCCTGGCTGGAAGGATTCGGCGGCATCGGCAATCGGGAGGAACGCGCCATGCTCTCCCAAGTCCGGGCCTTCTTCGAGGCGCACGGCGCAAGCCGCTTCGCGCTGCTGGATGACACCTTCCCCAATGACCGGTCTATCGCCAACCGGGCCGGTTTCGTGCGCACAACTGCTGACGGCGGGCGGGAATTCCTCGTGCTGCCCGAAGTGTTCCGGCGCGAGGTATGCGCAGGATTTGATGCGAAGGCGGCAACGCGGGCGCTGATCGAGGCCGGATGGATCGAACCGGGCGGGGGACGCCATATCGCGCAGCGTGTGCGCGTCCCCGGCCTGGGGCTGGTGCGCTGCTACGTTTTCACCGGGCGCATGTGGGAGGGCGACGAGTGAAAACGAGTTGCACTCAAAAACTGTGGGAACAAGTGGGAACATGCGGCATCCCAGTATCCATGCGGGTTTCCGCTGTTCCCACATGCGCGCCCCCTTGTGGGAACAGTGGGAACAAACAGCCAGCAATTCAATCCGCAAGATTTTGCGGATTCGGTCTGTTCCCACATGTTCCCACAACTTTTCCCGGTGTGGGAACAGCGGAAACCCGCATGGATACTGGGATGCCGCATGTTCCCACTGTTCCCACAGAAAAACAGGATGAAGTGAAATGAATGACGGAAAACGCGCCCACGGCGAATTCCCGTCCTGGGGGCGGCGGTGCGCTGCTACGTTTTCACCGGGCGCATGTGGGATGGCGACGAGTGAAAGCGAGTTGCACCCAAAAAATGCGGGGACAAGTGGGGACAACGGGGACAGCCTGTATCCATGCGGGTTTCCGTGTCCCCACTACCGGGGGACAGTGCGGGGACAAGTGGGGACAAATGGGGACAAATGGCGCGGCGGGCAATGCGCAAGATTTTGCGGATTCGGTTTGTCCCCAGTTGTCCCCACTTTTTTTGAGCGAGTGGGGACGCGGGAAGCCTTGTGTTTACGGGCTGTCCCCGTTGTCCCCACTTGTCCCCGCGAAAAATAGGATGAAGTGAAATGAATGACGGAAAACGCGCCCACGGCGGAAAAGATGCGCCCGAATGCGAAGCCGCAAGCGGAACCGTGTTGGCCCTTACCCCCCTGCCGAAGATCGACCTACGGGACGCGCATGCAATTCGGCGCGAACTCGGCAGCGTCTATCGAGACATGCGGGCCGGGCGGTTGGCGACTCAGGACGGGACGCGCCTTGCCTACGTCCTGGACATGATCCGCAAAGCCTACGAAACGGCAGTGCTGGCCGACCGGCTGGAACTGCTGGAACGCACCCTCAACCTGCCCCCGACGAAAGGAACCAAACGATGAGCAACCATCACGACCGACTGACGAAGGCCTACCGTGGCCTGAGTGCCGACCAACTGGCGGCGCTGGCCTTCCACTACATGACGGGCGCGAACGATCTGGAATTCAAGCGCGTGGCGGACGCCGTGCCATTGAAGGACTACCGCTGCCCGGACGTGGCCTATCAGGCGCGGCTGGATGGTTTCACGCGATTTGCCGCGTATTGGGCTATTGAGCATTGGCGGCTGCGCACCCGCAAAGCGGAAATGCTGGGCGCGGCGCTGGCCGCGCTACGCCGTGGCAATGACGAACAGGCGGACGCCATGATCGAGGCGCACGAACAGGCGGAAAGCTACTTGCTGTCTTTGGATGCCGCCCTGCTGGCGATCTGCGCGGACAACGGCATTGACCCGGCGGACGTGCGCAAGATAGCGGGAACGGAAGCCTTCAAGCCCATGCGCGACGGCATGACAGCGGACGGCGAAATGCAAGCCGCGATGCAATCGGCGTTTGCCGAACTGCTGGCCGTGTGAAAAAATGGACACCCGCCCGAAGTCCGGGGAGCTGATCGAGGCGACGGTGGAAGAAGTGGCCGCCTGGCTTTCTGCAATGGAAGGCCGGGAAGTCTCCGTCCATGAAGTGCGGCGCATCGAGGCGCAAGCCCTGCGCAAGCTACGGCAGGAATTCACGCGGCGCGGACTGTTCCCTGCTGACTTGTTGCCGGAACGGTGAGGGAATGGCCCCCGGCACGAGGACAGACATTGCCGGGGTTTGCGATCAAGGATGACTCGCCTTGATGCCGAGCGGGGATGACTCGCTGGTCAGGCCCGACGCGATCCAGGCATCCTTTGGGGTATTAGCCCAACGAGCGCGCATCCCACTCCACCGGCCAGCGAGTCAAAACGGTAGCCCCTGAATCCCCCCGTGCTGATGTTGGAGTCACGCGCCGGGGGTACTGGCCGCAGCGTGTTGCGCTACGGCAGTCAGGGGTGCGGCAAGTATAGCCCGGCAAG
>DYIB01000066.1 GCA_020723855.1 Uliginosibacterium gangwonense
TCCCGGGGCAGCTCCCTGCCCTCGCCGTCCACGATCTTCAGTTCCACGCCGTAGAGGGGCCGGCCCTGCTTGGCCTGTAGCGCCAGCCTGTCCGCCTCGGACCAGGCAGCATGCTTGGCCTTGAAAGTGTTGACCGTGCCCAGGGGGCTGGTTTCCGTCATGCCCCAGCCGTGCAGCACCTGCACGCCGTATTTCTCCTGGAAGGTGCGCATGACGGCCGGCGGGCAGGCCGAGCCGCCCACGGTGGTGCGCCGCAGGCTGGAGAACTTGAGGCCGTTCTGCTCCACGTATTGCAGCACCCCCAGCCACACGGTGGGCACGCCCAGGCTCAGGGTGACCTGCTCCTGCTCGAACAGATGGTACAGGCTGGCCCCGTCCAGGCCGGGGCCGGGAAACACCAGCTTGGCGCCGACCAGGGGCGCGGCGTAGGGCACGCCCCAAGCGTTCACGTGGAACATGGGCACCACGGGCAGGATGGTGTCGCGCGCCGACATGTTGACGCTGTCGGGCAGGGCCGCCGCCATGGCGTGCAGCACCGTGGAGCGGTGCGAGTAGAGCACGCCCTTGGGATTGCCCGTGGTGCCCGAGGTGTAGCACAGGGAGGAAGCGGTGTTCTCGTCGAACTCGGGCCATTCCAGGTCGTCGGAATGGGCGTTGATCAGGTCCTCGTAGCACAGCACATTGGGCAGCGTGGTGTGCTGGGGCATGTGCGCCTTGTCGGTCATCAGTACATAGCCCTTTACCCCCTGGCACTGGGGCGCCAGCTTCTCCAACAGTGGCACGAAAGTGGTCTCGATGAACAGATAGATGTCTTCGGCGTGATTGATGATGTAGGCGATCTGCTCCGGGAACAGGCGCGGGTTGATGGTGTGGCACACGGCGCCGATGCCCGACACGCCGAAGTAGAGCTCGAAGTGGCGGTGGTTGTTCCAGGCCAGGGTGCCGATGCGCTCGCCGTGCCGCACGCCCAGGGCGAGCAGGGCGTTGGCGATCTGGCGCGCGCGCTTGTGGGCTTGGGCGTAGGTGTAGCGGTGGATGTCACCCTCGGTGAGCCGGCTCACGATCTCCGTGTCCCCGTGGCAGCGATCCGCATGGCGGATCAGGGACGAGATCATCAGCGGCATGTTCATCATCAAGCCTTTCATTTCCTTCTCTCCTCCTGTCGGAAAACGGATTGCACAGTTCCGCACAGCGGCCCATGCTTTTCCATGCGGATGCGCAAAATTGTTTACAAACGCGATGGCCGACGATACCATGTTTTCGAAAACAGCGAAATAGAGTTCCGCATAGCAAAATATGTAGCAAAACCGGTCGCGTTTTCAACAAGCTGGGTTTGGGTCGGACTTCGCGAGGAGGAGACACATGAGCGACAAGAAGATGCATAAGTGGGTGCTGGCGGGCTGCCTGATGGCTGCCGTGACAACGGCGGCGGCCCAAGTGAAGATCGCCTATATCGATCCCCTGTCCGGCCTGATGGCGGCCACCGGGGAGCATGGCCTGAAGGATCTGCAGTTTGCCGCCGAGCGGCTCAATGCCCGCGGCGGCCTGAACGGACAGAAGATCGAAATCGTCCCCATGGACAACAAGCTGTCGCCCCAGGAAAGCCTGACGCTGCTCAACCGCGCCATCGACCAGGGCATCCGCTACATCACCCAGGGCAACGGCTCCAGCGTGGCGGCGGCGCTGATCGACGCCATCAACAAGCACAACGCGCGCAATCCCGACAAGGCGGTGCTGTTCATCAACTACGCCGCCGTCGATCCCGACTTCACCAATTCCAAGTGCAGCTTCTGGCACTTCCGCTTCGACGCCAACAGCGACATGAAGCTGGAGGCGCTGACCAACTACATGACGAAGGAGAAGGGCATCAAGAAGGTGTACCTGATCAACCAGGATTATTCCTTCGGCCATCAGGTGGCCAGGACGGCACGCAACATGATCAACAAGAAGCGCCCGGACGTGGAGATCGTCGGCGACGACCTGCATCCCCTGGCGCGGGTGAAGGATTTCTCCCCTTACATCACCAAGATCAAAGCCTCGGGCGCCGACACCGTGATCACCGGCAACTGGGGCAGCGACCTGGCGCTGCTGGTGCGCGCCGCCAAGGACGCCGGGCTGGATGCCAACTTCTACACTTTCTACGCCGGCGTCATCGGCACGCCGACGGCCCTGGGCGAGGCGGGCGTGGACCGGGTGTTCGCGGTGAGCTACTACGGCCCCAACTCCGCCCCGGCCAGGACCCAGAAGTACATCGACGACTACAAGAAGAAGTATGGAGCGACGGAGGATCCCTACACCTTCTCCTTCGTCAACGCCCTGGAGCTGCTCAGCGCCGCGGCCGCCAAGGCCAAGAGCACCGATCCCGCCAAGGTGGCAAAGGCCATGGAAGGCCTGCGCCTGGATGGCCCCTTCGGAGAGATCACCATGCGCGAAGCCGATCATCAACTGATCCAGCCGCTGTTCATCCAGCGCTTCGTCAGGACGGCCGATGCGAAGCTGAAGTATCCGGCTCAAGGTACCACCGAGTACGGCTTCAAGGAGGAGGTGAAGCTGGACGGAGCGCACACCTCGCAGCCCACCAACTGCCAGATGCAGCGTCCCTGACCGGAAAACTTGCCCGCAGCAGGGGTGCTGCGGGCATTTCTCAAAGCAGCACATCAAACAGAGGAGAGAGGAGACATGTCAGTCAAGACAGCCGTTCGTCTGGCGTTTGCCGCCGGTGCCCTGATCGTCGCCGGTTCGGCCGCCGCACAAGTCAAGATCGCCTACATCGATCCCTTGTCCGGTCCCTTTGCAAACGTCGGCGAAGCGGGACTCAAGCACTTCCAGTCCATCATCGACAAGATCAACGCCAGTGGCGGCGTGCTCGGCGGGCAGAAGCTGGAAGTGGTGGGCTTCGACAACAAGAGCAGTCCCCAGGAGAGCCTGATCGCCTTCAAGGCGGTGACCGACCAGGGCATACGCTACATCACCCAGGGTAACGGTTCCAGCGTCGCCCACGCCCTGGTGGATGCGGTGAACAAGCACAACGCGCGCAACCCGGACAAGACCGTGCTGTACCTGAACTACGCGGCGGTGGATCCGGATCTCACCAACGTCAAGTGCAGCTTCTGGCATTTCCGCTTCGACGCCAACAGCGACATGAAGATGGAAGCCATCACCAACTACATGGTCAAGGACAAGTCCATCAAGAAGGTCTACATCATCGGCCAGGACTATGCCCACGGCCACCAGGTGGCCAAGGCGGCCAAGGCCATGCTCGCCGCCAAGCGGCCAGACATCCAGGTGGTGGGCGACGACCTGCACCCCATCGGCCGGGTGAAGGATTTCGCCCCCTACGTGGCCAAGATCAAGGCCTCGGGCGCCGACACGGTCATCACCGGCAACTGGGGCAACGACTTGTCGCTGCTGATCAAGGCGGCCAAGGACGCGGGCCTCAAGGCGAACTTCTACACCTACTACGGCGGCGGCCTGGGCACGCCCACCGCCATGGGCGAGGCCGGCGCCGACCGGGTGCGCCAGCTCACCGAGTGGCACATGAACCTGTCGCCCAACAAGACCGAGCAGTACGCCCTGGACTTCAAGAAGAAGCACAACCTGGACTTCTACTATCTGCGCGTGAACAACGCCATGTTGATGCTGGCCAGGGCCATCAACGACGCCAAGAGCGCCGACCCGAAGAAGGTGGCCTACGCCCTGGAAGACATGCGCTTCGAGGCCGACACGGGCGAAGTATGGATGCGCAAGAGCGACCACCAGCTCATGCAGCCCCTGTACATCTCGACCTTCACCAAGGTGGACGGCAAGACGGTGAAGCACGACATCGAGGGCACCGGCTACGGCTTCAAGACCAACGCCATGATCTCGTCGCGCGATTCGCAGTTGCCGACGAGCTGTGTGATGGAGCGTCCGTAAGGAGGTCGGGCTGTAGGTCGGGCTTCAGTCCGACCTACATGCATCCAGGAGGGGAAGTGGAATTTTTCCTGATTTCGCTGCTGAACGGCGTCACCTACGGCTTGCTGCTGTTCATGCTGTCGAGCGGGCTGACGCTGATTTTCAGCATGATGGGCATCCTCAACTTCGCCCATGCCAGCTTTTACATGCTGGGGGCCTACTTCGCCTACCAGATCAGTGCCTACGTCGGTTTCTGGCCGGCCCTCATCGTGGCGCCCCTGACGGTGGGCGTGATCGGCGCCCTGGTGGAGCGCTATGGCCTGCGCAGGGCGCACCACTACGGCCACGTGGCGGAGCTGCTGTTCACCTTCGGCCTGGCTTTCCTGATCGAGGAGATCGTGCATCTCATCTGGGGCAAGGCGGCGGTGGACTACCGGGTTCCGGGAAGCCTGGAGGGCACCTTGTTCACCCTGTTCTCCACCTCGTTCCCGATCTACAAGGGCTTCATGATGCTCGTTTCGGTGGGCATGCTGCTGGCGCTCTACGGCCTGCTCACGCGCACCCGCATCGGCCTCATCATCCAGGCGGCCCTGTCCAGGCCGGACATGGTCGAGGCGCTGGGACACAACGTGCCGCGCATCTTCATGCTGGTGTTCGGCGGCGGCGCGGCCCTGGCCGGACTCGCGGGTGTCATCGGCGGCAACGCCTTCGTCACCGAGCCGGGCATGGCGGCGGCGGTGGGCAGCATCGTCTTCGTGGTCGTGGTGGTGGGTGGGCTGGGATCGCTGGCGGGGGCCTTCGTCGCCTCCCTGCTCATCGGCATCATCCAGACCTTTGCCGTCGCCATCGATTTCTCGGTCACCGACATGGCGGCGGCCCTGGGCATCGATCTGGCGGGCGGGTCCAATCTGGCGCGGCTGTCCATCAGCCAGTTGGCGCCGGTATTGCCCTACCTGCTGATGGTGGCAATTCTGATCTTCCGGCCGCGCGGCCTCATGGGAGCCAGGGAATCATGAGCCAGGTACTCCTTCATCGCAACCGCCTCATGGTGTGGGGCGGCACCCTGGCCGTCATGGCGCTGCTGCCCGTCGTCTTCAGCCAGGGATTCGCCATTTCGCTGCTGTGCCAGATCGGCATAATGGCCATCTTCGCCCTGTCCTACAACATGCTGCTGGGGCAGACGGGCCTGCTGTCCTTCGGTCACGCCGTCTACTACGGCTTGGGAGCCTTCGTCACGCTGCATGTCCTGAACGCCAATCTCGGCATTCCCGTCACGCTGTTGCCGCTGGCCGGCGGCGCCGCGGGGCTGCTTGCCGGCATCGTCCTCGGCTGGGTCAGCACCAAGCGCGCCGGCACCACCTTCGCCATGATCTCGCTTGGTATCGGCGAGATGGTGGCGGCCAGCTCCCTCATGTTCCCCGGTTTCTTCGGCGGCGAGGGCGGCGTGTCGGGCAACCGGGTGACGGGCAAGGGGCTGTTCGGCATCACCTACGGCCCGCAGATCGAGATGTACTATCTCATCGCCGGCTGGGCCTTCGTGTGCATGATCGCCATGTTCGCCCTCACCCAGACGCCCCTGGGGCGCATGGCCAACGCCGTGCGCGACAACCCGGAGCGGGCCGAGTTCGTGGGCTACAACCCCCAGTGGGTGCGCTATCTCATGCTGGTGCTGTCGGGCCTGTTCGCGGGCATCGCCGGCGGGCTCACGGCGCTCAATTACGAGATCGTCACCGCCGAGTCCCTCAGCGCCCATACGTCCGGGGCAGTGCTGCTCATGGCCTTCGTCGGCGGCGTCGGCTTCTTCTACGGCCCGGTCATCGGCGCCGTGCTGATCACCGTGCTGCAGATCGCCGTGGCCGGCCTCACCAAGGCCTGGCTGTTCTACTTCGGCGTGTTCTTCCTGGTCATGGTGCTCTACGCGCCCGGCGGGCTGGCCAGCCTCCTGGTGATGCACAAGCGCCTGTGGCAGGCGCGCATGATGGGCTGGCTCCTGCCGTCCTATCTGCTGGCTGCCGTCCCCGGGCTGATCCTGTTCGGCGGCACCATCGTCATGGTGGAAATGGCCTATGCCCTGCTGGGCGGCGCCGAGCTGGGCGGCAGCGAGGTCAAGGTGTTCGGCTTCGTCGTGGACGCCTCCAGCGGGCTGGCCTGGGCCGCGGCGGCCATCGTCGCGGGGCTGGGCATGCTGCTGCTGAAGCGGGCGCTGCGCGAGGTGAGCTACCAGTGGAACAACGTGCATGCGGCATTGACCAGAGGGATGACGGCATGAGCGCCCCGGCATTGCGCCTTTCCGGCGTGAAGAAGCGCTTCGGCCGCAGCGAGATCATCAAGGGCGTGGATCTCACCATCCCCATGGGCGAGCGCCATGCCATCATCGGCCCCAACGGCGCCGGCAAGTCCACCCTGTTCAACCTGATCAGCGCGCGTTTCCCCGTCACGGCGGGCAGGATCGAGCTGAAAGGGGAGGATGTGACCGGCCTGCGCCCCTTCGAGATCAACCGCAAGGGCCTGTCGCGCAGTTTCCAGATCACCAACATCTTCCCGCGCCTGACGGTGTTCGAGAACCTGCGCTGCGCCGTGCTGTGGTCCCTGGGTTACAAATACTCCTTCTGGCACCGGCTGGAGGGCCTGCGCGATGCCCGCGAGAAGGCCGAGCAGGTGCTGGAAGACATCGGCCTGATGCGCCGCCGGGATACACCGGCGGGAATCTTGTCCTATGCTGAACAACGGGCGCTGGAAATCGGCATCACCATCGCCGGCGGCGCCGACGTGATCCTGCTGGACGAGCCGACCGCCGGCATGAGCCGTTCGGAGACCGACGAGGCGGTGGCGCTGATCCGGCGCGTGTCGGAAAACCGCACCCTGGTCATGGTCGAGCACGACATGAGCGTGGTGTTCGGGCTGGCGGACCGCATTTCGGTGCTGGTCTACGGCGACATCATCGCCACGGGCGCTCCGGGCGAGATCCGCAGCAACGCGACGGTGCAGGAAGCCTACCTGGGAACGAGTTTTGCCCATGCTTGAAGTCAACGATCTGCACGCCTTCTACGGCAAGAGCCATATCCTGCACGGCGTTCATCTCACCGTCGGCAGGGGCGAAATCGTCAGCCTGCTGGGGCGCAACGGCGTCGGCCGCTCGACCACGGTCAAGGCCGTCATGGGCCAGGTGGCGGCACGCGGCAGCGTCAAGTACCAGGGCGAGGAGATCCTGGGCCTGAAGGCCCACGAGATCGCCCGCAAGGGCCTGGGCTACGTGCCCGAGGACCGGGCCATCTTTCCCGATCTGACGGTGCGCCAGAACCTCATGCTGGGCATGAAGAGCCGCAAGCCCGGCGGACGCTGGCACATGGACGACATGTTCGAGCTGTTCCCGCGCTTGAAGGAGCGGGCGGATACGGCGGGCGGTGTGCTCTCGGGCGGCGAGCAGCAGATGCTGACCCTGTGCCGCACCCTCATGGGCGACCCGGACCTGGTGATGATCGACGAGCCCACCGAAGGACTGGCGCCCAAGATCGTCGAGCAGGTGGGCCATTTCCTGTCGGAGATCAGGAAGCGCGGCATTTCCGTGCTGCTGGTGGAGCAGAAGCTGGCCATCGCCCTGGACATCTCGGAGCGTCTGTATGTCATGGGACACGGCCGCATCGTGTTCGAGGGCACGCCCCGGAGCCTGCGGGACAACGAAAGCGTGCGCAAGGAATGGCTCGAAGTGTAACCTGGAAGAATATGCGGCACGGCCGGTGACGCAGCCGTGCCACCGAAAGTCTTTATAGCGTAGGAGCGAGAATGAGCAGCAGCCAATACCAGTTGCACGGCAATGTGGCCGTCATCACGCTGAACAATCCGCCGGTCAACGGCCTGGGTCACGAGTTGCGCTCGGGGATAGTCGCCGGCATCGACCAGGCGGCGGCCGATGCCAACGTGAAGGCGGTCGTCCTCATCGGCTCGGCCCGCGCCTTCTCGGGCGGTGCGGACATCCGCGAGTTCAACACCCCCAAGGCGCTGGCGGAGCCCAATCTGAACACGGTGATCCGCATCGTCGAGGCCAGCCCGAAACCGGTCATCGCCGCCATCGGCGGGGTATGCATGGGCGGCGGCCTGGAACTGGCTCTGGGCTGCCATTTCCGCGTGGCCGCCCCCGGCGCCCAGATCGCCCTGCCCGAGGTGAAGCTGGGCATCCTGCCCGGCGCCGGCGGCACCCAGCGCCTGCCGCGGGTGATCGGCGTGGAGCGGGCGCTCAACATGATCGTCTCCGGCGCAGCCGTTTCCTCCGAGCAGTTCAAGGGCACGGCGCTGTTCGACGAAATGGTCGAGGGCGACCTGCTGCAGGGGGCGCTGGCCTTTGCGCAGAAAGTGATCGCCGAGAACCGCCCGGCGCAGCGCGTGCGCGACCTCAAGATCGACTACCCGAACGCGGAAGCCTTCTTCCAGTTCGCGCGCAACACCGTGGGCGCCGTGGCGAAAAACTTCCCGGCGCCCCTGAAGTGCGTGGACGCGGTGGCCGCCGCCGTGGCCAGGCCCTTCGAGGAGGGTCTGCGCCTCGAGCGCGAATTCTTCACCTACCTGGTGCAAACCCCCGAGTCCAAGGCCCTGCGCCATGCCTTCTTCGGCGAGCGCGCCGCCGCCAAGATCCCGGACGTGCCCGAGGACACGCCCACCCGCAAGATCGAGAAGGTGGGCGTCATCGGCGCCGGCACCATGGGCGGCGGCATCACCATGAACTTCCTCAATGCCGGCCTTCCGGTGGCCCTGCTGGAGATGAAGCAGGAGGCCCTGGACCGGGGTGTGGCCACCATCCGCAAGAACTACGAGAACTCCCTGAAGAAGGGCAAGCTCACCCGGGAGCAGCTGGACAGCCGCATGGCCCTGCTCAAGCCCACCCTGTCCTACGACGATCTCAAGGATGCCGATCTCATCATCGAGGCGGTGTTCGAGGAGATGGGCGTCAAGGAGAGCGTGTTCAAGAAACTGGACGAGATCGCCAAGCCCGGCGCCATCCTGGCGTCCAACACCTCGACCCTGGACGTGAACAAGATCGCCGCCTTCACCCAGCGGCCCCAGGACGTGGTCGGCATGCATTTTTTCAGCCCGGCCAACGTCATGAAGCTGCTGGAAGTGGTGCGCGGCGCCAAGACCGCCAAGGACGTGCTGGCCACCGTGATGCAGGTGGCCAAGAAGATCAAGAAGACCGCCGTGGTGTCCGGGGTATGCGACGGCTTCATCGGCAACCGCATGATCGAGCACTACGGCCGCATGGCCGGCTTCCTGGTGGAGGAGGGCGCCACCCCCTGGCAGGTGGACCGCGCCCTGGAGAAATGGGGCATGGCCATGGGCCCGTTCCGCATGGGCGACCTGGCGGGCAACGACATCGGCTGGGCCATCCGCAAGCGCCGCTACGTGGAGAAGCCCGAGGTGAAGTATTCGCGCATCGCCGACGTGCTGTGCGAGATGGGGCGCTTCGGCCAGAAGACCGGCGCCGGCTGGTATCTGTACGAGGCCGGCAGCCGCGACGCCATTCCCGATCCCAAGGTCGAGGAACTGATCGCCAGTTACCGCAAGGAGAAGGGCATCACGCCGCGCAAGATCTCGGACTCCGAGATCGTCGAGCGCTGCATCTATGCCCTGGTGAACGAGGGCGCGCGCATCCTGGAGGAGGGCATCGCCCAGCGCGCCTCCGACATCGACATGGTCTATCTCGCCGGCTACGGCTTCCCGCTGCATCGCGGCGGCCCCATGCTCTACGCCGACACCGTGGGCCTGTACAACGTGGCGCGGGCCGTGAAGCGCTTTGCCGCCGAGTCGGGCGACAGGTTCTGGGAGCCGGCGCCCCTGCTGGCGAAGCTTGCCGCCGAAGGCAAGACCTTCAACTGAGCGAAGAATTGACGGAGCATGACAATGACTGATGCAGTAATCGTATCCACTGCCCGCACCGGTCTCGCCAAGTCCTGGCGCGGCGCCTTCAACATGACCCACGGCGCCACCCTGGGCGGCCACGTGGTGAAAGCCGCCGTCGAACGCGCCGGCATCGACCCGGCCGAAGTGGAAGACGTGATCATGGGTTGCGCCAACCCGGAAGGGGCCACCGGCGCCAACATCGCGCGCCAGATCGCCCTGCGCGCCGGCCTGCCGGTGACCACCGCCGGCGTGACCGTGAACCGCTTCTGCTCCTCGGGGCTGCAGACCATCGCCATGGCGGCCCAGCGCGTCATCGTGGACCGCGTGCCGGTGATGGTCGCCGGCGGCGTGGAGTCCATCTCCTGCGTGCAGAACGAGATGAACCGCCACATGCTGGCAGAATCCTGGCTGGCGCAGAACAAGCCCGAGATCTACTGGCCCATGTTGCAGACCGCCGAGTGCGTGGCCAAGCGCTACAACATCTCGCGCGAACGCCAGGACGAATACGGCGTGCGCAGCCAGCAGCGCGCCGCCGCCGCCCAGGCCGCGGGCAAGTTCAAGGACGAGATCGTGCCCATGACCGTGACCATGGGCGTGGCGGACAAGGACTCGGGCCGCATCTACACCAAGGAAGTGACCATTGCCGCGGACGAGGGCATCCGCCCCGACACCACCTTTGAGGGCGTCTCCAAGATCAAGCCGGCCCTTCCCGGCGGCGTCATTGCCGCCGGCAATGCCAGCCAGTTTTCCGACGGCGCCTCCGCCTGCGTGGTGATGGACGCCAAGCTGGCCGAGAAGCGGGGCATCCAGCCCCTGGGCATTTTCCGCGGCTTCACGGTGGCCGGCTGCGAGCCGGACGAGATGGGCATCGGCCCGGTGTTCGCCGTGCCGCGCCTGCTGGAGCGCACCGGCGTGAAGATGGAGGACATCGGCCTGTGGGAGCTGAACGAGGCCTTCGCCGTGCAGGTGATCTACTGCCGCGACAAGCTGGGCATTCCCGACGACCGGCTGAACGTAAACGGCGGCGCCATCGCCGTGGGCCATCCCTACGGCGTCTCCGGGGCGCGTCTGGTGGGCCATGCCCTGATCGAGGGCAAGCGGCGCGGCGTGAAGTACGTCGTGGTGACCATGTGCATCGGCGGCGGCCAGGGGGCCGCGGGGCTGTTCGAGGTGGTCTGAGCACCACTGCAAGATTTCCTGCGCTGCGGAGAAGGCGGGCCCCTTGGGGCGCCTCTCCTTAGGCCGGACCGCGGGGTAACGGCCGCCTCTCCCTGCGCTGCCATCGGATTCGCCGACTCCGTGGCGCGGGAAACCTGATTTGGGTGCGACTGAAAGGAGCAACATGAGCGTCAAACAACTTTTCGACATCAGCGGCAAGGTGGCCTTGATCACCGGCGGCTCGCGCGGTCTGGGCCTGCAGATGGCCGAGGCCCTGGGCGAGATGGGGGCGAAAGTGGCTCTCACCGCGCGCAAGGCGAACGAGCTGGAGGAGGCCGAGGCCCATCTGAAGAAAATGGGCATCGAGGTGCTGACCGTGGTCAATGACCTGTCCAGGTTCGATCAGATCCCCGGCCTGGTGGACCAGGCGGTCGGGCGCTTCGGCACCATCGACATCCTGGTGAACAACGCCGGCGCCACCTGGGGCGCGCCCGCCGAGGACTACCCGGCCGAGGCCTGGAACAAGGTGATGAACCTCAACATCAACGGCCTGTTCTTCCTGACGCAGCAGGTGGGCAAGCGCTGTATGATCCCGCGCCGCTCCGGCAAGATCGTCAACATCGCCTCGGTGGCGGGCCTGTCGGGCAATCCCCCGGACATGACCACCATCGCTTACAACACCAGCAAGGGCGCGGTGGTCAATTTCACGCGCGCGCTGGCATCGGAATGGGGCAAGTACAACATCAACGTCAACGCCATCTGCCCGGGCTTCTTCCCCTCGAAAATGTCTCAGGGCCTGCTGGAGAAGATCGAAGCGGCGGTGATCGCCAGCACGCCCCTGCAGCGCCTGGGCGGCGACGAGGATCTGAAGGGCGTGGTGGTGTTCCTTGCTTCCGAGGCCTCGCGCCACATCACCGGCCAGTACATCGCCGTGGACGGCGGCGCCTGCATCGCCTGATGTCCGAGCGCAAACCGTTTTTCGGCCTGAGCATACCCTTCCTGGAACTGCTCGGCGCCCACGCCGAGCACTGGGAGAAAGGCCGCACCGTGGTGTCCCTGGACATCCGCCCCGAGCTCACCAACAGTTGGGAGACGGCCCACGGCGGGGTCGTCATGACCCTGCTGGACGTCACCCTGGGCTCCGCCGCGCGCACGGTCGCGGAAGGCGCCACCGGCGTGGTGACCGTGGATCTGTCCGCCAGCTTCCTGCGCGCCGGCAACGGGCGGCTGCGTGCCGAAGGGCGCGTGCTGCGCGGCGGCCGCTCGCTGGTGTTCTGCGAAGGCGAGGTGCGCGACTCGTCCGGGGAACTGGTGGCCAAGGGTATCGGCACGTTCAAGCTGAAGCGCCGGCGCGAAGCGGCCGGCCCGACCGAGAGGCAAGAGCAATGAGCGAAAAGAACCTGCAGATCGTCCTGGCGCGCCGCCCCATTGGGGCGGCGCAGGAGACCGACTTCCGCCTGGAAGAGCAGCCGCTGCCGCGGATCGGCGAAGGCCAGTTCCTGGTACGCAGCCACTACCTGTCCCTCGATCCCTACATGCGTGGGCGCATGAACGACGCCAAGTCCTACGCCAAGCCCGTGGCCCTGGGCGAGGTGATGGTGGGCGGCGCCGTGGGGGAGGTGGTGGAGTCGAGGCATTCCGCCTTCAGGGCCGGCGACTTCGTGGTCGGCCCTTTCGGCTGGCAGCTCTACGCCGTGAGCGACGGCAGCGGCGTGCACAAGATCGAGGACCGGCGCATTCCCCTCCCGGCCTATCTGGGCGTGGTGGGCATGCCCGGCGTCACCGCCTATGTCGGGTTGCTCGACATCGGCCAGCCCAAGGCGGGCGAGACGGTCGTCGTCTCGGCGGCCTCGGGCGCCGTGGGCGGGGTGGTCGGCCAGATCGCCAGGATCAAGGGTTGCCGCGCCGTGGGCATCGCCGGCGGGCGCGAGAAGTGCCGCTACGTGGTGGAGGAACTGGGCTTCGACGCATGCCTCGACTACAAGGCCGGCGACCTCTACGAGAACCTCAAGAACGCCACCCCCCAGGGCATCGACGTGTACTTCGAAAACGTCGGCGGGGAGATCTTCGACACCGTGCTGCGCCGGGTGAACCCCTTCGCGCGCGTTCCCCTGTGCGGGCTCATTTCCCAGTACAACGTGAGCGAGCCCTACGGCCTGAAGAACGTCTCCAGCCTGCTGGTGAACCGGGTCAAGCTGCAGGGCTTCATCGTCTCGGACCATCTCGCGCGCTGGCCGGCCGCCCTCAAGGATCTGGCCCAGTGGGTGGTGGACGGCCGCATCAGATACCGCGAAACCGTGGCCGAAGGACTGGCGAATGCCCCGGCGGCCTTCATCGGCATGCTCAACGGCAGGAACTTCGGCAAGCAGCTGGTGAAGCTGATCTGAGGCGCGAAAGGCAGGCGACATCATGAGCAGCAATTTCCAAGGAACGACCGAAGTACGCGAGGCGCACCGTTTCGACACCGAGCGGCTGGCCCGGTACCTGCGCCAGCATGTGCAGGACTTCACCGGCCCGATCCAGGTGGAGCAGTTCAAAGGCGGGCAGTCCAATCCGACCTTCCTCATCCGCGCCGGCGGCAGGCGCTACGTCATGCGGCGCAAGCCGCCGGGCAAGCTGCTGCCTTCCGCCCATGCGGTGGACCGGGAGTATCGGGTGATCACGGCGTTGGGTGGGACCGATGTGCCGGTTGCCCGCACCTATGCCCTGTGCCAGGACGAGTCGGTCATCGGCACCGCCTTCTACATCATGGACTACGTGGAAGGCCGCGTGCTGTGGGATCCCTCCCTGCCGGGCATGGTGCCGGCCGAGCGTGCCGCCATCTTCGACGAGATGAACCGGGTCATCGCCGCCCTGCACAGCGTAGACTACCAGGCCGTCGGGCTCGGCGACTACGGCAAGCCCGGCAGCTACTTCGCGCGCCAGATCGACCGCTGGAGCAAGCAGTACCGCGCCTCGGAGACGGAGAGAATCCCGGCCATGGACAACCTCATGGACTGGTTGCCCCAGCACATCCCGGCGGGCGACGAGACGCGCATCGTGCACGGCGACTACCGCCTCGACAATGTCATCTTCCATCCCACTGAGCCGCGCATCCTGGCGGTGCTGGACTGGGAGCTGTCCACCCTGGGCCATCCCCTGGCCGACTTCGCCTATCACTGCCTGACCTGGCGCCAGCAGTTCCGCGGCCTGGTGGGCTACGACCTCAAGGCCCTGGGCATCCCGAGCGAGCAGGAATACGTCGCCGCCTACTGTCGGCGCGTGGGACGCGAGCGGGTGCCGGAAAGGGAGTGGGAGTATTACATCGTGTTCAACATGTTCCGCCTCAGCGCCATTCTGCAGGGCATCATGGCCCGTGCCCTGCAGGGAAACGCATCCAGCGCCGACGCCATCGAGACCGGCAAGCGGGCGCGCCCCCTGGCCGAGGAGGCGTGGCGGCTGGTGGAAAAGATGTCGGCGTAGGCGGGAAAGGCAACGAGCGCAAGGAGGCGATATGGATTTCGCATATTCGGAAAAGACCAAGGCGCTGCAGCAAAGAATCAACGCCTTCATGGACGAGTACATCTACCCCAGCGAAGAGAAGTTCTTCGCCGAGGTGGAGGAGAACCGGCGCAAGGGCAATCCCTGGGTGCCGACCGGGATCGTCGAGGAGCTGAAGGAGAAGGCGAAGGCCCAGGGGCTGTGGAACCTGTTCCTGCCCGAGTCGGAATACGGCGCCGGGCTGACCAACCTGGAGTACGCGCCCCTGTGCGAGATCATGGGCCGCTCCCACATCGCGCCGGAAGTGTTCAACTGCAGCGCGCCCGACACCGGCAACATGGAGGTGCTGGTGCGCTACGGCACGCCGGAGCAGAAGAAGCAGTGGCTGGAGCCGCTGCTGGAAGGGAAAATCCGCTCCGGCTTCGCCATGACCGAGCCGGGGGTAGCCTCGTCGGATGCCACCAACATCCAGGCGCGCATCGTGCGCGACGGCGACCACTACGTGATCAACGGCCGCAAGTGGTGGACCTCCGGCGCCAACGACCCGCGCTGCAAGATCCTCATCTTCATGGGCAAGACCGACCCGGACAACGAGAACCGCCACAAGCAGCAGTCCATGATCCTGGTGCCCATGGACACGCCCGGGATCAAGGTGCTGCGCAACCTGTCGGTGTTCGGCTATGACGACGCGCCCCACGGCCACGCGGAAGTGATCTTCCAGGACGTGCGCGTGCCGGTGTCCAACATCCTGCTGGGCGAGGGCCGCGGCTTCGAAATCGCCCAGGGGCGTCTGGGGCCGGGGCGCATCCACCACTGCATGCGCCTCATCGGCCTGGCCGAGCGCGCCCTGGAGAAGATGTGCCGGCGCGTCACCAGGCGCGTGGCCTTCGGCCGCCCCGTGGCGGAGCAGACCGTGACCCTGGAGCGCATCGCCAACGCCCGCATCCTCATCGATCAGGCGCGCTTCCTGGTGCTCAACGCCGCCTACATGATGGATACGGTGGGCAACAAGGCGGCCGCCAAGGAGATCGCCATGATCAAGGTAGCTGCCCCCAACATGGCCTGCCAGGTGATCGACTGGGCCATCCAGGCCCACGGCGGCGCCGGCGTGTGCGAGGACTTCGGTCTGGCCTACGCCTATGCCGGCGCCCGCACCCTGCGCCTGGCCGACGGGCCGGACGAAGTGCACCGCAACCACATCGGCAAGCTGGAGTTGCGGCGGTACAAATAAGGCGGTGACGGGTGACGGCCGGCACACCCGTGGTTTTGTCACCCGTCACTCGTCACCCGTCACAAATAGGAGGAGAAATGTCAGACAAGCATTTCGCATTCTGGCCGAAGTTCATGCCGCGCCACATGACCATCCCGGCGACCAGTCTGTGCTACAACCTGGAGGTGTCGGCGGCGCGCTACCCCGACAAGCCCTATCTCGTTTTCTACGACACCGCCATCACCTTTGCCGAGATGAAGGACGAAGTGGAGCGCCTGGCGGGCTTCCTGGAGCGCGAGTGCGGGGTGAAGAAGGGCGACCGGGTGCTGCTGTACACCCAGAACAGCCCCCAGTTCGTCATCGGCTACTACGGCATCCTGCGCGCCAACGCCGTGGTGGTCCCGGTCAACCCCATGAATCTCGCCAACGAGCTGCGTCATTACGTCAGCGACAGCGGCGCGACCACCATCATCACCACCCAGGAGCTTTATCCCCAGGTGAAGCCGTTGCTGGGCGAGGGCCTGGACCGTGCCGTGGTCGGCGCCTACTCGGACTACTTGAAGAAGGCCACCGACCTGCGCGTGCCGGAGTTCATCAGCCAGCCGCGC
The DNA here is from genome assembly GCA_020723855.1 of Uliginosibacterium gangwonense. GTDB lineage: Bacteria > Pseudomonadota > Gammaproteobacteria > Burkholderiales > Rhodocyclaceae > DYIB01. The sequence goes on from DYIB01000066.1 coordinate 16,243, forward strand.
CAGGACATCGGTGACGCCCGCGTGACCCGGTGGGTGGACGCCCTGGCTCGGGACTTGCGCCCCGGGCCGGTCAGCGTCGGCCCGGACGATCTGTGCGTCATGCCCTATACCTCCGGCACCACCGGCCATCCCAAGGGCTGCATGCACACCCATCGCAGCGTCATGCACACCCTGGTGGCAGGCGAATACTGGTTCTCCGTGAAGCCGGACGACGTGCGCCTGGCGGTGCTGCCCTTCTTTCATGTCACAGGCATGCAGGGCAGCATGAACGGGCCGCTGTTCAACGGCAACACCGTGGTGCTGCTGCCGCGCTGGGACCGGGAGGCCGCCGCCCAGCTCATCCAGCGCTACCGGGTCACCTCCTGGACCGCCATCCCCACCATGGTCATCGATTTCCTGATGAACCCCAAGATCGGCGAATACGATCTGTCCAGCATCAAACGCATGAGCGGCGGCGGCGCCGCCATGCCGGAGGCCGTCGCCCAGAAGCTGATGGACCTGTGCGGCATCACCTACGTGGAAGGCTACGGCCTGTCGGAGACCATCGCTCCCACCCACATCAATCCGCCGGAGCGCCCCAAGAAGCAGTGCCTGGGCATCCCGATCTTCGACACCGAGGCGCGGGTGGTGGACCCGGTCACCTTCAAGGAACTGCCGCCGGGGGAGGTGGGCGAGATCGTCGTCAGCGGCCCGCAGGTATTCCTCGGCTACTGGAACAATCCCCAGGCGAGCGCCGATGCCTTCATCGAGCTGGACGGCAAGCGCTTCTTCCGCACCGGCGACCTGGGGCGCACCGACGAGGACGGTTACTTTTTCATCGTGGACCGGCTCAAGCGCATGATCAATGCCTCCGGCTTCAAGGTGTGGCCGGCGGAAGTGGAAGCCATGATGTACCAGAATCCCCACGTGCAGGAGGCCTGCGTCATCGCCGCCCGCGACCCGCGCCGGGGCGAGACGGTGAAGGCGGTGGTGGTGCTCAAGCCCGACGCCCGGGGAAGCGTGAGCGAGCAGGACATCATCGACTGGGCGGCCAGGAACATGGCGGCCTACAAGTATCCGCGCATCGTCGAGTTCGCCGAAACCCTGCCCAAGTCCGCCACGGGCAAGGTCATGTGGCGCACGCTGCAGGAGCGCGAACAGGCCAAGGCCTAGCCCCCACATCCTCAGCAGGCAAGCCATCGTCACCGTCGATCGATTTCCCCATTCTTGTCGGTCCTCAGTCTGTGTGGCCCTTCTCTTTTGGGTAACTACTTCTCTATTACCGGGTCATCGAGCCCCAATTCCCGCAATGCGTTCTGCGTTTCCTCCAGAGCCTGCTTGGAGAGCCCATCGGGAGGCCTTACCTCGACCTCGATGGCGAGCCGCAGGCCCGGGGTGGCGGCAAAGCGGGAGAGCACCTTGGTGTAGAAGTTCATCCACTTCTGCGGAGGCACTTCGCCAAACCATCGGATGCCGGCAATCTTCGCCGGCCCGGCAACTGGCGGTGTCGCTGCCGGTTGAGGCTCAATCGGTGTGCCACTCTGCTTTACACCCCCGCCCGCCCCTATTCCAGCCCCCGTGCTGCATCCTTCTGCGGGCACCCCTACTGGGGGTGGTGTGGTTTGCCCCTCCAGGTAGGCTCTTGCCGTTTCCGCCGTGACGATAAACATGTCGTCAGAGAACTCGATGTCGGCGGGGCTGACGCTCTGATTGAAAGCGAATGGTTGATACTTGCCCGCAGCGCCTTTGCCCACGTACGCCAGCATTCCGCTCTCAACACCGCGCGCGATGGTTTCCTTGACGGCTTCCGCGTTCAACAGGCGCGGAAACACGGGTGACGCGTAGAACGCATCACGGACCGACTTGGTCGCCCATTCCTTGAAAGCCGGCGGCCAGTTGCGCACCAGGAAGTTCGGGCTCACACCCTTCTCCACGTCGCCATCGGCGGACAGC
>DYIB01000067.1 GCA_020723855.1 Uliginosibacterium gangwonense
CCCAGAAGATCGCCTATCTCATCGAGAGCCGCGGCTTCCAGCCCCAGCACATCGCCGCCATTACCTTCACCAACAAGGCGGCCAAGGAGATGCGCGAGCGGGCCAACCAATTGCTGCCCGACGTGTCGCTGCAGGCGCTGACCGTGTCCACCTTCCACGCCCTGGGCGCCCGCATCCTGCGCCAGGAGGCCAGGGCGCTGCAGCTCAAGCCCGGCTTCTCGATCTTCGATGCCGCCGACGCGGCGGGCGTCATCGCCGAGCTGGCCGGCGACAGCGACAAGGGCCGCGTCAGGGCGCTGCAATGGCGCATCTCCCAGTGGAAGAACGCCCTGGTGGAGCCGGATGCCGCTTCTTCCCAGGCGCGCGACGAGCTGGAGCTGGCCGCCGCCCGCCTCTACGGCGATTACGAGCGCGCGCTGCGCGCCTACCAGGCGGTGGATTTCGACGACCTGATCCGCCTGCCGGTGCGCCTGTTCGAACGGCAGCCGGAGGTGCTGATCCGCTGGCAGGGCCGGCTGCAATACCTGCTGGTGGACGAATACCAGGACACCAACCGCACCCAGTACACCCTGCTGCGCCAGCTCGCCGGGGCGCGGGCCGCGTTCACCGCCGTGGGCGACGACGACCAGGCCATCTACGCCTGGCGCGGCGCCGACGTGGAGAACCTGCGCGCCCTGCAGCAGGACTACCCGCGCCTGAAGGTGATCAAGCTGGAGCAGAACTACCGTTCCACGGTGCGCATCCTGGCCGCCGCCAACGCCCTGATCGCCAACAATCCCAAGCTGTTCGAGAAGCGCCTGTGGTCGGAATTCGGCCACGGCGACCCGATCCAGGTGAGCGCCGCGCGCGACGCCGAGCACGAGGCCGAGCAGGTGGTGATGAAGCTCGCTGCCCACAAGTTCGAGCACCGCGGCGCTTTCCGCGACTATGCCATCCTCTACCGGGGCAACCACCAGGCGCGCGTGTTCGAGCAGCAGCTGCGCAACCACAAGATCCCCTACCGCATCACCGGCGGCCAGTCCTTTTTCGAGCGCGCCGAGATCAAGGACCTCACCGCCTACCTGCGCCTCATCGCCAACAGCGACGACGATCCCGCCTTCATCCGCGCCATCACCACGCCGCGCCGCGGCGTCGGCAGCAGCACCCTGGAAGGGCTGGGGCGCTACGCCGGCTCGCGCCACCTGTCCCTGTTCGCCGCCGCCTTCGAGGTGGGCGCGCCCCGGCACGTGAACCCCAAGCAGCTGGACACGGTGCGCGAGTTCGGTAACTTCATCAACCGCATGGCATGGCGCGCAAGCCGCGAGCCGGCGCGCCCGGTGCTGGAGGACCTGCTGCGCGCCATCGACTACCAGGCCTGGCTGTTCGAGACCCTGGAGCCGCGCGAGGCGGAGACCAAGTGGAGCAATGTGCGCGACTTCGTGGACTGGCTGGCCAAAAAGGGCGAGGAGGAAAACAAGAACCTGGCCGAGCTCACCCAGACCGTCGCCCTGATCACCATGCTGGATAGGGACAACGACAACGCCGACGCGGTGCAGCTCGCCACCCTGCATGCCGCCAAGGGGCTGGAGTTCAAGCACGTGTTCCTGGTGGGCGTGGAGGAGGGCCTGCTGCCCCACCGGGAATCGGTGGACAAGGGCAACATCGAGGAAGAGCGCCGCCTCATGTACGTGGGCGTCACCCGGGCCAGGCAGAGCCTGCACCTCTCCTACTGCGAGCGGCGCCGCACCGGCAAGGAGGTGCGCGCCTGCGAGCCGTCGCGCTTCATCGCCGAGCTGGGCGATGACCTGCGCATGAGCGGGCGGCAGGCCGAGCCCGCCGACAAGGCGGCGGGTGCGGCGCGGCTGGCGCAGTTGCGCGCCATGCTCAACGCCAAGGTTCAGGATGTCCAATGAGCCAGGCGGCATCGACATCCAATACAGAGGAGGACCTGAATTGAAGCGCGGCTTTGATGTCGAACGGTTGGGACAGGTCTTCACGCCTCGGGCGATCGTCGATCTGATGATCGGCCTGCGCAGGAACCGAGGGCGCGTGCTCGAACCCTCGGCCGGTAACGGCGCCTTCTCGAGCAGGCTGAAAGGCTGCGTTGCGATCGAAGTAGACGAACGGGTGGCGCCGAAAGATGCCCTCGTGCTGGATTTCTTCGCATACCCGATCTCCGAGCGCTTCGACACGGTCATCGGAAATCCGCCATACGTCCGGTATCAGGACATATCGGACGAAACGAAGAGACTGCTCGATGGAACGATGTTCGACGGCCGCTCCAATTTGGCCTTGTTCTTCATCGAGAAAAGCATTCGCCATCTAAAGCCACGTGGGGAGCTGATATTCATTGTTCCGCGGGAATTCATCAAGCTGACGGCAGCCCGCAAGCTCAACGCTTGGCTATACGGCGAAGGAACCATCACCCATTGGATCGAGACCGGCGACATGACGGTCTTTCACGGCGCGGTGCCAAACTGCGCGATTTTCCGCTTCGTTCGAGGGGATTTCAGCCGGCGTACTCACTATCGAACGTTGGCTGACTCCGCTTGGGAGGAGCGCGAATTCGTCCATATCGATGGTCAACTGGCGTTTACCCGCGCCCATCTCACGGTGCCCATGGCCACCTTGTTCGACGTGAAAGTCGGCGCGGTTTCCGGCGCCGACGACATTTTCGAGCACCCGAAGGGCAACCTCGAATTTGTCTGTTCGACTACGATCGACACGGGGAAGACGCGGCGCATGATCTACAACGTCAGGCATCCCCATCTCGACAAGTTCAAAGACCGCTTGATTCAGCGGAAGGTTAGGCCGTTTGATGAGCGCAACTGGTGGATGTGGGGCCGGGCATACCACGATGCGCCTGGTCCGCGAATCTATGTGAATGGAAAGACACGGCGCAGGCATCCCTTCTTCACCCACCCTTGCACCGCCTACGACGGTTCGATCCTGGCCCTGTTTCCGAAGATCCAGGGAATGGACATCGGCACCGCTATCAATCTGCTGAATACGGCCGTGCCGTGGGACGAACTGGGTTTTGTCGTCGACGGCCGTTTCATATTCAGCCAGAGAACGCTGCAGACACTGGTTCTTCCCGAGTGTTTTGCTGTTCTAGGCAGGTCGGCGGCGGTATCGCCGCCGAGGTCAAGCGCAGTCCCTTCTTTGCAGCCCGTATCTTGCTGCGCCTGATCCACGCCATGGACCGCGCACCGGGCGGCGCGCCCCGACGCGTCGCCTGAATGGCCAAAAAAAGCCCCGCGGCCTGCGCCTGCGGGGCTTGGTGCCGGAGACGTTGTTACTTCGCTTGGCTCACCATGTTCTCCACCGCCGCCCTGACGTCGGCGTCGGCCAGGGAGACCGCGCCGCCCTTGGGCGGCATGGCGCCCTTGCCCTTGAGGGCGGAGGCGGTCAGGCCGTCCACCCCCGCGCCCAGGCGCGGGGCCCAGGCCGCCTTGTCGCCCAGCTTGGGCGCGCCGGCCGCGCCGGTGCCGTGGCAGGCGGCGCAATTGGTGTCATATACCGATTTGCCGTTGCCGGCGGCAGGCGCCGCTGCCTGGGGAGCCGCTGCGGCCGTCTGGGGCGCCGGCTCCTTGAAGCCGGCGCCCGACTTGTTGGCCATGAAGGCCACCACGCGCGCGATGTCGTTGTCGGTCAGATTGGCGGCGCCGCCCCTGGGCGGCATGGCACCCTTGCCCTGGACGGCCGACTGGGCCAGCTTGTCGAGACCGACGCCGATGCGCGGACCCCAGGCCGCCTTGTCGCCCAGCTTGGGTGCGCCCGCCGCGCCCGAATCGTGGCAGGCGGCACAGGTGCTCTTGTAGATCTCTTCGGCGCTCTTCGCCGCCTGAACGCCGGCGCCGGCGCCGGCTAGCTCCACCTTGGCCACCGGCTGGATGCGCGCCGCCACCGCTTCCTCGCTGCCGCCCGTGCTCTTGCGGCCGCTGGTGGCCAGCTGGGCGAACATCACCGCGATGGTGACGGGGACGATGAAAGCGAGGAGGACGACGACGATGAGTTGTTTGGGCGACTTGAACAAACCGCCTTCTTCGTGCTGCTCAGCCATGCTCTCTATTCCTCTGGACGCGGGTAAAGCGCTGATTGTAACGCAGTTTCGCCGCGCGCCAGGATCCGCGCGTGGACGCCGGGGGGGAAAAAGGCTATCCTTTCACCCCTCGCGCCCGTAGCTCAGGGGATAGAGTACTGGCCTCCGAAGCCAGGGGTCGCGCGTTCGATTCGCGCCGGGCGCGCCAGCCTTTCCTCCCACCTCGCCCCGTTTCTCCCCTGTCCGTCACCGCTTCAGGGCACGTTGCCCTTGATGGCGAACTGCCTGAACTCGGAAACGATGCCCATGCTTTCTCCGGTCGCGTGATTGACGGGAACTTCTCCTGCTCCAGCGGTTCTCCTCATGGAGAGGCGCTGCCGCCAGTTTGGCATAGCGCGCGCCTTCTCTGCTAATCTGCCCCTATACAAGTGGGGTGAAGCGCATGAAATTGTTCAAGTACCTGGCCATCGCCCTGGGCGGGGTGCTGGTGCTGCTCGTGGCGCTGGGCGCCTACGTGGCACTCACCTTCGACGCCGAGCGCGTCAAGGGCGAACTGGCGCGCGTCGTCCAGGAGAAAAAGCAGCGCACCCTGAGAATCGACGGCGCCGCCGACCTGTCCTTCTGGCCGGGCATCGGTATGAAGCTGGAACAGGTGTCCCTGTCGGAGCGCGCCAGCGACCAGGTGTTCGCCTCCCTCGATGCGGCGCGTGTGTCCCTGCAGCTTCTGCCGCTGCTGCGCAAGTACATCGTCATCGACGCGGTAGAGCTTACGGGCGCGCGCGCCACGGTGGTGCGCCGCAAGGACGGCAGCACCAACATCGACGACCTGCTGGCCCGGGAGGAGGAGCCGTCGCCGGCGCTGCGCTTCGACATCGGCGGCGTCAAGCTGGAGCGCGCCCATCTCGCCTACCGGGACGAGCAGACGGGCCAGTCGGCTGCCCTGTCGGATCTGGACGTCAATACCGGCCGGCTGGGCAACGCCGCGGCCGGCAGGCTGAGCGTGTCCGCCAGGTTCACCCTGGCTCAGCCGGACAGCGCGGGTGATCTCGAGCTTGCAGGCAGCTACCGCTACGACCTCGCCCGCGGCGATTTCGCCGTCTCCGACCTGGATGCCAGGCTGAGCGGCGGCCTGGCCGGCATCAAGGGCGAGCGGCAGACGGACGCTTTCGAGCTGAAGCTGGACGCGCCGCGCCTCGCCTTGGCCGGCGACAAGGCGGGCGGCGAGGCGGTCAGGTTGGCGGCCAAGTTCTCCGGCGCCCAGCGGGTGGTGGATGCCAGGCTCGAGCTGTCGGGCGTGGCGGGCCCGCTTGATGCCATGAACATAGAGAAGCTTGCGTTCGACGTGGATGCCAGGTTCGGCGACCGGACCATCAAGGGCGGCCTGAGCTCGCCGGTGACCGCCAATCTCCAGGCGCGCACCGTGGAGCTGCCCAAGTACGGCGGCGAGTTCCACATCGTCGATCCCAACATGCCGGCCAAGAGCGTCAAGCTGCCGCTCTCCGGCAGCCTGCGCGGCGATCTGGCGCGCGGCACGGCGGCCGGCAGCCTGGCGGCGCGCTTCGACGAGAGCCAGATCCAGGCCAAGTTCGACGTGATCCGGTTCGATCCCCTGGCCTTCGCCTTCGATGTGGACATCGACAAGCTCAACGCCGACCGCTACCGCACCGCCCGCAGCACGCCTTCCGCCGCCCCCGCCCGCGGCAACGCCAAGGCCGAGGAGCCCATCGACCTGTCCGCCCTGAGGAAGCTCGATGCCCGGGGCACGCTGCGCATCGGGCAGCTCCAGGTGGCCGACGTCAAGGCCAGCAACGTGCGCATGGAGATCCGGTCGGAGGGCGGCCGGCTGGAGGCGGCGCCCCATTCGGCCAATCTTTACAACGGCAAGCTGTCCGGCGTCCTGGCGCTCAACGCCAACAACGATTCGCTGGCCCTCAAGCAGACCCTGTCCAATGTCAGCAGCAATCCCCTCATGAAGGACGCCCTGGACAAGGAAAAACTCAAGGGCCTGTTGGGCAGGTGACTATTTCTTCGACGAGAAGATGGGCAGCGTGAGGCGGAAACGGATCGCCGCCACGCCCATGACGAACACCGTGACCCCGGCCGCGGCGGTCGCCGCCCCTTCGCCGGCCCCCAGTTCCAGCAGCAGGATCAGCAGCAGGGCGCCGGCCCATGAGGCGGTGGCGTAGAGCGTGCCGGGGCGCATCACCAGCGGCACCTCGTTGGCCAGGATGTCGCGCAGCGTGCCGCCGCCCAGGGCCGCCACCAGGCCGACGAGGATGGCGCCCACCAGGTCCATGCGCTTGCCCTCGGTCTCCAGCACGCCGGTGAGGGCGTTGACGGCCACGGCGACCATGCCCGTCCAGTAGATGATCTCCGATACCGCCGGCATCACGGTCGTGCACGCACGGCCGCATCAATGGGCCGGGAAGGGATACAGGGAGCGGGCATGGGAGCGATTGTACCGCCGCCCACCCATGCCGTGCCGCATCAGAAGCCGCCTTTATCGATCCAGAAGACTCTTTGTTCATGCGGCTGCGATGCCCTTGCTACGATAGACGCATAAAGGTGGGACTCGACAACCGCCGCTATCGGAGGAGGGACAGCGATGCGCATGCGTGGATGGTGGGTGTGGTTCGGTGGAACGCTGCTGGTTGCAGCGGATGCCCAGGCTCAGGAAGATCTCAAGGCGCGCGGATGGGCGGCCGCCTGCGCCGCCTGCCACGGCACCAACGGCCGTTCCGAGGGCGGCATGCCCTCCATCGCCGGCCGCAGGGCCGACGAACTGTATCAGATCCTCATCGCCTTCAAGCAGGACCGCAAGCAGGCAACGGTGATGCAGCAGCACGCCAAGGGGTACAGCGACGAGCAACTGCGGCGTATCGCCGAAGCCTGGGCGCGTCTGACGGCGGGAGGCGCGAAATGAACGCCTCGCGCAGAAGGGCGCTCCAGGCCCTGGCCTCGGCAGGGCTGGCAAGCCTGTTGCCGCTGCGCGCCAGCGGTGCCGCCGGTGCGCGGGTGGTGGTGGTGGGCGGCGGCTTCGCCGGCGCCACCGCCGCCAAGTATCTGCGCCTGTGGGATCCCGGCGTGTCCGTGACCCTGGTGGAGGCCAACCGTGAATTCGTCTCCTGCCCGGTCAGCAACCGCGTCATCGCCGGGACCATGTCCCTGCGCGACATCACGCGCAACTATGATGGGCTGACGGCGCACGGAGTGCGGGTGACCCACGATACCGCCACCGACATCGATCCCGTGAAGCGCGTGGTCAAGCTCGGCCGCGGCGAGTCGCTGGGCTACGACCGCCTGATCCTGGCGCCGGGCATCGACTTTCTCTACGACCGCCTGCCGGGTCTGGAGTCGGCGGCGGCGCGCGCGCAGGTACCCCACGCCTGGAAGGCCGGCGATCAGACGATGGACTTGCGCAAGCGCATCTTCGCCCTGCGCCCGGGCGGGGTATTCGCCATGCATGTCCCCAAGGCGCCCTACCGCTGCCCGCCCGGCCCTTACGAGCGGGCCACCATGGTGGCCTTCGCGCTGCAGCGCGCCAATCCCAGGGCAAAGGTGCTGGTGTTCGATGCCAACCCGGACGTGGTGGCCAAGCGCGATCAATTCCGCGCCGTGTGGGAGTCGCGCTACAAGGGCATGATCGAGTATCTGCCGAGTGCGGAACTGGCCGCCGTGGACGCCGCCGCGCAGACCCTCAAGCTGGAAGCGTATGGCGCGGTGAAGGCCGATGTGCTCAATATCATCCCGCCTCAGGCGGCCGGGCCCCTCGCCCGGCGCAGCGGGCTCGTGGGCGCCGGCGGACGCTGGTGCGAGGTGGATTTCCTGAGCTACGAATCGAAAGTGGCACCGGGTGTGCACGTCATCGGCGATGCCGTCGGGGCGGCGCCGGGCATGCCCAAGTCGGGCCATATGGCCAACCAGCACGGCAAGGTGTGCGCGGCGGCGGTGCTCGCCCTGCTCAACGGCCAGCCGGTCAACGACGAACCCATCATCATCAATACCTGCTACAGCTTCGTGGGCGAGCGCGAAGTGATCCACGTAACCTCGGTGCATCGCTATGACCGGGAGAAAAAGACCATGGTGACGGTACCCGGCGCCAGCGGCGTGTCGCCCCAACCCAATGCGGAGGAAGGTTATCTGGCTCTGGCCTGGGCGTTCAACATCCTGAACGACACCTTCGGCTGATCACCCGACGGCAGCAAGCAGGGCGGGCAGCAGCACGCCCGCGGCGCTCCGCAGGGCGAAATGCGCCTGCGGCGTGAGCGGCGTCTCCTGGGCATTCACTTCCACCAACTTGGCGCCGGCGCGCAAGGCCGTCAGGGGCGGCTCCGCCGCCGGGAACTCCTCCTGCGCCATCGCTCAGGCGATGCTGCCTAGGCACAGGTACTTGATCTCGAGATATTCCTCGATGCCGTACTTGGAGCCTTCGCGCCCCATGCCCGACTGCTTGACGCCGCCGAAGGGCGCCACCTCGTTGGAGATGAGGCCGGTGTTCACACCGACCATGCCGTATTCCAGCGCCTCGCCGACGCGGAAGCAGCGGGCGATGTCGCGGCTGTAGAAATAGGCGGCCAGGCCGAACTCCGTGTCGTTGGCCAGGCGCACCGCCTCGTCCTCGCTCCGGAAGCGGAACAGGGGCGCCACCGGGCCGAAGGTCTCCTCGCGCGCGCATTTCATGTCGGGCGTGACGTCGGCGAGCACCGTCGGCTCGAAGAAGGTGCCGCCCAGGGCATGGCGCTTGCCGCCGGTGAGGATGCGCGCGCCCTTGTCCAGCGCGTCGCGCACGTGTTCCTCCACCTTCTTCAGCGCCTGCTCGTCGATGAGCGGCCCCTGCATCACGCCTTCGTCGAAGCCGCTGCCCACCTTGAGGGCCTTCACGCGCTCGGCGAGCCTGGCGGCGAAGGCCTCGTAGATGCCCTCCTGCACCAGCAGGCGGTTGGCGCACACGCAGGTCTGGCCGGAGTTGCGGTACTTGGAGGCGAGCGCCCCTTCCACGGCCGCGTCCAGGTCGGCGTCGTCGAACACGATGAAGGGTGCATTGCCGCCCAGCTCCAGGGAGATCTTCTTTACCGTCGGCGCGCACTGGCTCATGAGCAGCCGCCCCACCTCGGTGGAGCCGGTGAAGGACAGCTTGCGCACCGTCGGGTTGGCGGTGAGCTCGCCGCCGATTCTTACCGGATCGCCGGTGATGACGTTGAACACGCCGGGCGGAAAGCCGGCGCGGTGGGCCAGCTCCGCCAGAGCAAGTGCCGTGAGCGGCGTCTGCTCCGCCGGCTTCACCACCACCGTGCAGCCGGCAGCGAGCGCCGGCGCCACCTTGCGCGTGATCATCGCCGCGGGGAAGTTCCAGGGCGTGATGGCGGCGCACACGCCCACCGGCTGCTTGATCACCAGCAGGCGCTTGTCGGCGGTGGGCGCGGGGATGGTGTCGCCATAGACGCGCTTGGCCTCCTCTGCAAACCACTCGACGAAGCTGGCGGCATAGGCCACCTCGCCCTTGGCCTCCGCCAGGGGCTTGCCCTGTTCGGCGGTCATGAGGCAGGCGATGTCGTCGGCATTGGCGGCAATGAGATCGAACCACTTGCGCAGCACCGCGGCGCGCTCCTTGCCGGTCCTGGCGCGCCACGGGCCCCAGGCGGACTCGGCGGCGGCGATGGCCCGGCGCGTCTCGGCCGCGCCCATGTCGGGCACTTGGGCCAGGATTTCGCCGCTGGCGGGATTGGTGACGGCGAAGCGCTTGCCGCTGTCGGCATCGATCCAGCGGCCGTCTACGTAGCATTGGCTGCGCAGGAATTGGGCGTCGTTGAGTTTCATGGCAGTTCCTGAAAAAGGTTCACACGCAGGTTAATTTTCGTACATTGACGCTGCAGAAATGTGTATATACACTAGTTTTTCGTTCAACGAAATGCCGACTTTCTTATCCATGGAGTCGCCGCGGCGTGAAGCGTTCCGCCAGTTCCTGCTACTGCATCAATCTGCGCCGCGCCACCCAGGCGGTGACCCGCCTCTATGACGAAGTGCTGGCGCCGTCGGGCCTGCGCGTCACCCAGTACTCCCTGCTCAGGCGCATCCAGCGCCTGGGCGTGGCGAGCATCGGCACTCTGGCGGCGGCAGCGGAGCTGGACCGCACCACTCTTACGCGCAACCTCAAGCCCCTGCTCGACGCCGGGCTGGTGGAGGAGGCGCCGGGCACGGACCGGCGCAGCCGCCCCCTGCGCCTGGCGCCGGCCGGAACGGCGGCCCTGGAGCGCGCGCTGCCCTTGTGGCGCGAGGCGCAGCAGCGGGTGGACGGCCTCATGGGCCGGGAGCAGGCCCAGGCCCTGTGTGCGCTGCTGGCCGTCCTGGAGCGCGCCGCGGCCGATGCCTGCGCCGCCATGACCGTACAACAACCCCATGCCACGGAGAAATAAATGACCCCAGCCTCGCGTGCCCTGCTGCTGCTCGTCAGCGGCAGCCTCATCGTGTCCCTGTCCATGGGCATACGCCACACCTTCGGCCTGTTCCTGCAGCCCATGACCCAGGACCTGGGCTGGACGCGCGAAGCCTTCTCCTTCGCCATCGCCCTGCAGAACCTGGTATGGGGGGCGGCCACGCCCCTCAGTGGCTGGCTGGCGGACCGCTTCGGCGCCGGCAAGGTGATCTTCGGCAGCGGCCTGCTGTACACCCTGGGCCTGGCCCTCATGGCCTATTCCCCCGATCCGGCCGGCTTCAGCGTTTCGGCGGGCCTGCTGGTCGGCCTGGGCCTGTCCGGCACCACTTTCTCCGTGGTCTATGGCGCCGTGGGCCGGGCCGTGAGCCCCGAAAGGCGCGCGGGCGCCCTGGCGGTCGTCGGTGCCGCCGGCTCCTTCGGCCAATTCCTCATGGTGCCCATGGGCCAGGGCCTGATCTCCGGCGCCGGCTGGCTGCAGGCCCTGCTGGTGTTCGCCCTGGCGAGCGCCTTCATCGCCCCTCTGGCCGCCGGCGCCGCCGAGCGCAGCCGCCACGACGCAACCGGCGGGCACAAGCAGTCCACCGCCGAGGCGCTGCGCGAAGCCTTCGGCCAGCGCAGCTTCTGGCTGCTGACCCTGGGCTTCTTCGTGTGCGGCTTCCAGGTGGTGTTCATCGGCGCCCACCTGCCGTCCTATGTGCTGGACAAGGGCCTGCCCGCCAACGTGGGCATGCTGGCCCTGGCGCTGATCGGCCTGTTCAACATCTTCGGCACCTACGGCTTCGGCGCCCTGGGCGGGCGCTTCAGCAAGAAATACCTGCTGAGCGTCATCTATCTGGCGCGCAGCGCGGCCATCGTGTTGTTCCTGCTGCTGCCGCTGTCGCCCGCTGCGGTGGCGGTGTTCGCGGCGGTGATGGGCCTGCTGTGGCTGGGCACGGTGCCGCTGACCAACGGCCTGGTGGCGCAGATCTTCGGCGTGCGCTATCTCGCCATGCTGTCGGGCTTCGTGTTCTTCAGCCACCAGGTGGGCAGCTTCCTGGGCGTGTGGCTGGGCGGCCTGCTGTTCGACAAGACGGGGTCCTATGACGTGGTGTGGGTCATCTCCATCGGCCTGGGGGTGATGGCCGCGCTGCTCAACCTGCCGGTGGACGAGCGGCCCCTGGTGCGTGCGCCCCAGCCGGCGCCGGCGCGATGAAGACCTGGCGCCTGGCCCTGGCCATCCTGCTGGTCGCGGCCGCCGCCTTTGCCGGCGGCTGGGCGTACCAAGCCTATCTCGGCCCTGGCGCGGTGATCGATCTCGCCAACCAGAAGCTGATGTGCAACTGATTTGAGAGCCGCATCTGACGCAGAGAAGGGGAGAGCGGTCAGCCGACCCGGGTACCCTAAAAACGGGTCTTGGACAGATCGTGGGTTTCCAGCGGCTTGCCGGCTTCACCCTTGTTGCAGAACAGCAGATAGCGGATGCCGGCAGCCAGGGCCAGGCAGGCGGGCAGGGTGACCAGGGAGTAGAAGCCGCCGATCACCGGCCACCAGCCGTGGTCCACCGAGCCGGCCATGCTCGCCTCCACCATCACGACGACGGCGCCGGAGGCGGCCACCGACAGCAGCACCGCGATCAGGTCGAACCAGAACACGAGGCGCGGGTTGGAACGCCTGGGGGAGAAGCGGAAGTAGAGCCACAGGGCGGCGACCAGCAGCGGCACCAGCAAGGTGAGGGCGAACAGCATCGAGAATCACTTGGTCCTCGCCGGGCACAGGAAAAATTCCAGGGCTTGGTCCGCTATCTGGTCTATGGACAGCCCGCCGCCCGGCTTGTACCACTGGGCTATCCAGTTGAGGGCGCCGAACATCAGCAGCCGTTCCATCTTGCCGTCACGGCGCAGGAGGCCGGCCTTCTTCAGCTCGCGCAGGCAATTCTGCCAGATCGCCTCGTACCGATCCTTGACCGCGATCACTTCGGCGCGCGACTCCTGGTCGAGCGCCCGCCACTCGTAGAGCAGCACGGGTATGAAATCGGCACTGGGTTCCAGGATTGTAGCCAGATGGGCGCGGATGAGACCGCGGAATTTGTCACGGGGCGGGGCCGGCCGGGCGGCGACTTCCTCCAGGGCGGCCAGGGCCTGCTGCAGGCCCTCCGACATCACCGCCCGCAGCATGTCCTGCTTGCTCTTGAAGTGGTAGAAGGGGCTGCCCGAGCGCATGCCGACGGCGTTGGCGATGTCGCGGATGGTGGTGGCGTCGTAGCCCTTTTCCCGGAACAGGCGTGCCGCGGCGCGGATCAGCTCCGTCCTGCGGTTGCCTTCCTCGCCGTTGCCCGGCTCGCCGGCCGGCGAGCCGGGCGCCCGCCTGCTACTCGAACGCGCCATGACGCCCTCTCCCCTGCTTGAAGCGCTGGGCACCGGCCGCCGCTTCGCCGCAGGTCAAGGTCGCGCTGCCCTGCAGGTACTCGTTCCCCAGGGCGGCATCGAGCGCCAGTCCCCATTGCTGGTAGCTCGACAGGCGGTCGTTGCGCAGGCAGGTCTGGGGGAAGGCCGCTATTCTTCGCGCCAGCTCCTCCGCCGCGGCGCGCGCCTGGCCGTCCTCCACCAGGCGGTTGGCCAGTCCCATGGCATAGGCCTCCTCGGCGCCCACCGGGCGGCCGGTGAGGATCATGTCCAGGGCGCGGCTGTGGCCGACGAGGCGCGGCAGGCGCACCGTGCCGCCGTCCACCAGCGGCACGCCGAAGCGCCGGCAGAACACGCCGAACACCGCGCTCCTCTCCGCCACGCGCAGGTCGCACCACAGGGCCAGTTCCAGCCCGCCGGCCACGGCATAGCCCGATACCGCCGCGATCACCGGCTTGGACAGCAGCATGCGCGTGCAGCCCAGCGGTCCGTCGCCGTCCGCCTCCACGCGCAGCCCCGCCAGATCCTTCAGGTCGGCGCCGGCGCAGAAATGGCCGCCGGCGCCCCACAGCACTGCCACGTCGGCTTCCGGGTCGGCGTCGAAGTCGCGGAATGCCGCGGCCAGCGCCCGGGCGGTGGCGCCGTCGATGGCGTTGCGCGCCTGGGGCCGCTCCAGGATGACGGTGGTGACGCGCCCGTCGCGCTCGACCCGCACGGTCATGGTCGGCCCCCGGCGCTGCGCGCCAACCCCCCACGGGGGTATGAGCGCATCTTGAGGCGGCTCGGCGATGCGCTCATTGGCTGAATACCTTTTCCTTGTCGAAACTGCCGTCCCGGGCGGCGCGCACCATCTCCACCAGGCGCGGATGGTGTTCTTCCATGTCGCGGGTCAGCTCGTCGTAGGGCAGGTCGTCGAACAGGCCCCGGTCTGTTACGTACTCCATGTGGCGCTCGTCGCGGGCGTTGTAGGGATGCAGCAGGGAGTCGCTGCGGCCGTCGAATTCCAGGGGCTTCACCTCGAAGCGCTGGCACATCTCGATGTTGAAGGCGGGCGTCGCCTTCACCCAGCGGCCTTCCAGGTATAGGGCCACGTAGCCGTGCCAGCGGTACAGGTCGCCGCCCACCAGCCGCCTGAGCCTTTCCGTGGTGAGGTGGTTGCGCACGTCGGCGAAGCCCAGCCGCGCCGGAATGCCGGCGCCGCGCGCCGCGGCGGCCAGCAGCACCGCCTTGGGCACGCAGTAGGCCGCGCCCTCGCGCAGGGTATGGCTGGCGACGAAGTTGTCCCGTTCCATGTCGAAGCGATAGGGGTCGTAGCGGATGCCGTCGCGCACCGCGTAATAGAGACGCACGGCGCGCTCCACCGGATCGCTGGCATCGGCAACGGCCTGCTCGATGAAATGCCGCACCGGGGCGGATTGGTGGTCGAGGAATTCGGTCGGCCGGAGCCAGCGCTGCGGTTCGTCGTTCATGGTTGCGCGTCCATTCCTTTTGTCGGGTAATCGTCCGGCAGTTCGATTTCCATGCGCAGCAAGGCGGCGCCCAGGCACTTGCCCAGGTTGTCGCTGCGCAGGGAGCGCGCCGCACCGCCCTGCAGCGCGCCATTCAGGACGATTTTAAGGGCCAGCAGGTTGTCCAGGGGATAAAGTTCCACCGGCCCGGTGGCGATGCCGCGGAAATGCTCGGCCAGGCGCTGCACCGTGACCGCCTGCCTGAGCAGGGCATAGCCCGCCGCGTCGTAGGCGAACAGGCCGATGTCGGCCCGGTCCCCCTTGTCGCCGCTGCGGGCATGGGCCAGCTCCACCAGGCGCACGCAGCGCTTCACAGCCCCACCTCCGTGACGCTCACCCGCACTTGCGGCTCGATCAGCTCGCGGGCGGCCAGGGTGGGCCAGATTCCCAGCAAGGCCCTGGCCGGCTCGATGCCGGAAAAGCCGCTGGCGGTGGGCGGCCCGGACAGGGCCAGCCACGGAAACTGTCGCGGGAAGGCGTCCGCCAGGCGCTTGTCCGGGGTGCGCACCGCCATGCGCAGATAGACCTCGTTGAGCTCCTCCACGTGGGCGTCGTCCGCCAGGGGGCCCAGCAGGGAGTCGTAGCCCAGGTACTCGCTGTGGATCTCCTCGTAGGCCAGGTTCTGTTCCGCCAGGCGCCGGCGCACGATGGCCTCGGTGGCGCGCGCCTTCTCCAGCGCCCCGGGCCAGGTGTAGCCCACCACCGCCTGGCCCAGCCAGCCGTCGGCGTAGCCGGCGACGATCTTGAGCCGGCGCGGCCGGGGATGGCCGCCGGCCCCCGTCACCTGCACCCGGTCGCCGCCGAGATCCGTGAGGCGCAGGGTGGACAGGTCCAGCACCACGTCGGGCGAGACATAGCGCATGGGGTTGTGCACTTCGTAGAGCAACTGCTGGCGCACGGTATCGAAGTCGATGCGCCCGCCCGTGCCCGGCGCCTTGGTGATGACTGCCGTGCCGTCCTCGGCCACCTGGGCGATGGGGTAGCCGATGTGGGCCAGGTCGGGCACGGCCTGCCAGCCGCCCCGGGCATAGGCGTTGAAGTTGCCGCCGCTGCCCTGGCCCGAGCACTCCAGCAGGTGGCCCACGGTGAGCGCCTGGGCGAGCTGCGGGTAGTCGTCCCAGCCCCAGCCGAACTCGTGGATCAGCGGCGCCATGAACAGGGCGGCGTCGGCCACGCGCCCGGTGAGCACGATGTCGGCGCCGCGCGCCAGCGCCTCCACCAGGGGCGCCGCGCCCAGGTAGGCGGAGGCGAACAGCAGGCGGCTGCGTACCGCGGCGATGTCGGCGCCGCTGTCCATGTGGCTCAGGGGCTCGCCGGCGGCGCGCAGCTCATCCATGCGCTCCAGCACCGAGTCGCCCGTCACCGTGGCGATGCGCGCGCGCCAGCCGCGCCGGGCAAACTCGGCCTGTAGCGCCTCGCGCGCACCCTCCGGATTGAGGCCGCCGGCGTTGAGCAGGAAGCGCACGCCGCGGCTGGCGGCGTGCGGCCACAGGGCCGTCATCATGGGCACCAGGTCGCGGGTATACCCCGCCGCCGGGTCCTTCATGCGGTCCTTCTGCAGGATGGCCAGCGTCAGCTCCGACAGGTGGTCGGAGCCGATGTACCGCACCTCGCCCCGTTCGATGCTGGCGGCGACCGGATGCCAGGCGTCGCCGTAGAAGCCCAGGCCGGCGCCGATGCGGATGGTCTTCACTGCGGCCAGGCGCGCTTGAGGATGGCGTCGAAGTCCGTGTTCTTCGGCAGGGTGCCGAAGGCATAGCCCCAGTCCTGGGACAGGCGCGTGGCGCAGAAGGTTTCGGCCACATAGGGCGGCGCATGCCGGATGAGCAGGGCCGCCTGCAGTGCCAGGGCCAGGTTCTGGGTGATGCGCCGGGCGCGCGCTTCGATGCCGTCGGGCTTCATCAGCTCGGCGGTCAGCGCCCCGACGAAGCGGTCGAAGGCCGCGTTCCTGCCGCGCGCCGGGGCCACTTCCGCCGCCAGCAGCTCCAGCACGCGCGGGTGCCTGCCCAGCACGCGCAGCACGTCCAGGCACATGATGTTGCCCGAGCCCTCCCAGATGGAATTGAGGGGCATCTGGCGGTAGATGCGCGCCAGAGGCGCCTCCTCGATGTAGCCGTTGCCGCCCAGCACTTCCATGGCCTCGGCCCCCAGGGTCGGGCCGCGCTTGCACACCCAGAACTTGGCGATGGGGGTGAGCACGCGTCGCATGAGCGACTCGGCCTCGTCCTCCTGGTGGTCGAAGGCGCGCGCCAGGCGCATCACCAGGGCGGTGGCCGCTTCCGATTCCAGCGCCATGTCGGCCAGCACGTTCTTCATCAGCGGCTGGTCCATCAGGCGCTTGCCGAAGGCGGCGCGGTGGCCGGCGTGGTGCAGCGCCTGGGACAGGGCGGCGCGCATCAGGCCCGCCGTGCCGATGGCGCAGTCCAGGCGCGTGTAGTTGCCCATCTCCAGGACGGTGGGGATGCCGCGCCCCTCCTCGCCCACCAGCAGCGCCCAGGCGCCGAAGAACTCGGCTTCCGTACCGGCGTTGGACTTGTCGCCCATCTTGTCCTTGAGCCGCTGGATACGCAGCTCGTTGCGGCGGCCGTCGGGCGTCCAGCGCGGCAGAAAAAAGCACGACAGGCCCTTGGGCGACTGGGCCGTGACCAGAAAGGCATCGCACATGGGCGCTGACAGGAACCACTTGTGGCCGACGATGCGGAATTCGCCGTTGCCCATGGGCTCGGCGCGCGTGGTGTTGGCGCGCACGTCGGAGCCGCCCTGCTTCTCGGTGAGGCCCATGCCCATCATCACGCCGCGCTTCTGGCTTGCCGGGATGAAACGCTTGTCATAGTCGCGCGACAGCAGCAGCGGCAGCCAGTCGCGGGCGATCTCCGGCTGGCGGCGGATCACCGGCACCACGCCGTAGGTCATGGTGGTGGGGCACAGGGAGCCGTCCTCGATCTCGGCGAACATGATGTACAGCGCCGCCCGCGCCACGTGGGCGCCGGGCCGGGGATCGGCCCAAGGGCCGGTGTCGCAGCCGTGGCCCTTGAGGTAGGCCAGGCATTCGTGCCAGGCGGGGTGGAACTCCACCTCGTCGCAGCGGTGGCCGTAACGGTCGAACAGCCTGGGCGTGGGCGGATACTTGTTGGCAGCCGCTCCGCGCTCCAGCCACTCGGCGCTGCCCAGCTCGGCACCCCGGGCCCTGAGGTGCTCGTGGGCCCAGGGCGCGCCTTCGCGCGCCGTGGCCTCCTGCAAGGCAATATTGCGTTCGTACAGGTTATAGTTCTCCAGCACCGGCGGCTGGTTGAGGACCTCGTGGGTGGCGATGAGAGGCGGATGGCTGGCGCTCATGGGTATCGTCTCCGGCTTGTTTGGTCCCCAGTCTAGACCCGGATAAGTCACAAAGCAACTGCTTGCTTGACAGGAATTCCGGGCTTCGGCTAGTCTCCCCCGGGCAAGCGCGGGTGGGCCTTCAGCGACCCGCGCCGCCAATGGAGGAGACCGGCGGCAACGTCCGCCATCCAACTATAAAGAATCGGGGGAACATGACTCAATTCCTCCAGCTCATGGTCAGCGGCACCGCCATGGGCTGCGTGCTCGCGCTCATCGCTCTCGGCTTCGTGCTGATCTACAAGGCCACCGAGACCGTCAATTTCGCCCAGGGCGA
>DYIB01000068.1 GCA_020723855.1 Uliginosibacterium gangwonense
CGTAGCCGGCGGCTCCGGGCATGAACAGGACCACCAGGGGCGAGGGCTCGGGCGACAGATCGTGATCCCAGCCGAAACGGCACACGCGGAAGCCGAAGAAGCTCAACTGCTCCGCCAGGCCGGCGAACCAGCGATGCTCTTCCGGCGCCACCACCCAGATGATGCGCGGCTTGGACCATTCGCTGAGGGCGGCGGCATCGGCATGGATGCGCCGCTCCGGGTCCGGCGCCGCCGGCGGCTGGGCGACGGCGATGGAGTGCACCAGGGATTCCACCTGGCGCTGCAGCGCGGCGGCGTCCTGGTCCCGTATCGGATGCTTGGTGGCATCGCCGAACAAGGCGAGTGCCGCATTCTCCAGGCCTTCGCACTGGCGCAGCAATCCCGGCAGCTTGAGCCGGTTGAGCTGTTCCGTCACGCTGTTCAGGGCCAGGGTGAACTCGACGAACTGCTCGAAGCCGCCTTGGCTGCGGTAGTCCCGCCAGCGGTCCTGCAGGGCTTGCAGGCGGTGCTCGAGCAGGCGCGGATCGGACGACATGGGCCGGACATTCCCCCAACGAAAGCAGGTAATTATGGGGAAAGCACGAGGGCGGCGCAATGATGAGCCTGTCGCCGAGCCGCCTCAAGACAGGCTCATACCCCCTTGGGGGGGTGGCGCGCAGCGCCGGGGGCGAACCATGATTGGTGTCCAATCGTGCTGCCCCTTGCAGGGCGTCCAAGTAAAATAGCGGCCTATGCCGACCCCCGTTTTCGTCCATCTGCGGCTCCACAGCGAATACTCCATCGTCGACGGCATGGTGCGTCTGGACGACGCCATCGGCCGCGCCGCCGCCGACGGCATGCCGGCCCTGGCACTCACCGATCTGTCCAACCTGTTCGGCATGGTCAAGTTCTACACCGGCGCGCGCGGCCGCGGCATCAAGCCCATCATCGGCTGCGACGTGTGGATCGCCGACGATGCCGCGCCCGACAAGAGCAGCCGCCTGTTGCTCTTGGCCAGGCACCGCGGCGGCTACCTGCGCCTGTGCGAGCTGCTGACCCAGGCCTATCTCGGCCCCAAGCGGCGCGGCCGTGCCGAAATAGCGCGCAGCCAGCTTGCCGGCGGCGACAACAGCGGCCTCATCGCCCTGTCGGGCGCCGGCGCCGGCGACATCGGCCAGGCCCTGCTGATGGGCAACGGCGAGGCCGCGGAGCAGGCGGCGCGCCACTGGGCGCGACTGTTCCCCGGCAGCTTCTACATCGAACTGCAGCGCTACGGCCAACCCCAGGCGGAAGCGCTGGTGGCCCACAGCGTGGCGCTTGCCGCCCGGCTGGGCCTGCCGGTGGTGGCGACCCATCCCGTCCAGTTCCTCGAGCGCGGCGACTTCAAGGCCCACGAGGCGCGGGTGTGCATCGCCGAAGGCTATGTGCTGGCCGATCCGCGCCGCCCGCGCCAGTTCACCGAGGAGCAGTACTTCAAGACCCAGGCCGAGATGGCGGCGTTGTTCGCCGACTACCCCGAGGCCCTGGCCAACTCGGTGGAGATCGCCAAGCGCTGCAACGTCACCATCGAGCTGGGCAAGAACAAGCTGCCCCTGTTCCCCACGCCCGAGGGCGTGACCCTGGACGAATACCTCGCGCGCCAGGCGGCCGAAGGCCTGGAGCGGCGCCTGGCCCATCTCTATCCCGATGCGCAAGAGCGGGAGGCGAAGCGTCCCGAATACGTCAAGCGCCTGGAGTTCGAGACCAGGACCATCCAGCAGATGGGCTTTTCGGGCTACTTCCTGATCGTGGCCGACTTCATCAACTGGGCCAAGAACAACGGCGTGCCCGTGGGGCCGGGGCGCGGCTCCGGCGCCGGCTCGCTGGTGGCCTACAGCTTAGGGATAACCGATCTCGATCCGCTGCGCTACGACCTGCTGTTCGAGCGCTTCCTGAATCCGGAGCGGGTGTCCATGCCCGACTTCGACGTGGACTTCTGCCAGGAAGGGCGCGACCGGGTCATCGACTACGTCAAGCGCAAGTACGGCAATCATGCCGTGTCCCAGATCGCCACCTTCGGCACCATGGCGGCCAAGGCGGTGATCCGTGACGTGGGCCGGGTGCTCGACCTGCCCTTCAACTTCGTGGACCAGTTCGCCAAGCTCATCCCCAACGAGCTGGGCATCACCCTCAAGGATGCGCGCGACAAGGAGCCGGCCATCAACGAGCGCGCCGCCAATGAAGAGGAGATCCGCGAGCTGCTGGAGCTGGCGGAGAAGCTGGAGGGTCTGACGCGCAACGTCGGCATGCATGCCGGCGGCGTATTGATCGCGCCGGGCAAGCTCACGGATTTCTGTCCTCTCTATTCGGCCTCGGGCGCCGAGTCGGCGGTGAGCCAGTTCGACAAGGACGACGTGGAAAAGGTCGGCCTGGTCAAGTTCGACTTCCTGGGCCTGCGCACCCTCACCATCCTCGACGAGGCGGTGCGTTTCGTGAAGGAAGTGGAGGGCATCGAGGTGAAGCTCGACCGCCTGCCCCTGGACGACAAGGCCACCTACGACAAGATCTTCAAGACCGCCAACACCACCGCGGTGTTCCAGTTCGAATCCCGCGGCATGAAGGACATGCTGGTCCAGGCCGGGCCCGACCGGCTGGAAGACCTCATCGCCTTGAACGCCCTGTACCGGCCGGGGCCCATGGACCTGATCCCCTCCTTCATCGCCCGCAAGCACGGGCGCGAGCGCATCACCTACCTGCATCCCTCCCTGGAGCGGGTGCTGGCCAACACCTACGGCATCATGGTGTACCAGGAGCAGGTGATGCAGAGCGCCCAGGTGGTGGGCGGCTATTCGCTCGGCGGCGCCGATCTCCTGCGCCGCGCCATGGGCAAGAAGAAGCCCGAGGAGATGGCCAAGCAGCGGGATATCTTCGTTGCGGGCGCCGCAGCCAACGGCATCAATGCGGACACGGCCAACGAGATCTTCGACTACATGGAGAAGTTCGCCGGCTATGGCTTCAACAAGTCCCACGCCGCCGCCTACTCCCTCGTCGCTTATCACACCGCCTGGCTCAAGTGCCACCACCCGGCGGCCTTCATGGCGGCGACGTTGTCGTCCGAAATGGCCGACACGGACAAGGTGCAGTTCTTCTACAAGGACGCCGTCGACAACGGGCTGACCTTCCTGCCGCCGGACGTCAACCGCAGCGCCTACCGCTTCCGTCCGGTGGATGCCAGGAGCATCCGCTACGGCCTGGGGGCCATCAAGGGCACGGGCGAGTCGGCCATCGGCGCCATCCTGCGGGCGCGGGAGCAGGGCGGCGACTTCCAGGACCTGTTCGACTTCTGCCGGCGCATCGACAAGCGCGTGGTGAACCGGCGCGTCATCGAGGCCCTGATCCGCGCCGGCGCCTTCGACGCCATCGACGACCATCGCCACCGGCTGCTCGCCTCCGTGGGCATCGCCCTGGAGGCGGCGGAACAGGCGGAACGCCATGCCCTGCAGGGCGGCCTGTTCGACATGGTGGGCCCCGGCGCCCATCAGCCCAAGCTGCACGAAGTGCCGCGCTGGAGCGAGCGCGAGCGCCTGCTCAACGAGAAGCAGGCCCTGGGCTTCTTCCTGTCGGGGCACCCTTATGACGCCTACCGCAGCGAGATCGCGTCCTTCGTGCGCAAGCCCCTGGGCAACCTCGAGCCGGGCAAGGACACCACGCTGCTCGCCGGCATCGTCGTCGCCGCGCGCACCCAGATGACCCGGCGCGGCAAGATGATCTTCGTGAGCCTCGACGACGGCAGCGCGCAACTGGAGGTCGCCGTTTTCAATGAGGTGTTCGAGGCGGAGCGGCACAAGATCGTCGTGGACGAGATCCTCGTGGTGGAAGGCAAGGTGCAGCGCGACGATTTCTCCGGGGGGCTGCGCGTCACCGCAGACAGGCTCATGACCCTGGCGGAAGCCCGCGGCCGCTACGCCAAGGCCCTGCGCCTGGCCATGAACGGCGCCATTTCCAGCGCCCCCGCCGGCATGGCGGAACGCCTCAAGGCGCTGCTCGCGCCCTACCGCAACGGCCCCTGCCCGGTGTGCGTGCGCTACCGCAACGCGGTGGCCGAATGCGAGCTGCCTCTGGGCGGCGAGTGGAGCGTGCGGCTGGAGGACGCGCTGATCTCATCTCTGGGCGAATGGCTGCAGCCGGAGAACGTGCAGGTGATGTACCAGTGAGCGGGCGTCAGCCCGCACCGCCATGGTCGTGGCATAGTACGGCCACACAGCAAAAGGGAGGAGAACGATGGACCCGCAGAAACCCCTGGCCCTGACCGACACCGGCACCACGGACAGCCACTTGCTTCTCATCCTCGGCGTCATGATCGCGGCCGGCATCCTGGGCGGCATCGCCAACTATTTCCTGTCCGAGCGCGACGGTCCGGCGCCCGCCCGCAGCGCCACCCGCTATGCCCTGCTCGGCGTCGTGGCGGCCCTGACGGTGCCCTTGTTCCTCAACATGATCTCCAGCCATCTCATCGAGGCGACGCGGCTGAAGTCCAGCGACCTGTTCGTCTTCGCCGGTTTCTGCCTGCTCTACGTGGTGGTGTCGCGGCGCTTCTTCGAGAACATCGTCGTGCAGCTCGCGCGGCAGGTGGAGGCGGTGCGCCAGGATGTGCATAAGCTCAAGGAGGCGCGCGAGCTGGCGCCTGCGATCTCCGTCGAAAGCGAATCCGCCGAACCCGCCGCCCCGGTCATGGATCTGTCACGCAATGCCGTCAGCTACGGCGACATCGAACTGCTGCGCGCCATCGGCGAAGGCAACGCCATCTACGGCGCCCTGTCGGGCCTCGCCGCCAAGACCACGCTGCCACGCGATCAGGTCAATCCGCGCCTGGCGGCCCTCAAGGCCATGGGCCTGATCGAATCGCGCATCGACGACAAGAACGTGCTGCGCTGGCATCTGTCCGGAAAAGGCAGAGCGCTGCTGGACAACGTGCTTGCAACCGCCTCCGAGGAAAGGCGCGAAACGAACTAATAGTAGTGCTTCCGAAATGTCGGATCTTGGCGGAGGCGCTGTAGAAGGTCGGGCTTCAGCCCGACATGTCGGACTGAAATTAACTGGCTGTACGGAAATGAAAAGGCCGCCTGCGGAGGCGGCCTTTTCCTCCAGGCGCGGGGCGCCAGGCTGTTACAACTGCGCTGCGTTCTCCGCCAGATATTGCGCCACGCCCTCGGGGCTCGGCTTCATGCCGGCCTTGCCCTTCTGCCAGTTGGCGGGGCAGACCTCGCCGTGCTCTTCGGTGAAATTGACATTGGAATTGCCGGGAAATTCGTGCTACGCGGTGGGCCGCTGCTCGAAATGGCTGAATGCGCCCTGGCCCTCGCTCACGTCCAGCCGTGTCACGCGGGCGGCGGGCGGGCCGCGCCGGGACCAGTCGATGAGTCGTTGCACGGCGTCCTCGTCGCCGCTGACCACGGCTTCGACGGTGCCGTCGCTGCGGTTGCGCACCCAACCCTTGAGGCCCAGGCGCTGCGCCTCATCGGCCAGGCCGTAGCGGAACCCCACACCCTGTACGACACCGTGGATGCGCAGGTGTTTCACGACGGCCATCAATCTTCCTTCCTTGCCCCGGTGATGGCGGTGAGGATGCCCTGCATGATGGCCAGGGGCGTGGGCGGGCAGCCGGGCACCGCCACGTCCACCGGGATCACGCTGGAGACGCGCCCGTGGCTGGCGTAGCTCTCGCCGAAAATGCCGCCCGTGCAGGCGCAGTCCCCCGTGGCGAGCACCAGTTTCGGTGCGGGCGTTGCGTCATAGGCGCGCTTC
This sequence comes from Uliginosibacterium gangwonense, assembly GCA_020723855.1. Classification (GTDB taxonomy): domain Bacteria; phylum Pseudomonadota; class Gammaproteobacteria; order Burkholderiales; family Rhodocyclaceae; genus DYIB01. The sequence continues at coordinate 5,764 of DYIB01000068.1, forward strand.
ACGGCGATTTCCATGTTCTTCGCCACCGGCCCGGTGACCAGCAGCAGGTCCGCATGGCGCGGACTGGCAGCGAACTTGATGCCCAGCGCCTCCAGGTTGTAGTAGGGGTTGTTGAGGGCGTGGATTTCCAGCTCGCAGCCGTTGCACGAGCCGGCATCCACCTGGCGTATCACCAGGGCGCGGCCCAGCCGCGCCAGCACCGCCTGCTGCAGCCGCTGGGCGGTGACGCGCAGGGTTTCGTCGGCGGCGGGCGCCGCCTCGGTGCGGATGCCGGTCCTGACGATCTGCTTCAGCAACTGATACACGGTTGACCTCTACAAATCATGTCCGCTGTAGGACAAGTTGAACGACTTGTTGATCAGCGGGAAGTCGGGAACGATGTTGCCCATGATGGCGTGCTCCAGGGCGGGCCAGTTGTGCCAGGAAGGGTCGTGGCAATGGCAGCGCCGCAGGGTGGCGCCGTGGGCGCCCGGCGCGCCGGCTTCCAGCGCCACCAGCACTTCGCCGCGCCAGCCTTCGATCCAGCCGGCGCCGGCGGCGCCTTCGGCAGCGGGCGGCAGCGGCGTGCGGATCTCGCCCGCGGGCAGATCGGCGAGTATGCGGCGTATCAGGCGCAGGGATTCGAATATTTCCTCGAAGCGCACGATGACCCGGGCCGCGACGTCGCCGTTGCGATGGCTCGCCATGTTCACATCGAGCCGGTCGTAAGGGGCGCAGGGCGCGTCCACCCGCAGATCCCAGGCCTGGCCGCTGGCGCGCCCCGCTAGGCCGATGACGCCCAGGCGGGCGGCGAGCTGGGGCGTGACGCGGCCGGTGGTGAGGAAGCGGTCCTGCAAGCCGGCGTGATCGTCGTAGATGGCTTTCAGGACATGCGCTTCCCGCTCGATCGTGTCGCACTGGGCGGCGAGCACGTCGATGGCTTGTGCGGACAGATCGACGGCGGCGCCGCCCGGCACGATGCGGTCCATGAGCAGGCGATGGCCGAACAGCGCGCCGTTGGTCCGCAGCCAGTCTTCGCGCAGGCGCGAGAACTGGGCCAGGCCGAAAGCCAGGCCGGCGTCGTTGCCTAGCGCCCCCAGGTCGCCCAGGTGGTTGGCGATGCGTTCGCGCTCCAGCCATAAGGCGCGCAGCCACAGGGCCCGTTCCGGCACGGCGCAGCCGCAGGCGCTCTCCGCCGCCATGCAGTAGGCCCAGGCATAAGCCACGGTGGAATCGCCCGACACCCTTCCTGCCAGGCGATGGCCTTCGTGCAGCGGCAGGCTCTCGAAGCGCTTCTCGATGCCCTTGTGCACAAAGCCCAGGCGCTCCTCCAGGCGCAGCACCTTCTCGCCCACCACCGAGAAGCGGAAATGGCCTGGTTCGATGATGCCGGCATGGATCGGCCCGACCGGGATCTCATGCACGCCGTCGCCCTCCACACGCACGAAGGCGTAGTCCTCCGGCTGGGGCGGGTAGGCGGTGTGCGCCGGGATGTCGCGGCGCAGGGGAAAGTGGTCGGCCGGCCAGCCGTTGTGGCGCAGCCAGGGGCGGGCATCCCCCCCGGCGGCGCGCAGGCCCAGCAGATCGCAGACGGCGCGCTGCATGCGTGCCGCGGCGGGAAAGACGGGCGACAGGTCGGGAAACTGCGGCTCGCGCGCCGGCAGCGCCAGGTCGAGCCAGGCCAGCCCCTCCCGCAGGGCGAGCGCCACATGCAGGCGGAAGCCCTGGCCCCGGTCGCGCTCGTCCGCGCCCCACAGGGCGACCAGGCGCCCGCCGCCCTCGGCTGCCGCCCGGCAGAACGCCGGCAGATCGGCGGCATCGACGGCCGCGCGCCAGACGGGAATGGCGCCGGGCAGGGGAGAGAACTCGATGGCTTGATCGGCAAGACGCATGGCTCACCCGATGAACTTGGCCGCCTGGCGGTACCACTCGGCGAGATAGGGCGGTATCCACAGCCCCAGCATCAGCACCAGGGCCAGGTGCACGAACACGGGTAGGATCGCCGGCGGATGGGGCAGGCGCCGCGCCGAGGTGTCGCCGAACACCATGGGCTGCACCTTGCCGAAGACGGCGGCGAAGGCCACGCCCAGGGCCATCAACAGGATCGGTGTGGCCCAGGGCTGCTGGCGCATGGCGCTGGTGAGGATGAGGAACTCGCTGGCGAACACGCCGAAGGGCGGCATGCCGAGGATGGCCAGGGTGCCCAGCATCAGGCCCCAGCCTACGGTGGGATTGATCTTGATGAGGCCGCGGATGTTGTCCATGACCTGGGTGCCGGCCTTCTGCGCCGCGTGGCCCACGGCGAAGAAGATGGCCGACTTGGTCAGGGAATGCACCGTCATGTGCAGCAGGCCGGCGAAGCTCGCCGTCGCCTCGCCCATGCCGAAGGCGAAGGTGATGAGGCCCATGTGCTCGATGGACGAATAGGCGAACATGCGCTTGACATCCTTCTGGCGCGACAGGAAAAAAGCCGCCACCACCACCGACAGCAGGCCGAAGCCCATCATCAACTGCCCGGCAAGCGCGCTGCGCAAGGCGCCATCCGCCAGCACCTTGCAGCGCACCACGGCATACAGGGCCACGTTGAGCAGCAGCCCGGAGAGCACGGCGGACACGGGCGTGGGGCCTTCCGCATGGGCGTCCGGCAGCCAGTTGTGCAGGGGCACCAGGCCCACCTTGGTGCCGTAGCCCACCAGCAGGAACACGAAGGCCAGGGACAGCACCGTCGGCTCCAGATGGGCTTTCACGGTATCGAGATGGGTCCACAGCAGGGCGCTGCCCTCGGAGCCGAGCAGCTTCTCCGCGGCGAAATACAGCAGGATGGTGCCGAACAGCGCCTGGGCGATGCCCACGCCGCACAGGATGAAGTATTTCCAGGCCGCCTCCAGGCTGGCCGCCGTGCGGTAGAGGGACACCAGCAGCACCGTGGTCAGGGTCGCCGCCTCCATGGCCACCCACAGAATGCCCATGTTGTTGGTGAGCAGGGCCAGTAGCATGGTGAACATGAAAAGCTGGAACATGCTGTGATACAGGCGCAGGCGCAGCGCCGTCAGTTTGCCGTGGTCGTGCTCGACGCGCATGTAGGGGCGCGAGAACAGCGCGGTGGTGAAGCCGACGAAGGCCGTGAGCGCCACCAGGAAGACGTTGAGGGAATCCACGAAGAACTGCTGGCGATAGGCGGTGAGCGGCCCGCCGGCGATGACCCGCGCCGTCAGGGCGGCGGCAGCGAACAAGGTGAGCAGGCTGAAGGCCGCATTGATCTCCGCCGCCGGGCGGCGATGGCCCACCAGGGCCAGTACCATGCCGCCGATGAGCGGCAGTGCGAGTACCGCCGTCAGTTCCACGTCTCACTCCTCACGCAGTTGCTCCAGATGCCGGATATCCAGGCTGTCGAACTGCTCCCGGATCTGGAAGAAGAACACGCCCAGGATGATCATGCCCACCAGCACGTCCAGGGCGATGCCCAGTTCCACCACCATGGGCATGCCGTAGGTGGCGCTGGTGGCGGCGAAGAACAGGCCGTTCTCCATGGCCAGGAAGCCGATCACCTGCGGCACCGCCTTGCGGCGCGTGATCATCATCAGGAAGGACAGCATCACGGTGGCCAGGGCTATCCCCAAGGTGGAGCGGGTGATGGTGCCGGCCAGCTCGGAGATGGGCAGCGCCAGGTTGAAGGCGAAGATCACCAGCACGATGCCCACCAGCATGGTGGTGGGGATGTTGATCAGCGTCTCCACGTCCCACTTCACGTTCAGGCGCCGGATCAGCCGGTGCAGGATCCAGGGCAGCAGCAGCACCTTCAGCACCAGGGTGAGAGTTGCCGAGTAGTACAGGTGGACCTGACCCGTGGTGAAGGCCACCACCAGCGTCGACACGAACAGCACCGCCCCCTGCATGGCGAACAGATCGATCAGGGACAGGATGCGCCGCTGCGACAGCATGGCGAAGGAAAGAAGAAGCAGCACGGCCGCCAGGAGGTTGATGAACTGGGCGCCGATGGAAACGGTGGCCGGGGTCATATCCCCTTCTCCAGCAGGAAGTGCACCAGCATGCCCAGCACCGCCAGCAGAAAGGCGGTGCCGAGGAATTCCGGCGCGCGGAAGATGCGCATCTTGGCGCTCAGGGTTTCGATCAGCGCCAGCAGGAAACCGCCGATGGCCAGCTTGCCCAGCAGGGCAGGAACTGCCACCGCGAAGTTGGCCAGGCCCACCCCTTCCGGTATGCCCCAGGGAAAGAACAGTGCCAGGCCCAGGCAGGAATAGGCGTAGAGCTTGAGCGCCGCCGACCACTCCACCAGGGCGAGATGACGTCCCGAGTATTCCAGAATCATGGCCTCGTGGATCATGGTGAGCTCCAGGTGGGTGGCGGGATTGTCCACCGGCACGCGCGCGTTCTCCGCCAGCGACACCATGGTGAACGCCACGCCGGCGAAGGCCAGGCTCGGGTAGATGGCGAATTCCCGATGGGCCAGGGTCTCGACGATGGTGGCGAGCGACGTGGACCGGCTGATCAGCGAAGCCGTGAAGAACACCATCAACAGTGCCGGCTCGGCGAGAAAGCCTATCAGCATCTCGCGGCGTGAGCCCAGGCTGCCGAAGGCGGTGCCGATGTCCATGCCCGCCAGTGCGATGAACACCCGCGCCAGGGCGAAAATGCCTACCAGGGCGATGGCGTCGGCGGCCGGGGCGAACGGCAGGTCGGTGGACAGGGTGGGGATGATGGCGCAGGCCAGCGCCATGCAGGCGACCAGGATGTAGGGCACCGCCCGGAACAGGGGCGAGGCATCGTGGGCCAGCACCACTTCCTTGTGGAACAGCTTGGACAACTGCCGGTAGGGCTGCCACAGGGGCGGTGCCGACTTGTTCTGCAGCCAGGTGCGGCACTGGTTTACCCACCCGGCCAATAGCGGTGCCAGCGCCAGCCCGACGACGACTTGCAGCAGTTGCAGGATGACGGTGGTGGCGCTCATCGGATGAAGAACAGCAGGGCCAGCAGGGTGAAGAAGCTGTACAGCAGATAGACCGCGATGCGGCCCTGCTGCAGGAAGGCCACCAGGCGCGTGCCGAACTCGGCAGCCCTGGCGATGGGCAGGTAGAGCCAGTGCCACAAGTGGTCAGCCACCGTCACCCGATAGCGCGGTGTCGCGTCGAAGGGCGAGGGCAGTTCCCGTTCCATGCGGAAGAAGGGCTCGAAGACCTGACGGATCGGCTGGCCGAATCCCTCGGCGGTGTCTTGCATGCGCGCGGTCTGCCTGGGGAAGCCGCAATCCCACGGATCGGCGCGGCGCACTCGGCGGTGATAGAGGCGATGCACCGCCATTACCGCCAGCGCAAACACGGCAGCGATGGCCGCCAGCACCAGCAGCGGGCTGTAGCTGGCGCGCGCGGCATCGATGGGCGCCAGTAGCAGCCAGCCGCCGGCGCGCGCCGCCTCACCCAGGCCGTGACCGACCAGGGGGCGGGTGACCCGGTCCAGTTCGCCGATCACCGCCACCGGAGCCAGGCCCAGCAGCAGACATAGCGCCGCCAGCCACGTCAGCCCGATGCGCTCCAGCGTCCCCGCGTCGTGGGCCTGGACCAGGCTCTCCTCGCGCGGGCGGCCCAGGAAGACGATGCCGAAGAACTTGACCATGACGTAGCCCGACAGCGCCGCGGTCATGGCCACGGCGGCGGCCGCCACCGGCACCAGCATGTTTACATAGCCGTGGGGCAGGCCCGGCGTGAACAGGAAGCCCTGCAGCAGCAGCCACTCGGAGACGAAACCGTTCCCGGGCGGCAGCCCGGCGCTGGCGAGCACGCCCACCAGCGCCAGCCAGGCCACCCAGGGCATGCGATGGATCAGGCCGCCCAGCCGACCCAGGCTGCGGCTGCGCGTGGCATGCAGGACCGAGCCGGTGCACAGGAACAACAGGCTCTTGAAGGCGGCGTGGTTGAGGCAGTGGTAGAGCATGGCCGTGAGGGCCAGCGCCGCCAGCGCCGCCATGCCGAAACCGCGGAAAGTGACCGCCAGGCCGTAGGCCACCAGGATCAGGCCGATGTTCTCGATGGACGAGTAGGCCAGCAGGCGCTTCATGTCGGTCTGCACGGCGCTGAAAATGACGCCGAACAGGGCGGTGAGCAGCCCCAGTGCCAGCACGATGACGCCCCACCACCACAACTGCGTCTGCAGCAGATCGAAGGTCACGCGCAGCAGGCCGTAGATGGAAGCCTTCAGCATGACGCCGCTCATCATCGCCGACACCGGCGACGGCGCCGCCGGATGGGCCTCGGGCAGCCAGACGTGCAGCGGCAGCAGGCCGGCCTTGGCGCCGAAGCCGAACAGGGCCAGCCCGAAGGCGGCGCTGGCCCACCAGCCGGCATGGGGCTGGGCGCGCATGCCGGCGAAGGTGTAGTCGCCGCTGCCCCCCTGCAGCACGCCGAAGGACAGCAGGATGCCGATGGCGCCGATATGGGCTATCAACAGGTAGAGGTAGCCGGCGCGGCGGATCTCCGGGATGCGGTGGTCCGAGGTCACCAGGAAGAACGAGGACAAGGCCATGGTTTCCCAGGACACCATGAAGAAGTAGGCGTCGTCGGCCATCATGACGAAAGCCATGCTGGCGAGGAACAGATGGTATTGCAGGCATTGCAGGCCCGGCGCCGTGCCCTCGCCCGGGCGGAAATAGCCGGCGGCGTAGATGGAAATGCCGGCGCCGGCGCCGCCCAGCAGCACCAGGAACAGGGCCGACAGGCTGTCTACGCGCAGATGGAAGGGCAGGTCGGGCAGGCCCAGGGCCAGCACCATCACTTGGGGCGAGGCGTGCAGGGCGGCGAGGCCCGTTGCCGCCAGCAGGAGCGCCACCAGGGCGCCCAGGGGGAACAGCAGGCGGCCGACGTAGGCCAGGTTGCGCGGGGCGAACAGGCCCGCGGCGCCGAGCACCAGCCAGCAGGCGGCGAGCGCAACGGCGGCGTCGATCGGCAGCCATGCCGCTCCCGCCGTCATGGGCACTCCCTCAAGCTCCTGGGTAACATATGCGTTAACATTACCTGAACACTGAATTGATTTGCAATGTTCATTTGGTTAACATGCGATGTTAACGAGGATGCTGCCCGCTAGCCATGGAACGCAAGACCGCCCGACTCACCCTGCTGATAGACCCGGCGAAGAAGAAGCGCTTCGAGGAAATCTGCGCCGAGCAGGATGTCACGCCTTCCCAGGTCATCCGCAAGTTCATCCGCGAGTACATCCAGGCCCACGAGCGGGGGGCGGCGCCCGGCGGCGATCAGCAGGCGGCGCCGGGTGCCGACGAGTGAGGCGGCCTAACGGGGGGGCGCCTGGCCATCGTCCCGGGCATCGGCGCGCTGCCTGAGGGATTCCCGCAACATCTGCGCCGCCGCCCACACCATCACCGCCAGCCCGGCGACCAGCGCCACCACCGCCTCGGCCGTGCTCGACGGCAGCCCGCGCCCGAGGATGGATTCGCCCCGCACCAGGAACACCAGCCCGGCGGCGAACAGGTAGAGCCCCGCCATATCCACGGCGAAGAAGGCCAGCAGGCGCGGCGTGGGCCGCGGGCGGGGGCGCGCGTTGCGCCGCGGCAGCATGGCGCTATTTCACCCGCATACCCGGCTGCGCGCCGCTGTCGGGCTCCAGCAGGTAGAGCCCGGGGCCTTCCCCTGAAGCGGCCAGCACCATGCCCTCCGACAGGCCGAACTTCATCTTGCGCGGCGCCAGATTGGCCACCATGACCGTCAGCCGGCCGGTCAGGGCGGCGGGATCGTAGGCGGACTTGATGCCGGCAAACACCTGGCGTGTGCCCAGTGGCCCCAGGTCCAGGGTGAGCCGGATGAGCTTGTCCGCCCCTTCCACGTGCTCCGCCTGGGCGATGCGGGCGATGCGCAGGTCGATCTTGGAGAAGTCGTCCAGCGTGATTTCCGGCGCCAAGGCGCCGCTCTCCCCTCCTTCCCCCTTCGAGGGCGAAGGCCGCGAAGGGGGATGGGTTGAGGAGACTGTACCCGCAGAAGGCCCCGTACCCCCGGAAGCAGCAGGCGCCAACGACTCCCTGTTCGCCGCGATCAACGCCTCCACCTGCCTGCGCTCGATGCGCGTCATCAGGTGCCTATAGTCGTTGATCACATGCCCGGCGGCGAGCAGGGTGTCGGCGTCGGCCCAGGTGAGGGGCGCGATGTTGAGGAAGCGCTCCACGTTCTCCGCCAGCCTGGGCAGCACCGGCTTCAGATACAGGGTGAGCAGGCGGAACAGGTTGATCGCCTCCGAGCACACCTGCTGCTGCAGGGAGTCGCCTTCCAGCTTGCCCAGCTCCCAGGGCTTGTGCTCGTTCACGAACTGGTTGGCGCGGTCGGCCAGGGCCATCACCTCGCGCAGCGCCTTGCCGTATTCGCGCGCCTCGTACAACTCGGCGATGGTGGCGGCGGCCGCCCGGGTGTCGCGCAGCAGCGGGCTGTCCACCGGCGCCAGCCGGCCGTTGAAGCGCTTGGTGATGAAGCCGGTGCAGCGGCTGGCGATGTTGATGTATTTGCCCACCAGGTCGGAGTTCACCCGGGCGATGAAATCCTCCAGGCTGAGGTCGATGTCCTCCATGGAGCCGTTGAGCTTGGCGGCGTAGTAGTAGCGCAGCCACTCCGGATTGAGCCCTTGCTTGAGGTAGCTCTCGGCGGTGATGAAAGTGCCGCGCGACTTGGACATCTTCTGCCCATCCACCGTGAGGAAGCCGTGGGCGAAGATCCTGGTGGGGGTGCGGTAGCCAGCATGGTGCAGCATGGCCGGCCAGAACAGGGCATGGAAGTAGAGGATGTCCTTGCCGATGAAGTGGTACAGCTCGGTGTCCGTCCCCCGCTCCGTGAAGGCCGCTGCGTCGATGGCGGGCGTGCGCGCCGCCAGATTGCGGAAGCTGCCGAAGTAGCCGATGGGCGCGTCCAGCCAGACGTAGAAGAACTTCCCCGGCGCGCCGGGAATCTCGAAGCCGAAGTAGGGCGCGTCGCGGGAGATGTCCCAGTCGGACAGCTTGTTTTCGCCCTCGGCTCCCAGCCATTCCTGCATCTTGTTGGCCGCTTCGGGCTGCAGCGGCGGCTCGGGCGTGAGCTGGCCCGTGGTCCAGCGGCGCAGGAAATCCTGGCAGCGGGGGTCGGACAGCTTGAAGAAGTAGTGCTCCGACGCTTTCCTGACCGGCGTCGCCCCCGATACGGCCGAATAAGGGTTTTTCAGCTCCGTGGGCGCGTAGGCGGCGCCGCACACCTCGCAGGAGTCGCCGTACTGGTCCTTGGCCCCGCACCTGGGACACTCGCCCTTGATGTAGCGGTCCGGCAGGAACATCGCTTTCACCGGGTCGTAGAACTGCTCGATGGCGCGCACCTCGATCAGCCCCGCCGCCTGCAGCTTGGCGTAGATATCGTTGGCGTAGAAGCGGGTTTCCTCCGAGTGGGTCGAGTGGTAGTTGTCGAAGGCCACGTGGAAGCCGGCGAAGTCGCGCGTGTGCTCGCCATGGACGCGCGCGATCAGCGCCTCGGGCGTGATGCCTTCCTTCTCCGCCCGCAGCATGATGGGCGTGCCGTGGGTGTCGTCGGCGCACACATACCAGCATTCGTGGCCGCGCATCTTCTGGAAGCGCACCCAGATGTCGGTCTGGATATACTCTACCAGGTGGCCGAGGTGGATGGCGCCATTGGCGTAGGGCAGGGCGCTGGTGACGAGGATTTTGCGCTTCGGGGTGGTTGGCATCGCGGAACGTCGTGCTAAGGTTGATGCGGCAGGCCGGCTGCGGCCGACGCAGGGAAAGACGTGAATTCTATCAAAGCCCCCCGGCCCCCGCCGCCGCAAACCCCGACGGCCAAAACCGGAGTAAAATAGTCAAGTATCGGACCGACCCATCATACCGCCAGGAGACTCGATGAGCATCACCGACCAGCAGGTGCAGGCTGCCCTGAAAGAACTGACCGACCCGAACACCGGCAAGGATTACGTGACCTCCCGCTCGGCCAAGAACATCAAGGTCGACGGCGCCGACGTGTCCGTGGACATCGAGCTGGGCTATCCGGCCAAGACCCAGATCGACGCCATCCGCCGCGCAGTCATCGCCAAGCTGAAGACCCTGCCGGGCGTGGGCAACGTCAGTGCCAACGTCTATTCCAAGATCGTCTCCCACGCCGTGCAGCGGGGCGTGAAGCTGATCCCGGCGGTCAAGAACATCATCGCCGTGGCCTCGGGCAAGGGCGGCGTGGGCAAAAGCACCACGGCGGTCAACCTGGCCCTGGCCCTGGCCGCCGAAGGCGCCACCGTGGGCATCCTGGACGCCGACATCTACGGCCCCTCCCAGCCCCAGATGCTGGGCATCACCGGCCGGCCCGAGTCCCGGGACGGCAAGAGCCTGGAGCCCATGGAGGCTTACGGCGTGCAGGCCATGTCCATCGGCTTGCTCATCGACCCGGAGCAACCCATGGTGTGGCGCGGCCCCATGGTCACCCAGGCCCTGCAGCAGTTGCTCAACGACACCCGCTGGCGCGACGTGGATTATCTGGTGATCGACCTGCCGCCGGGCACCGGCGACATCCAGCTCACCCTGGCCCAGCAGGTGCCGGTGACCGGCGCCGTGATCGTCACCACCCCGCAGGACATCGCCCTGTTGGACGCGCGCAAGGGCCTCAAGATGTTCGAGAAAGTGGGCATTCCCATCCTGGGCATCGTCGAGAACATGTCCATCCACATCTGTTCCAAGTGCGGCCACGAGGAGCCCATCTTCGGCAGCGGCGGCGGCGAGCGCATGTCCAGGGACTACGAGGTGGAACTGCTGGGCCAGTTGCCCCTGGACATCCGCATCCGCGAGCAGGCCGACGGCGGCCATCCCACCGTGGTGGCCGACCCGGACGGTCGAGTGGCCGAGATCTACCGCGCCATCGCGCGGCGCGTGGCGGTGAGAATCGCCGAGAAGGCCAAGGACATGACGTCCAGGTTCCCGAACATCGTGGTGCAAAACACGTGACAAGTGACGAGGGACGGGTGACAATTGCGCGTTTTCCGTCACCCGTCACCCGGCACAGCATGAGCATCAAATCGGACAAGTGGATCCGCCGCATGGCGGAGGAGTACGGCATGATCGAGCCGTTCGAGCCGCGCCAGGTGCGGGAGGTGGATGGGCGCAAGATCGTGTCCTACGGCACGTCGAGCTACGGCTACGACATCCGCTGTTCGAACGAATTCAAGCTGTTCACCGACATCAACAGCACCATCGTCGATCCCAAGAACTTCGACCCCAATTCCTTCGTCGAGGTGCGCGGGGAGTGGTGCATCATCCCGCCCAATTCCTTCGCCCTGGCGCGCACCGTCGAGTACTTCCGCATTCCGCGCAACGTGCTCACCATCTGCCTGGGCAAGAGCACCTACGCCCGCTGCGGCATCATCGTGAACGTCACCCCGTTCGAGCCCGAATGGGAGGGCTACGTCACTCTGGAGTTCTCCAACACGACGCCGCTGCCCGCCAAGATCTACGCCAACGAGGGCGTCGCCCAGGTGATCTTCTTCGAGTCCGACGAGGTGTGCGAGACCAGCTACAAGGACCGGGGCGGCAAGTACCAGGGCCAGGTGGGGGTCACGCCGCCCAGGATCTGAGCGCCGGTTCCCCGCTTCTCGTTTCCCCTCGATCGGCGAACGCCGGCCGATTCAGGCACTCGAAAGCAGGAACCGGAAACGTACCGGAGGTACCCGATGAGATTCCACTTTCCCGTCATCATCATTGACGAGGATTTTCGCTCCGAGAACGCCAGCGGGCTGGGTATCCGCGCGCTCGCCAAGGCCATCGAGGAAGAGGGCATGGAAGTGCTGGGCGTGACCAGCTACGGCGACCTGACCTCCTTCGCCCAGCAGCAGAGCCGCGCCTCGG
>DYIB01000069.1 GCA_020723855.1 Uliginosibacterium gangwonense
GTGGAACAGCACACGGGCGTCGCGGCCCCCGGCCGCCCGGTAGGCGGAGAGCAGGGTCTTGAGGCGCAGGCCCAGGTCGGGCACGCGCGGATAGACATAGCGCATGGCCCCGGAAGGACAAGTTGTCGCACATCCGCCGCAGCCCTGGCACAGGTGCGGATCCACTTCCACCCGGTCGCCCAGGGAGCGGATGGCGGCCGCCGAGCACACGTCCAGGCACTGGGTGCAGCCGGTAATCTTGTTGCGCCCGTGGGCGCACACGCCGGCCTTGTAACCGACGTAGCGGGGTTTTTCGAACTCGCCCACCAGCGCGCTCAGGGCCCGCAGCGCCTTGGCCTGGTCCAGAATGTCCCGCCCCGGTGCCCGGTAGCCCTCGGGCGGATGGGGCAGGCGGATCAGGGGCGTGGGCGACAGGTCGAGGATCAGGTCGAAGCGCTCGGAGCGCTCGGTGGTTTGGCGCTCGAAATCGATCGCGCCGATGGCACCGCACGCCTTCACGCAGGCCCGGTGGTCGCGGCACTTGTCCAGGTCGATCTGGTAATCGAAGCCGATGGCCTTCTCCGGGCAGACCCGAATACAGGCATTGCAACGGGTGCACAGCTCCAGATCGATGGGATTCTCTTGCTCCCAAGCTACTTTAAAATTTCCAAGATATCCATTGATTCTTATGCTTTTCCCGGAATAGATGGGATAGTCGCGCAGGAACGGCAGCTCGCCGCCGCGGCCGGAGGTGATGAGTACCGAGACGTCCAACTGCTCCTTGACCTCGGCCGCCCAGGCCAGAGCCGCCTCGGCCGGGCCGATGATCAGAAGGCACCCCCCGGAGCGGAAACCCGCCACCGGCACCGGTTCGGGATCGGGCAAGCTCGCCATGGCCAGCAGGGCCGCCATTTTCGGCTGGGCCGCCCCTGCTTCCCGGGACCATCCGGCCAGTTCGCGCACGTTCACGAACCGCAGGCGGCCGGCAAAGCCCGCCTGCTCCGCCAGTTCGCGGAACAGGGGCGCTTCCTGGGTACAGGAAACCACCACATCCTCGCCCTTGCTCAAGTCTCCGGAAAACCGGGCCGCATCCTGGCGGCACAGGCTGCGACAGATCGCGGGCGGCGCGTCCAGCTCCAGGGACTCGGCCAGCGCGGCGCCGTCCACAGGCACCGTACCGTTGCAGTTGCAGAGAAGACTTAGCGTCTTATGAATGGGGGACATCAGCAGGGTGTTTGGCGTAATTTATGAATACCTTGCACTTTGCGTGCCAATATTTGAAGGAAAAATTATTACCGATAATTACCGTAAGTCCGTACTCATGCCTGTTGCTCGGGAGAGTCCCGGGGCGGCGTCCGGCCCTCCCCTTCCCTTTCCCCTTCTCCCTCATCCTGCGCCCGTACCGGGTCTGGATTCTCGACGCTATCGGTCTGCCCAGCGGGAGAGAGCAGCTCCCGAGCGTGGTTCAACTGGCTCAGGATGTCTTCGGTGAGGGGCTCGAACTGGTTGTAATCGTCGATATAGACGTCCAGTCCGTCCATCCGGTTGAAGTGGTCCGAATGGAACAGCTTCTTCAGGGCGGCGCGCTTCACCTGTTCCTCCACCTCGGCGCGCAGGAAGGCGGAGAAGTCCGAGGAGAAATCCAGGCTGTCCAGTGCCGGCAGGGGTTCGACCGGCCCGGCCGGCCGCGACGCCGGGGGCATGACGGCCTCGGGCGCGTTCTGGCGCTTCAGGCGCGACCAGCGCGCGAGAAAGCTTTCCTTCTTGCTAACCATCCTTCGGTTCCAGTTTGGAGGTGGCGTAACGGCCGCCCTTCTGCTTCTTCTCCGGCTTGTAGTGGCGTTCGACGAAGTCGGCGATGGGCGCCACCAGGTCGGCGGGCAGAGGCACCCCATCGACCTGCTCGCCGGCGTCCATCATGCGCGCCGCCTCGCCATAGCTGACGGTGACCAGGACGGGGCGCGCCAGATCATCCTCCTCGCGCCACATGACGAATACGCGGGGCTCGGGGGAGGTCAGGTTGGCGTAATAGAATTCCGCCTGATCCGTGTACAACTCCACCTGGAAGCCGGGAAACAGCCATTGGCTGCGCTGCTCATCCTGGTAGATGCGGCGCGCTTCCCCCCTCCCTTCCTGGTCCGGCACCACCCCTATCGCTTCCCATTGGCAATCCGCCCACTTGTTGGCTAGCACCTTCCGTTCCATAATCACTGCAAGTTTCATCACCGTTCCGGTCACTTTCTCGGACAATTTTTCGGACCACCCCCAGAAGGATGGAATGTGCCTTGCTTGATCCAATAGATTGATTCGATCCTAGCCAATCGACCACACCAAGGCAAAGACACATCCATAATACGAGCATCATGGGCGAAAAAATCATCAACCTGGTCGATCAACGCTTGGCCGGTACCCCCCCGGTCATTCCCGCCGATGCCCCGCCTCCTAGCGGGCGCCTGCTGGACCGGCGCGGGCGGCGCCTGCGCGACCTGCGCATCTCGGTGACGGACCGCTGCAACTTCCGCTGCGTGTACTGCATGCCCAAGACGGTGTTCGGGCGCGACTTCCAGTTCATCCCCCACGAGCAGCTTCTGACCCTGGAGGAGATCGCCCGGGTGGCGCGCATCTTCGTCGCCCACGGGGTAAACAAGATCCGCCTCACGGGCGGTGAGCCGCTGCTGCGCCGGAACATCGAAGGGCTGGTCGCCATGCTGGCGCAGATCCCCGGCATCGAACTGACCCTTACCACCAACGGCTCGCTTCTGCCCAAGAAGGCGCAGGCGCTGAAGGACGCCGGCCTGCAGCGCGTCACGGTGAGCCTGGACTCCCTGGACGACGCCGTGTTCCGCGCCATGAACGACGTGGATTTCCCCGTCGCCAAGGTGCTCGAGGGCATAGAGGCGGCGGCGGCCGCGGGACTGACGCCGGTGAAGGTCAACATGGTGGTGAAGCGCGGCACCAACGACGCCAGCATCGTGCCCATGGCGCGCCACTTCAAGGGCAGCGGCCACATCGTGCGCTTCATCGAGTTCATGGACGTGGGCACCAGCAACGGCTGGAAGCTGGACGAAGTGGTGCCCTCGGCGGAAGTGGTGCGCATGATCGACGCCGAAATGCCCCTGGAGCCGGTGGAGCCCAACTATTCCGGTGAGGTGGCGGAGCGCTGGCGTTACCGGGACGGCACGGGGGAGATCGGCGTCATCTCCTCGGTGACCCAGGCCTTCTGCAGCACCTGCACGCGCATGCGCATGTCCACCGAGGGCAAGCTGTACACCTGCCTGTTCGCCTCGGAGGGGCACGACTTGCGCGCCTTGCTGAGGAGCGGCCGCAGCGACGAGGAAATCGCCGCCGCCATCGGCCTCGTCTGGAACAACCGCAACGACCGCTATTCGGAGATACGCACGGCCGAGACCGCCGCCCTGAAGAAAGTCGAGATGTCCTACATCGGCGGCTGAGCTGCCCTCGCCCATCCCATGCAGAAACCCGAACTCACCCGCGCCGGGCGGGCCGCCACGTTCGAGGTCGAGGCGGTCAACGAACACGGCGAGCGCGTGCCGACCGCCATCGCCGGCGAGCATCCCCTGACCCTCTATCTCGACAAGCGCGAGATCGTCACCCTCATGACCTTGGGCGCCGCCCCCGAAGCCCTGGCCATCGGCTATCTGCGCAACCAGAAGCTGGTGGCCAGCCTGTCGGACATCGCCGCCGTGCAGGTGGACTGGGAGACCGAGGCGGTGGCGGTCACCACGCGCCGGGGAACCGCGGGGCTGGACGAGCGCATGGGCCGGCGCACCGTCACCACCGGCTGCGGCCAAGGCACCATGTTCGGCGACCTGATGGAAGACATCGAGCGCATGGAACTGCCCGAGGACGCCCGCCTGTCCCAGGACACCCTCTACCGTCTGCTGGACAACGTGCGCCGCTACGACACCATCTACAAGCAGGCGGGCGCAGTGCACGGCTGCGCCCTGGCCAGCGCCGGCGGCGACATCCTGATGTTCGTCGAGGATGTGGGGCGCCACAACGCGGTGGACGCCATCGCCGGCCAGATGTGGCTGGAAGAGCTGGAAGGGGCCGACAAGATCTTCTATACGACCGGCCGCCTCACCTCCGAGATGGTGATCAAGACCGCCCAGATGGGCATCCCCTTCCTGGTGTCCCGCTCCGGCCTCACCCAGATGGGCTACGACATCGCGCGCAAGGTGGGCATCACCATGCTGGGCCGCTGCACCGGCAAGCATTTCCTGTTGTTCACCGGCGCCCACCGCTTCGTGCCGAGCCGGGATGCGGTGACGCCATGAGGCAGCCGATCACCGGCCTGGTGCTGGCGGGCGGCCTGGGCCGGCGCATGGGCGGCGTGGACAAGGGGCTGCGCCCCTTTCGCGGCAAACCCATGGTGGCCTGGGCCCTGGAACGCCTGCAGCCCCAGGTGGACACCATCCTCATCAACGCCAACCAGAACCTGGAGGCCTATCAGGCTTTCGGCCACCCGGTGATCAGCGACCGTATCGGCGGTTTCGCCGGGCCGCTGGCGGGTCTGCACGCCGGGCTGCTGGCGGCCACCACGCCGCTGCTGGTGACCGTGCCCTGCGATTCCCCTTTTTTGCCCGCCGACCTGGTGGCGCGCCTGGCCGCCGCGCGCGCCGCGCAGGACGCGGATCTGGCCGTGGCGCGCACCGGAGACCAGCCGCACCCGGTGTTCTCCCTGGTGCGGCGGGAGGTCGTGGACAGCCTCAGACGCTTTTTGGAAGGGGGCGGCCGTAAAATCGACGCCTGGTACAGCGCTTTGCGTGTCGTCGAAGTGGCCTTCGACGACGAGGCCGAGGCCTTCGCCAACATCAACACGCCCCAGGAACTGAACCTGCTCGAATCTGGAGACCAACTGCCGTGAGTTCGATTCTGCGCGCCTTGTCCTGCGCCGACGATTACGATCCCGAATCCCTGCCGGTCGCCCGCGCCCGGGAGATCATCCGCGATCTCATCGTTCCCGTGCCAGGAGCCGAGCGCCTGTTCATCCGCAACGCCCTGGGCCGCGTGCTGGCCCAGGACATCATCTCGCCCATCGACGTCCCCGGTCACGACAACTCGGCCATGGACGGCTACGCGGTGCGCTTCGCCGATCTCGACCCCGCGGGCGAGACGCGCCTGCGCCTGGCGGGCACGGCGCTCGCCGGCCGCGCCTTCGCCGGCAGCCTGGGCGTGGGCGAGTGCGTGCGCATCATGACCGGGGCGATGGTGCCCGCCGGCGCCGACACCATCGTCATCCAGGAGGTGGTGCGCGAGGAAGACGGCCTGGTGGTCGTCCCGCCCGGACAGAAGCAGGGCCAGAACCTGCGCCGCGCCGGAGAGGACCTGCGCGCCGGCCATCCGGCGCTCAAGGCAGGCAAGCTGATCCGCCCGGCCGAGCTGGGCCTGCTCGCCTCCCTGGGCGTGGCCGAGGCGCCGGTCAAGCGCCGCGTGCGCGTGGCGGTGTTCTCCACCGGCGACGAGCTGTGCTCCATCGGCACCCCGATCCGCCCCGGCGAGGTCTATGACAGCAACCGCTACACCCTGTTCGGCATGCTCACGCGCCTGGGCTGCGAGGTGGTGGACCTGGGCGTGGTGCACGACAATCCCCATGTCCTGGAAAGCGCCTTCCGGGAGGCCGCCAGCCATGCCGATGCCATTGTCACCAGCGGCGGCGTATCCGTGGGCGAAGCGGATTTCGTGCGCGCACTGATGAGCCGGCTGGGCGAAGTGGTGTTCTGGAAGATCGCCATGCGCCCCGGCCGCCCCATGGCCTTCGGCAAGATCGGCGACGCCTACCTGTTCGGCCTGCCGGGCAATCCGGTGGCGGTGATGGTGACCTTCTACCAGTTCGTGCGCGATGCCCTGCTCAAGCTCATGGGCGTCGACCCGGTCGAGCCTCTGCCCCTGTTCCGCGTGCCCTGCACCGGCGCCCTCAAGAAACGCCCGGGGCGCACCGAGTTCCAGCGTGGTGTGCTCTACCGGGAGGCGGGAGAATGGCGCGTGCACCCCACCGGTGCCCAGGGATCGGGCATCCTGAGCTCCATGTCGGACGCCAACTGCTTCATCGTGCTGGAGCACGAACAGGGCAACGTCGAACCCGGCGAGCCGGTATGGGTCCAGCCCATGGAAGGGCTTATCTAGCATGGCCGGGGAGACGCCGGCCGAGGGCGACGACTCCTATCTCACGGTCAAGCAGGTCGCCCGGTACCTGCATCTCAACGAGAAGAAAATCTACGCCCTGGTCCAGGAAGGCCGCATTCCCGCCACCCGCGCCACGGGCAAGTGGCTGTTCCCGCGCCGCCTGGTGGACGAGTGGCTGCTGGAAACCGCCCACGGCGGCGCGCTCGCCGACCGGCTGATCGTCGCCGGCAGCGACGATCCCCTGCTCGCCCATGCCATTTCCCATCTGGCGGCCGAAACTGCGCAGGGCGGGCCGGTGGCCTACTGTCCCGGCGGCACCCGCGCCGGTCTGCGCATGCTGTCCCTGCGCCAGGCGGCGGTGGCGGCCATCCACTGGGGCCGCGCCGAGGAAGCCCGGGTCCGGCACGGGCGGTTGGTGACGGAATACGCCGGCCACGAGCAATGGGTGCTGGTGCGCATGGCGCGCCGGGAACAGGGCGTGATGCTGCGCCCGGGGCTTGCTCTGCGGGCGGAGGCAAGCGCCCTGGCCGATCCGGCCCTGCGCTGGCTGGTGCGCCAGGCGGGCGCCGGCTCCCAGCGCTTTCTGGAGACGGCGGCGGCGCCCGCCGGCATCCCGGTGGACCGACTGCGCATCGTGCAGCATGCCCACAGCGAACGCGAGGCAGCCTTCCTGCTGCGCCAGGGACTGGCCGACTGTGCGCCGGGAGTGCGCGCCGCGGCCGGGGAATTCGGGCTGGACTTCATACCTCTGGGCTGGGAAGACTTCGACTTCGTGCTGCCGCGTGCCATCTACTTCCGGCACTTGTTCCAGCGCCTGCTGGAGATCCTGCGCAGCGAGCCGCTGGCGCAACTGGCGCAACGGCTGGGGGGCTACGACCTGACGGCCCTCGGATGCGTGCGCGCGTAGGGCCGTTTCTTCCGGCGCTACTCCTGCGACTGCCGGGAGCCCACCTGGGGCAGGGCATCGTCCAGCTCGACGCCTTCGATGCGCTGGAACTGGCCGGTGATCTTGCGGCTGCTGATCTGCACGGCCTGGACGTCGTCGTGGGCCTGCTTGATGTGGGTGGCGAGCTTCTGCATGCGCTCGTCGAAGCGGGCGAAATCCTTGGACAGCTTGCCCAGGGCATCCTTGATGACGTGGATCTGGCGCCGCGTCTCCACGTCCTTGAGCACGGCGCGGGCGGTGTTGAGCACGGCCATCAGGGTGGTGGGCGAGACGATCCACACCCGCCTGTGCTGGGCGTAGTTCACCACCTCGCCGTGGTAGGCGTGGATCTCGGCGAACACCGCCTCCGCCGGCACGAACATCACGGCACCGTCGGAGGTCACGTTGGCGATGATGTACTTGGAAGCGATGGCGTCGATGTGCTTCTTCAGGTCGGCGCGGAAGGCGGACTGGGCCTGGCGCCGTTCCAGGTCGGAGCCTTGCGCATCGAACATGCGGTGGTAGTTCTCCAGGGGGAACTTGGAATCCACCGCCACCATGCCGGTGGGCTCGGGCAGGTGCAGCACGCAGTCCACCCGGAAGTTGTTGGGCAGGGTGTATTGGAATTCGAAGCTGCCCGGCGGCAGCACGTTGCGCACCAGGGCCTCCAGTTGCACCTCGCCGAAGGCGCCCCGGGAGCGCTTGTCGCCCAGCAGTTCCTGCAGGCTCACCACGTTGCTGGTGAGGCCGTCGATCTTCTTCTGGGCCTCGTCTATGGTCGCCAGGCGCGCCATGACGTTCACGAAGGTCTCGTTGGTCTTCCTGAAGCCCTCGTCCAGGCGCTCGTTCACCTTGCCGCTGATGGCCTCCAGCCGCTCGTTGACGCTGCGCGTGAGCTGATCCATGGCGGCGGCGAGCTGGCTGCTGGCCGCCGCCAGGCCGCTCTGCAGCAGTTCCCGGTCGGCGCGCGCCTGCTCGGCCAGGGTCTTGAGGGTCTGCTCCAGCATCTCGCTGCGGCTCCGGTCCAGCTTGCCCTGCAGCGCCAGATCGAGCCCGTGGAGAGTGTCGCGCGCCTCCTTGAGCTCGGCCGCCACGATCGCCCGCAGCCGGTCGGCGGCGGCGCCGCTGGCGATGACCCGGTCGCCCTGGCGCGCCAGGCCCTCGTGCAGATCGCCGAGAAAGGCGCGATGCTGTTCGCCCAGGCGCGTCTCCAGGGCGGACGGCAGCTCCCGCGACGCCTTGATCAGGGCGCCCAGGCGCCAGGCGACAAACACCAGGAGCGCGCCCAGCGCCAGGAAAGCTGCGACCAGCCAGGATTCCGTCATGATCTCCTCTTGGACGGGGGGGTATAGCAGCGGCCCATCAGTCACAGGGCGCGCAGGCTCTGGAGCGCCGGCAGGCGCAGGGTGCGCGCCGTGCCCGCCAGCCCCGCCAGCGTCACCCCCACAACGCCGGCGATCAGCCCGGCCGCCACCGCCGTGATGCTCGGCGCATAGGGAAGCTGGAACACGAAGCGGCCGATGACGTAGCCGATGGCGCTGGCGCCCAGCCCGGCGAGCAGCCCGGCGATGGCGCCCAGGGCGCAGAACTCGGCAGCCAGCGCCGCGCGCAACTGGCCGTTGCGCGCGCCCAGGGTGCGCATCACCGCCAGCTCGAACTGGCGCTCGTCGTGGGTGGCCTCGATGGCGGCGTAGAGCACCACCAACCCGGCCAGCAGGGCGAACACGAACACGAACTGCACCGCCCGCGTGAGCTGGTCCATGACGCTCTGGAACTGGCGGATGAGGGCGGCGGCGTCGATCACCGTCAGGTTGGGAAAGGCGGCGATCAGTTCGTTGATGAATCCCGCCCGGTCGCCGGGCAGGTGGAAGGCCGTGATGAAATTGGTCGGGTAGTCGTCCAGCACGCCGGGCGGGGCGATGACGAAGAAGTTTACCCGCATGGAGTCCCAGTCCAGCTGGCGCAGGCTGGTGATCGGCGCCGCCAGCCGCTGGCCGGCGATTTCGTAAGTGAGCATATCGCCCAGGGCCAGCCCCAGGGTTTCGGCCAGTCCCTGCTCCACCGAGAACTGGGGCCGGCCCGCCGCGCCGGAGGCAAACCAGCGTCCGGCGGAAATGCGGTTGCCTTCCGGCACCCGGGCCATCCACGACAGGTTGAACTCCCGCTCCACCAGGCGCTGGGCGCGCTCGTTTTGGTAGTCTGCGGGCGTCACCGGCCGGTCGTTCACCGCCACCAGGCGCCCGCGCACCATGGGCAGCAGCTCCGGCGCCGGCAATCCCCGGGCGGCGAAGAACTGGCGCACGGGCTCCCGCTGCTCGGGCTGGATGTTGATGACGAAGCGGTTGGGGGCATCGGGCGGCACGCTGCGCTGCCAGGTCTGGACCAGGTCGTCGTGGGCCAGGGTCAGGAGCAGCAGGGCCGTCATGCCCAGCCCCAAGGCCACCGCCTGCACCACGCTGGAGCCCAGGCGCCGCGCCAGGGAGGCGATGCCATAGCGCCAGCCCGCCCCGCCCATGCCGCGCACCCGGCGCGCCAGGCCCAGAGCCAGCCGCGCCGCGACGGCATAGACCAGGACGGCCGCGGCGAAGCCCCCCAGCACCCACAATCCCAGCTTCAGCTCGCCTGCCATGGCCAGGATCAGCAGCGCCAGCACCGCCGCGCCGAACAGGTAGGAGCGCGCCGCGATGGGCTCGCTGCCCGCCCATTCGCGCCGCAGCACGCGCACCGTGGGCACGTTGCGCAGGCGCAGCAACTGGGGCGCGGCAAAGCCCACCAACAGCGTCATGCCCACCGCCAGCCCGTAGGCGAAGGGTAGCCACGAGGGCGCCGGCAGGGCCGTGGCCAACAGATCCGCCAGCAGGTATTCCAGCACCCGCTGGGCGCCGAAGCCGACGGCGCAGCCGGCGACGGAGGCGATCAGCCCCAGCAGCAGGAACTCCCCGAAGTAGATGGCCAGCACCTGGTTCTGCCGGGCGCCCAGGACACGCATCACGGCGCAGCCGTCCAGGTGGCGCTGCATGAAGCGCCGCGCCCCCAGCCCCACGGCCACCGCCGCCAGCACCACCGCCAGCAGCGCCGCCAGGCGCAGGAATTTCTGGGCCCGGTCCAGGGCGCTGCGCACCTCGGGACGGGCGTTGTCTATGCTCTCCAGGCGCTGGCCGCGGCCCAGCCGCTGTTCCGCCCATTTGCGGTAGGCGGCGACCGCAGCCTCCGCGCCGGCGACGTGCAGGCGGTAGGCCACCCGGCTGCCCACCTGGATCAGGCGGGTGGCCGGCAGATCGTCCGCATGCACCAGCAAGCGCGGCGCGATGTTGAACAGGTTGATGCCCCGATCGGGCTCCAGGGTCAGCACCGCAGCCACGGTGAGCCGGGCTTCGCCCACGGTCACCTGGTCGCCCACCTTCAGCCCCAGGGCCGAGGCCAGGCGCTCGTCGGGCCACACGCTGCCGCGGGCCGGCGTCTCCCGCGTCTCCCGGTCCGGCTGGTTGATGCCCGGGGCGACGCGTAGCGCCCCGCGCAGGGGATAGCCCGGCTTCACGCCCTTGATGTCCGCCAACTGAGCCTGGTCGTGGCCGCTGACCATGCTGGGGAAGCTGAGGCTGTGGGTCACCTGCAGGCCGCGCCGGCGCGCCTCGTCGGCGAAGGACGGGTCCCAAGGATGGTCGGCGATCAGCAGCAGGTCGCCGCCCAGGAGCTGATGGGCTTCCCGGTCCAGGGCGCGCCCCAGGCGGTCGGTGAAGAAGCTGACGCTGGTGAGGCTGGCCACGGCGAGCACCATGGCCAGCAGGAGCAGGCGCAGCTCACCTGCGCGGAAATCCCGCAGCAGCATGGTCCACGCCAGGGAGAACTTGCCCATGGGGATCAGGAAAACTCTTTCAGCCGCTCCACCGCCTGCTCGACGCGCTCCAGCGGGATGACGTCGATGCCCTTGACGGCCTGCCTGGGGGCGTTGGCCTTGGGCACCAGGGCGTGGGTGAAGCCCAGCTTGGCCGCTTCCTTCAGGCGCTCCTGCCCGCGCGGCGCCGGCCGGATCTCGCCCGCCAGGCCGATCTCGCCGAAGGCCACCAGCTTGCCCGGCAGGGGCCGGTCACGCAGGCTGGAGACGATGGCCAGGAGCACCGCCAGGTCGGCCGCCGGCTCGCCGATGCGCACCCCGCCCACGGCATTCACGAACACGTCCTGGTCGAAGCATATGATGCCCGCATGGCGGTGCAGCACCGCCAGCAGCATGGCCAGGCGGTTCTGCTCCAGGCCCACGCACAGGCGCCGCGGGCTGGGCGTGTGGGCCGGGTCCACCAGCGCCTGGATCTCCACCAGCAGGGGCCGCGTGCCCTCCTGGGTCACCAGCACGCAGGAGCCGGCCACTTCCCGCTCGTGGTGCGACAGGAACAGCGCCGAGGGGTTCGACACGCCGCGCAGCCCGCGGTCGGTCATGGCGAACACGCCCAGCTCGTTCACCGCGCCGAAGCGGTTCTTGAAAGCGCGGATCAGGCGGAAACTGGAGTTGGAGTCGCCCTCGAAGTACAGCACCGTGTCCACGATGTGCTCCAGCACCCGCGGCCCGGCCAGGGCTCCCTCCTTGGTGACATGGCCGACGAAAATCACCGTGGTGCCGGACTGCTTGGCGTAGCGCGTGAGCTGCGCCGCGCACTCGCGCACCTGGGCTACGGAGCCGGGCGCCGACTGCAGCGCGTCCGAGTAGAGGGTCTGGATGGAATCGATCACCGCCACCCGCGGCCGATGCTCGGTCAGCGCCGCGACGATCTTTTCCAGATGGATTTCCGTGAGCAGTCGCAACCCGCTCACGGGCAACTGCAGGCGGCGCGCGCGCAGCGCCACCTGCTCCCCCGATTCCTCCCCGCTCACGTACAAGGCGGGGAGGTTCTCGTTCATGCGCGCCAGGGCCTGCAGCAAGAGGGTCGACTTGCCGATGCCCGGATCGCCGCCGATGAGCACCACGCCCCCTGGCACCAGGCCGCCGCCCAGCACCCGGTCGAACTCCTCGACGCCGGTGGCGATGCGCTCCTCTTCCCGCGGGCTGATGTCCGACAGCAGCTGCAGGCGTCCGCTGCCGGCCACGGAAGCGTAGCGGTTGGCCCCCGGTGCCGGTTCCAACCGGGTCTCCACCAAGGTGTTCCAGGCATTGCAGTGGGGACATTGCCCCTGCCACTTGGGCGCCTGGCCGCCACATTCGGTGCAGGTATAGACGGATTTCTGCCTGGCCACGGCCGCCCCTCACACTTCCGCCACGGGCACGCGCCGCGCCAGGGCGCAGAACAGCTCGTAGCTGATGGTGCCCGCCGCCGCGGCCACTTCGTCGGCCGGCAGCCCGCTGCCCCACAAGGTCACGGGCGAGCCGACGCCGGCGCGCGCAATGGGCGTGAGGTCGACGCACAGCATGTCCATGGACACGCGCCCCAGGATGCGGGTGCGCACGCCTTCCACGAGAATGGGCGTGCCCGTCGGGGCATGGCGCGGGTAGCCGTCGGCGTAGCCGCAGGCCACCACGCCCACGCGCATCGGCCCGTCCGCCGTGAATAGTCCCCCGTAACCCACCCGATCGCCACGCTGCAGGTCATGCACGGCGATGATCTCGCTCGCCAGGGTCATCACCGGCCGCAGATCCAGCTCGGCGGCGCTGTACAACTGCGGGCAGGGCGAAGCGCCATAGAGCATGATGCCCGGGCGCACCCAGTCGCCGTGGGCTTCGCGGAAACGCACCAAGGCAGCCGAATTGCACAGGCTCACGGGATGGCGGTAATCGGCCACCGCCCCGCGAAAGCGGACCAACTGCTCGGTGATGCCCCGCTCCTCGCTGTCGGCATCGGCGAAATGGGTCATCAGGGTGATACTGCCCACCTGGCGCGCCGTCTTCAGCGCAGCGAGCACCGTCGGCAAAGCATCGGGACTGAAGCCGAGCCGGTTCATGCCGGTATTCACCTTCACGTAAACCGGCACGCGCACCGGCAGCGCCGCGCTGATCAGCATCTCCACCTGCTCCAGGTGGTGCAGCACGGGCGTGAGGCGGTATTCGGCCACCAGGGGCAGATCCTCGCTCTGGAAGAAGCCTTCCAGCAGCAGCAGGGGATGATGCAGGCCTGCCTCGCGCAGGGCCACGGCCTCGTCGAAATCCAGCATGGCGAAGCCGTCCGTGAGGTCGGCCAGGGCCCCGGCGGCGCGCACCAGGCCATGGCCGTAGGCGTTGGCCTTGATCACGCTCCAGATGCGCGCCGAACCGGCGTGGCGGCGCGCCACGGCCTGGTTGTGGCGCAGGGCGGCAAGATCGATGGTGGCTCGGATGGGCCGCGGCATGTCAGTCGCTTCTCTCCAGTTGTGATTGCTGTTCCCGGTAGCAGCGCTCCAGTTCGTCGATCGCTTCGCGCGCCGGCAGCCCGTCCGCCATGTGCCGGGCCAGCAGGATTTCCGCCTGCCGCGTCAGGTGATGATGGCGCCGCAGCAGCGGGTAGCTGCGGTTGAGGCGCTTGATCGCCTGGACCACGGTCTCCTGTTCGGGCCGCGGCGCCGGCTCGGGCGGGCGCCCGGGCGCGGCTCCCCGGGCGAGAAAAGCGGCGTAGTCTAGCAGGCTCGCCCGCGCCTGCGGCGGCAGCGCCCGGAACAGAGCGATGAGCTCCTCTTCCCTGGACACGGCGTCAATCCTTGGGGACCAGGTGCAGGCTGAACACCGGCATCTTGCGCCGCTCGCGCATGAGGTCCAGGGCGCTCACCAGGGCCGCCGCAGTGAGATCCGAGACCTGCTGCAGCTCGTGCCAGTGCACCCGCGTTTCCTCCAGAAGGGCATCGATATGGTTCGGCAGGGGCCGCCCCTCCTCCATGATCATGTCCTCGATCATGCCGGGCTTGAGCTCGGGACGGAACAGCAGGCCGTAGCTGGCCGGCGAGGGCCGGATGGCCAGCCAGCGCCCGTCCGGGTCCACCAGGAGGGGCTCGATGGCCGGCGCCAGCTCCACGGCTCCCGCGGCCAGCACCAGTACCGGCCGCCCGTCCAGGGCCTCGGCCAGGGGATCCCCCTGCCCCGCCGCCGTCTTGCGCGCCACCGTCCAGCGGGCATCCCACTGCGCGCCGCTCACTCCCCCGCCAAAGCTCAGCGCCAGGAGCTGGGCGCCGAACCCCAGACCCACGACGGGGCGACCGGCGGCGCGGAATACCTGAATCAGGCGCAGTTCGTCATCGAGCCAGGGGCAGTGCTCCCGATCGTCGGGGGTATAGGCGCCGCCCAGCAGCCACAAGGCATCGAACTGGAGGGCGCTGCCGGCCAGGTCCTGCCCGGCCATGGGGCGCTGATAGACGAAACCGATGCCCCGCGATTCGAGCTGGTGCTCGAAGGTGCCGAGGAACTCGGAAAAGGTATGCTGGATGGCGAGAAAGCGGATCAAGTGCTTTTGATCTGTTTGATCCTGCTGGTGGCGAACTCGACGAAGGTGTTGACCAGGCGCGAGCGGAATTTCTCCTTCGGGTACACCATCGACAGGCTGCGAATGAGACGCGGCTTGAGGGGAATGGCCAGCAGGTCGCCCAGCCGTTTCTCCTTTTCCACCGATGCCTTGGACATGATGGCGAAGCCCACGCCGGTCTCCGCCACGCCCTTGAGGGCCTCGGGGCTGCCCAGCTCCATGACCATATTGAGGTTTTCCGGCTGGATGCCCGCCTTGCGGAAGTAGTCGTCGGTGAATTCGCGCGTGCCCGAGCCCGCTTCGCGGCTGATGTAGGGGAATTCGACGAGTTGTTGCGGGGTCACCTCGCTGAACTTGGCCAGAGGAAAGCTGGGGCTGCAGATCACCTGCAGCTCGTCGTCGCAGCACAGTTCGCACAGCAGATTGGGTTGATGGGAGGCGGATTCGATCAGGCCGATATCGAGCGTGTGCTCCGCCACGCGCGTCTCGATGGTCTCGGAGTTGCCCACCGTCAGGCGCGGCTTGACACTGGGATACTGTGACTTGAACTCGCCCAGCACCCGCGGCAGCATGAATTCGGCGATGGTGGTGCTGGCGCCGATCAGCAGGGGACCGCGGATCTGGCCGGTCATCTCGCTGAGCCGGATGTCCAGCTCGGACGACAGGCCGAGGATGCGCTCGGCGTATTCCAAAACCACCTCTCCGGCTGGCGTGAGGGAAATCCTGCCGTGGCCGCGGTCGAACAGCCGGGTGTTAAAATGCTCCTCCAACTGCTTGATTTGGAAAGTCACCGCCGGCTGGGTCATGAACAGCACCTCGGCTGCCTTGGTGAAGGACAACTGCTTGGCCACTGCATGGAATACCTGCAGTCTCCGGTCGGCCATAACCATGCTCCTCGCTCAGTTCTTATAGCGATTATTCAAGCACAAATTACCACCATTAGATAGCCTGATGAACGAATCCTGGAAGCGGCTCGATCTCGCGGGCGGCGGCGTGCAGGCCCTGAACCTGCTTCTCGCGCGGCAACTCAAGAAACGGCGCACGGCCTATTCCCTCCTGGCGCTGCTGCCCCTCGGGCTGCACCGTTTCTACCTGGCGAGTCCGGTCGCGGGTGCCTTGTATATCCTTGCCTCGCTGGCCGCCGCCGCCCTGACCTGGTGGGGCCTGGGGCCGGCGGCGGCGGTCGTGGCCCTGGCCGTGGTTGTGGCGGGGGTGCGCGACATCCGCTGGGTGGACGACCGGGTCGCCGCCCTCAACAAGCGGCGCCGGCTGCAGGCCTATCTCGGTCAGGGAGCGGCGCCGCCGCCGGGCTACGCCGGCCGCCACAGTGCGACAGAGGCGGACGAGGCCGGGCAGACACGGGACGGCGCCGCCGCCGGGCGGTACCCCTCCTTCGCCGAGCAGGAACGCCTGCTCAAGGAACTCGCCCGGCACCGGCAGGATCGGCGATAAAGCGTGCCGCCTTTGCCTGACAGGGGCGGCCACTCGTGGTATAAAGCCGCGTCTCACTGCGCCGCAAAGAGCGCAGAACCATAACACGGCTCGGCCACACCACTTAATGAATCTCGGTTTTTACATCATCATGGCGGCGCAGTTTTTCTCTGCGCTTGCCGACAACGCCCTGCTGATCGCTTCCATCGCGCTGATACGCCAGATCCATGCGCCGGAGCAGTTCGAGCCGATGCTCAAGCTGTTCTTCACCGTGTCCTACGTGGCCCTGGCGGCCTTTGTCGGCGCCTTCGCCGACTCCATGCCGAAAGGGCGCGTGATGCTGATCAGCAACTCCATCAAGCTCGCCGGCTGTTTTCTGCTGCTGTTCTCCACCGTGCCGGCGCTCAACATATTCAGCCTGCCCGGCTATGTCTTTCCCCTGGCGGCCTACGCCATCGTCGGTCTGGGGGCGGCGGCCTATTCGCCGGCCAAATACGGCATCCTGACCGAGTACCTGCCCCACGAGAAGCTGGTCATTGCCAACAGTTGGATCGAAGGGCTGACGGTGGGCGCCATCATTCTCGGCACCGTCCTGGGGGGACTGCTCATCAATCCGACGGTGACCGCGGCGCTGCTGGCCATCGACATCCCCGGCATCGAAACATCGATCGACACCGGGCCCGAAGTCGCCGTGGCCGTTATCTCCCTGCTCTACCTCATCGCCGCCCTGTTCAACCTCTATATCCCCAACACCGGGGTGGATCACAAGCCGCTGCACAAGAACCCCATGTACCTGATCCACGAGTTCAACCACTGCATGAAGCTGCTGTGGCGCGACAAGCTGGGCCAGATTTCCCTGGCGGTGACCACCCTGTTCTGGGGCGCCGGGGCGACGCTGCAATTCATCGTGCTGAAGTGGGCCAGCAGCGCCCTCAGCCTGCCCCTGGACAAGGCGACGGTGCTGCAGGGCGTGGTGGCCGTGGGCATCGCCGCCGGCGCGGTGATCGCCGCCAAGGCGGTGTCCCTGGACCGGTCGGTGAAGGTCATCCCGGTGGGAATCGTCATGGGCTTCGTGGTCATCGGCATGATTTTCGTGGGCACCCTGCCCGTGGCCCTGGCCATGATGGTGGTGGTGGGTGCCATGGCCGGCTTCTTCGTCGTGCCCATGAACGCCCTGCTGCAGCACCGCGGCCACATCCTCATGGGAGCGGGTCACTCCATCGCCGTGCAGAACTTCAACGAGAACGCCAGCATCCTGGTGATGCTGGCCCTCTATGCCCTGCTGATCTATCTCGACTTCCCAATCGACGCCGTGATCGTGCTGTTCGGCCTGTTCGTGTGCGGCACCATGACGCTAGTGGCCGTCTGGCACAAGCGCAACATGCGGCAGCACGGCGAGGAGCTGGAGCGGCTGCTCAAGGCGGCACGCAGCGTCAACGCGCCGCACTGATCAGTCGGCGCGCCGATACAGCCGCAGGTAGTCTTGCCTGCGCATGGGCGCCGTGCGCGCCACGGCCAGCAGGTCGTCCAGGTGCGCCGGGGTAGCCATGCCCACCAGGCTGGTGCCCAGCCCCGGAGTCGAGCGGTTGAACTGTAGGGCCCGCCGGGCGTCGTTGGCGAGATCAGACAAAGCCTCCCTCACGCCGTCGGCGCAAGTCTGCGCCAGGTGTCCCTTCATCAGGCTGTGGCTGGCGACGGTATAGACGCCCAGTTG
>DYIB01000070.1 GCA_020723855.1 Uliginosibacterium gangwonense
CCAGCAGGCAGGCCAGCGCGAGCCGGATCTGTTTTTCCTTGCCCAGGACCACTTGACCTGCGCGGCGGATGACCAGATGGAGGGGAGAGTCAGTCATTGGCTTGTGAGGAAGCGGGCTGTAGCGCGATAATTGAGCCGACCGACCGATTTTATTGCATTTCGCGGCACTCGACGCCCTCAAGCGTTCCCGAGGCGACCGACGGCGAAGCGAGAACCACGTATAATGACAACTGCATTCATCACGCACCGCGACTGCTGGCTGCATGACATGGGGGGCCATCATCCCGAGTGCCCCGAGCGCCTTTCGGCGATCCAGGACCGGCTGATCGCCGCCGGCCTCGATCTCTATCTGTCGTTCTATGAAGCGCCGCGGGCGACCTTCGAGCAACTCGCCCGGGTGCATCCGCCCGAATACGTCGAGTCCCTGGCCAACATGGCGCCGGAGCGCGGCATCGTGCACCTGGACCCGGACACCGCCATGAGCCCCGGTACCTGGCAGGCCGCCCTGCGTGCCGCCGGCGCCGGCGTCCTGGCTACCGATCTGGTGATGGCAGGCGAAGTGGAAAACGCCTTCTGCGGCGTGCGGCCGCCCGGCCATCATGCCGAGCGGGCCAAGGCGATGGGCTTCTGTTTCTTCAACAACATCGCGGTCGCCGCTGCCCATGCCCTCGAGGAGCACGGCCTGGCGCGCGTGGCCGTCGTGGACTTCGATGTGCACCACGGCAACGGCACGGAAGAGATTTTCCGCAATGATCCGCGCGTGCTGATGGTGAGCACTTTCCAGCATCCCTTCTATCCCTATTGCGGCACCGAGCACCGGGCGCCCAACATGATCAACGTGCCGGTGCCGGCGGGGACCCGCGGCGACGGCTTCCGCCAGGTGGTGAGCGACATCTGGCTGCCTGCCCTGACGGAGTTCGAGCCCGAGGCCATCTTCGTTTCCGCCGGCTTCGACGCCCATTACGAGGACGACATGGCGTCCCTCGGGCTGGTGGAAGCGGATTACGCCTGGGTCACGGAAAGGATCAAGTCCGTGGCGGTGGCCTGCGCCCAGGGGCGCATCGTTTCCATGCTGGAAGGCGGATATGCTCTGTCCGCCTTGGGCCGCAGCGTCGCCGCCCACATCAAGGTGCTGGCGGACCTGTAGGGCGGGGAACCGACCGGGGCATGCGCGATCCATAAGCGCATGAAAGGAGGTTTGCGCCATGAATAGCAGGAAATTGCTATTTGCCGTCACCGTGCTGGCGCTGCTTGCCGTGGCCGGCATCGGCCTGCGCGGAGGGCTGGACTGGCCCGGGTCCCACGCCAATGCGGCGCAGATGCCGCCCGCTGCCGGCGCCGTGGCAGGACTGCCCGATTTCACCTCGCTGGTGGAGCGCTACGGTCCGGCGGTGGTGAACATCAATACCCTGCAGAAGCTGCCCGAGACCGGGGAGTTCCCGGGCGCGATGGAGGGCGATCCCATCTACGAGTTCTTCAAGCGCTTCGGCATTCCCCTGCCCGACAACCGGGCCGTTCCCCGGCAAGGGGTGGGGTCGGGATTCATCGTCAGCCCCGATGGCTATGTCCTCACCAATGGACATGTGGTCGCAGACGCGTCGGAAGTGACTGTGAGGCTGGTGGACAAGCGCGAGTTCAAGGCCAAGGTCATCGGAGCCGACCGGCGTACCGACGTGGCGCTGCTGAAGATCGACGCCACGGGACTGCCCGCGGTCAAGATAGGCGATCCCCAGAAGGTGCGCGTGGGCGAATGGGTGGCCGCCATCGGCTCGCCCTTCGGCTTCGACAACTCGGTGACGGCGGGCATCGTCAGCGCCAAGGCGCGCTGGATCCCCGACGGTGCCAGCTACGTTCCCTTCATCCAGACCGATGTGGCCGTCAACCCGGGCAATTCCGGTGGCCCCCTGTTCAACATGAATGGGGAAGTGATCGGCATCAATTCGGCCATCTATAGCCGCACCGGGGGTTACATGGGCGTGTCCTTCGCCATCCCGATCGATGTGGCCATGAAGGTGAAGGAGGATCTGCAGAAGCACGGCAAGGTGAGCCGCGGCAAACTGGGCGTCACGATCCAGCCCGTCAGCCGCGAACTGGCCCGCTCCTTCGGGCTGGACAGGCCGGTCGGCGCCCTGGTCAATGCCGTGGAACCGGGCGGCCCGGCGGACAAGGCGGGGCTGATGCCGGGCGATATCATCCTCTCGGTGGACGGCCAGGCGGTGATTGAGTCCCACGACCTGCCGCGCCTGATCGGCGAGCGCAGCCCGGGCCAGACGGTGCGGCTGGAGCTGTGGCGCAAGGGGGCGCGCACCCAGGCGCAGGCGCGGCTGGCGGAATTCGCGGATGTCCAAGCGGCGCGCGAGCCCTCGCCGCAAGGGGCGCCCCCGGGCAAGTTGGGCCTGGCGGTGCGGCCCCTGTCCGAGCAGGAACGGCGCCGGCTGGGCAGCGACGGCGTCCTGGTGGAAAACGTGAGCGGCGCCGCGGCGCGGGCGGGCGTGCGCCCCGGGGACGTCATCCTGGCGCTGAACAACCAAAGTGTGGCGACTCCGGAACAGCTGCAGGACTTGGCCGAGCGCAGCCGCGGACCGATGGCGCTGCTGATCCAGCGGGGGGACGCCCGGGTGTATGTGGCGGTCGAGCCTCAGTGACGCGGGGCGTCTTGCGGCCGGCGCCGGGGGCGACCCGGACCTTGTCCGGGCGCGCCCGCGGCCGTTCTCCCGAAGGTCGGATTGTTCAAGTAAAATCAACCTTTTTCCTTCACGGCCATGTCAATGATCAAGGGCTCCATCGTCGCCATCGTTACCCCCATGCGGGACGACGGCGCGCTCGATTTCGAGCGCTTCAAGAATCTGATCGATTTTCACGTGCGCGAAGGCACCGACGGCATCGTCGTGGTCGGCACCTCCGGCGAATCGCCGACGGTCGATTTCGACGAGCATTGCGAGCTCATCAAGATGGCGGTAAACCACAGCGCCGGCCGCATCCCTATCATCGCCGGCACGGGAGCCAATTCCACCAGCGAGGCCATCGAGCTGACGGCCTTTGCCAAGAAGGCGGGCGCCGACGCCTCGCTGTCGGTGGTGCCCTATTACAACAAGCCCACCCAGGAAGGCCTGTACCGCCATTTCCGCGCCATCGCCGAGGCGGTCGATATCCCGATCATCCTGTACAACGTGCCCGGCCGTACCGTGGCGGACATGGCCAACGACACCGTGCTGCGGCTGGCCCAGATTCCCAACATCGTGGGCATCAAGGACGCCACCGGGAACATGGAGCGCGGGTCCGACCTGATCCGGCGCGCCCCGCGCGAGTTCGCCATCTACAGCGGCGATGACGCCACCGCCCTGGCCCTGATGCTGCTGGGCGGACACGGCGACATCTCGGTGACCGCCAACGTGGCGCCGCGCCTCATGCACGAGATGTGCGCCGCGGCGCTGGCCGGCGACATCCCCAGGGCAAGGGAACTCAACAACCGGCTGCTGGGACTGCACCGCAACCTGTTCCTGGAGGCCAACCCGATTCCCGTGAAATGGGCGGTGCAGCAACTGGGCTTGATCGAAGGCGGCATACGTCTGCCGCTCACGCCCTTGTCCACCGAGTACCACGAGCCCGTGCGGCAGGCCATGCGCCAGGCGGGCATTGGGGTCTGAGGCGCACACGAGGTAAAGAAGCGATGTCGAACGCAAGGCTGTGGGGGGCGGTCCTGGGATGCGCCCTGGTATTGGGAGGTTGTTCGGGCTCGCTGCTCGAATCCAAGAAGATCGATTACAAATCCGCCGGCAAGCTGCCGCCTCTGGAGGTGCCGCCGGATCTCACCAACCCCGGCCGCGACGAGCGCTACGTCGTTCCCGACTTCAATGCGCGCGGCTCGGCGACCTATTCCGCCTATAGCATCGAGCGCGCCAGCAAGCCGGTCAACGTCAACGACGTGCTGCCGCAGGTGGACAAGATGCGCATCGAGCGCGCCGGCACCCAGCGCTGGCTGGTGGTGGCGGAAACGCCCGACAGGGTGTGGCCCACGGTCAAGGAGTTCTGGCAAGAAATCGGCTTCATCGTGAGCCTGGAACTGCCCGATGCCGGCATCATGGAAACCGATTGGGCGGAAAACCGCGCCAAGATTCCGCAGGACGCCATCCGCAGCGTCCTGGGGAAAGTGCTGGACCAGCTTTACTCCACCGGCGAGCGCGACAAATTCCGCACGCGCCTGGAGCCGGGCAAGGAGCCGGGCACGACGGAGATCTACATCAGCCACCGGGGCATGGTCGAGGTATATGACAGCGCCGCCAAGGACAGGACGGTGTGGCAGCCGCGGCCGGCGGACCCGGAGCTGGAGGCCGAGATGCTGCGCCGCCTGATGGTGCGCATGGGGGTCGAGGAGAACAAGGCGCAGACGCTTCTCGCCCAGGGCGCGCAGGAGCAGCGCGCCAAGCTGCAGCGGGCACCCGACGGCAGCGGTTCGCTCCAACTGCAGGAAAGCTTCGACCGGGCCTGGCGCCGCGTCGGCCTCGCCCTCGACCGCGTCGGCTTCACCGTGGAGGATCGCGACCGCTCGAAGGGCCTCTACTATGTGCGCTATGTCGATCCGGAGACGGACAACCAGAAGAAGGACGACAAAGGCATACTGGCGAAGCTCATGTTCTGGCGCAGCGATTCACCCCGTGCCGCGGCCAGCCAGCAGTACCGCATCTACGTGGCGGCGGAAGGCGACGCCAGCAAGGTGCAGGTGCTCAGCCGCGAGGGCGGTGCGGACACCTCGGATACCGCCAAGAGAATCCTGGGCCTGCTGTTCGAACAGTTGAAGTGATGCGCTTCGCCTCCCTCGGCAGTGGCAGCCGGGGCAACGGCTTGCTGGTCGAGGCGGGTGCGACGCGCATCCTGGTCGATTGCGGCTTCCCGCTGCGTGACGCCGTCGCCCGCCTGGCACGCCTCGGGCTTGCGCCCGGTGATGTCGCCGCCATCGTGGTCACCCATGAGCACGGCGATCACATCGGCGGCGTTTTCCGCCTGGCTTCCCGCTATGGCATCCCGGTATGGATGACTCACGGCACGCTGAACGCCTCGGCCGGGCGCGCCGAGGCCCTGCGGATCGAAGTGTTCGACAGCCATGCACCCTTCCGGATCGACGACTTGCAGGTACTGCCTTTCCCCGTACCCCACGACGCCAGAGAGCCGGTCCAGTTCGTTTTCAGCGACGGCCGCTTGCGCCTGGGCGTGCTGACCGACATCGGCGAGGCGACGCCCCACGTGGAGGCCATGCTCAGTGGCTGCGACGCTCTGGTGCTGGAATGCAACCACGATGCACGGATGCTGCGCGACGGGGACTATCCGCCGGCACTGAAGCAGCGCATCGCCGGCCGTTACGGCCACCTGGAAAACCGAGCGGCGGCACGGCTGCTGGCGCGGCTCGACACCAGCCGCCTGCAGCACATCATCGCCGCTCATCTCAGCCAGCAGAACAACACCGTGGAATCCGCCCGCGCCGCCCTCGCGGCGGTCCTGGGATGCGCAGCGGAATGGATAGGAGTCGCCGATCAGGACGGCGGCCTCGACTGGCGTTCATTGGCCTGACTGCCGCCGGCGGGAAATAAACCGAGAAACCGCAGTTGGAACCGCCTTCAACGCAAAGATCGCAAAGACGCAGAGGCCGCAAAGAACGATCCACAGCCTCACCCTTTGGGTGTCGGCCATCCTTCAGGATTTTCCTTTGCGTCCTTTGCGTTGCTTCGCGTCCTTTGCGTTAAATGCGGTTTTCAGGATAAAAAAGCCGGCCCTCGGGCCGGCTTTTTTCGTGAAGAAGAAACTATTACTTCTTCTCTTCTTCTTTCTTCTGCTCGCCGGCGGGAGCGGCGGCCGGGGCGGCCTGGTCGGCAGGCTTCTGCTCGCCGGCAGGAGCGGCGGCAGGAGCGGCTTGCTCGGCAGGCTTCTGTTCGGCGGGAGCGGCGGCAGGAGCAGGAGCGGCCGCGGGGGCGGGAGCAGCGGCGGGAGCCGCTTCTTCTTTCTTGCCGCAGGCGGTCAGGGCAACGGTGACGAGAGCTGCAACGAGGAGAGAGTTTTTCATTTGTTGAGTCCTTTATCGATAAAAGGTGACAGAACGAATTGTTTCCAAGCTTGGCCGGAAATTCCAGCCAAGGGAATAGTTTACCAAATTTACCCAATATGAAACCATCGCCCGGCAGGAAAAGGCAGGGTCATAGTCCCAAGCGCGTGGCGGCGACGCTCGGCAGGGAGGCGTCCCACAGTTCGGCAAAGCGCTGTCGCCACGGCCGGACATCCTCCGGCTTGGCGAGCAGCAGCTTGCCGCGGAAATGATCCGCATGAAGACGAATCACCGCCTTGTCTTCGTCGGCGAGCAGGAAGCAGTCCGTCAGCAGCCGCAGATCGTCCGGCGTCCGGCGAATGGCAAAGCAATGGCCGTGGCGGGTGAACAGGGACATGACGCGCGGGCAGCAGCGCAGCAGGTGCTCGGGGTCATGGAGCACCATCTGGATCTGGCCGCCCCGCTGGCCGAGAAAGTTGGCGAGCGCCGCTGCCCGCGCGGCGGACTCGAAGCCGGTGTTCTTGAGATCGAGATCGAAGACGCGCAGCGAGCCGACGGTCGACCGAAGCAGCGTATCGATGGCCTGGGAGTAATCGGCGCGGGTGTCGAAGCGGATTTCCTGGGGGGTGACGAGCATGGGCGGGTCTGCCTGGCCGGATCCTCGGAACATCCTAGACCGTTTCCGCTTCACCGTCATGGGCGTTGCAATTGCCCGGGAAGTGACTAAAATTGCGCCTCCTCCAGGTGCCCCTATGCCCGAAGCGATTATCGAATCCCTGGACCACGAAGGCCGCGGCGTGACGCGCGTGGCCGGCAAGACCGTGTTCGTGGAAGGGGCGTTGCCGGGCGAGATGGTCGAGTACTCCGTCTACCGTCGCAAGCCGAGCTATGAGTTGGCCGTGGCAACGCGCGTCCTATCCGCCAGTGCGGCGCGGGAGGCGCCCGCATGCCGCTATTTCGGCGTATGCGGCGGCTGCAGCATGCAGCATCTCGATGTGGCTTCCCAGGCCGCGGTGAAGCAGCGCGTGCTCGAGGATGCCCTGTGGCATATCGGGCGCCTGCGCCCGGAGGTGGTGTATCCGGCCATGCGCGGGCCGGCCTGGGGCTATCGCTTTCGCGCCCGGCTGTCCGTGCGGCTGGTGCCGAAGAAGGGCGGTGTGCTGGTGGGGTTCCACGAGAAGCGCAGCAGCTACATCGCTGACATGCTGAGCTGCCAGGTGCTGCCGCGTCGCGTGTCCGACATGCTGCCGGAGTTGCGCGCGCTGATAGCCGCATTGTCCATACCGGACCGCATTCCCCAGATAGAAGTGGCCGTGGCGGAGGAGGCGCTGGCGCTGGTGTTTCGCATACTGGCGCCGCTCGCGGCGGCCGATGAGTCGCGCCTGCGCGAATTCGCCGAGCATCACGGGATTCAGGTGTTCCTGCAGACGGGCGGCCCCGATACCGCCACCCTGTTCCATCCGCGTCCCGCGCCGGCACTGAGCTACACCCTGCCGGACTTCGGCCTGCGGCTGCAGTTCCGGCCGACGGACTTCACCCAGGTCAACCACGGCATCAACCGCATGCTGGTACGGCGCGCCATGAGCCTGCTCGCCCCGCAACCCGGCGAGCGCATCGCCGATCTGTTCTGCGGCCTGGGCAATTTCACCCTGCCGATTGCCCGCCTGGGGGCAAAGGTGGTGGGCGTGGAGGGCAGCCGCGCCCTGGTGGAGAGGGCGCACGACAATGCCGTGCTGAACGGGGTCGCGGATCGCACCGAGTTCCGGGTGGCCAATTTGTTCGAAGCGACTCCCGGAAACCTGGCGGAACTGGGTCCTCTGGACAAGCTGCTGATCGACCCGCCGCGCGAAGGCGCGATCGCCGTGGTGAAAGCCCTGGACGCGCAGGCGCCGCGCCGCATCGTCTATGTTTCCTGCAACCCGGCCACCCTAGCGCGGGACGCGGCGGTGCTGGTACGCGAGAAAGGCTATCGCCTGTGCGGTGCCGGCATCGGCAACATGTTTCCCCATACCTCCCACGTCGAATCCATCGCCCTGTTCGAGCGTTGATCTGCCCGATGGGGCAACAAAAAAGCGGCCCTACGGCCGCTTTTTTGTTGGTGGCTCGCCCAAAATCAATCAGTCACGCTCTCCGGAGAAGGCCAGCAGCAGGTTGAGCAGATGGACGAACACGTTGTAGATGTCAAGATAGACCGACAGGGTGGCGACGACGTAGTTGGTCTCGCCGCCGCTGACGATCCGGCTGATGTCGTAGAGGAGGTAGGCGGAGAACAGCAGCACGGCGATGGCGGAAATGGTCAGGGCCACCGCCGGGATCTGCAGGAAGATGTTCGCCAGCATCGCAACCAGCAGCAGGATCAGGCCGACGAAGAGGAATTTCCCCAGGCCGCTGAAGTCGCGCCGGGTCACGGTGGCCACGCCAGCCAGGGTGAAGAAGATGACGCCGGTGCCGCCCGCCGCCAGCGCGATCAGCGATCCGCCGTTGGCAAAGCCCAGCGCATACTGCAGGATGCGCGAGAGCATCAGGCCCATGAAGAAGGTGAAGCCCAGCAGCAGCGCAACGCCGGCGCCGCTGTTCTTGGTCTTCTCGATGCCCCACATGAAGCCGAAGGCGATGCCGAGGAACAGCAGGAAGGATATCAGCGGACTGCCGGCAAAGAAGGAAAAGCCCACGCGGATACCCGCCCACGCGCCGAGCACCGTCGGCACCATCGACAGGGCGAGCAACAGGTAGGTGTTGCGGAGGACACGATTCCGCTGCAGGGCAAGGCCCTGAGCGTGGTTTGCGGCTACCTGGAATTGCGATTGCATTAGCTCCTCCGTAAGTAAGCATGGATGAGGGGTCTTCGGAGCGTAAGACTAGCCAATGGAGCCGAAAGTTGCAATCAAGGAATCAAGGCGGGCAAGCCCGCCATGATAAAATCCGATCTCTCGGAAGGGTGGCAGAGCGGTTGATTGCACCGGTCTTGACAAGATGCCCGCCTCGGCGGGCATCTTGCGGCGAAGGCTAACTTGCGCAGCAAGTTAAGCCCGAAGGGCGGCCGGAGCTAAAACCGGCAGCAACGATGGATGGGTGGCAGAGCGGTTGATTGCACCGGTCTTGAAAACCGGCAGACCTTCACGGGTCTCGTGGGTTCGAATCCCACCCCATCCGCCACCGCTGTACCAACGTCTCTATGCCGCCCGCGCCGGCCTGTCGGCCGCCGCGGGGCCGTATATCTTCTCCTCGGCGATGCGATCGGCAGCCAGATTGGTCGCTATGCCCTCCCGCTCGGCGCGCTCGAATAGGTCGAGGAGCGTGTCATGGATGCGCAGCACCTCGTCGTCCACCGGGCGGGTGCCGCCGAAATGCTATCGGCATATCTTGATGACGCCGCCGGCGTTGATGACGTAGTCGGGCGCGTACAGTATCCCTTTGTCGCGCAGCGCCTGCCCGCAGGAAGCATCCGCCAGTTGGTTGTTCGCCGCACCGGCGACGATGGTGATGTAGCGGCCGCCGAGCCGCTCCACGGCCGTACCGAGCGCTTGGAGCAGCGCGGGGGTCTTGTGCTTGCGCGGGTCGCCGATCACCACCGCCTTGCCGCCGCCGAGCGGCAGGCCGGCCATGGCCGACTTGTAGGTCATGCCCCGGGACAGGCGCAGGACATCGGTGATGGCCTCCTCTTCCGTGGCGTAGGGCCACATGCGGCAGCCGCCCAGGGCGGGCCCAGGGTTCGTGTTATGGATGGCGATGATGGCGCGCAGGCCGGTATTCCGGTCGGCGGCGAAGACGACTTGTTCGTGCTGGTCGAATTCCGGATTGCTGAAGACGTTCATTTTCGCCCCTCGAGCAGCAGGAACAGGGGGTCAGCCGGCTGCGCCGCGCAGGGCGTCGGCCCAGCAATTCGGCGTTTCGTACAGGCGCACGCGCTCGAGGCGCAGATGGTTGCCGTAGATGTCCCGGTAAACCTGGTCGAGAATGCGGAAGGCGACCAGCGCCAGGTTTTCCGCCGTGGGCACCAGGTCGAGGACCACGGTCTTGTGGCCGGGCAGGGACTGCAGGAAGGCGGCCACGGCCTGGTCGCCGCGATAGACCAGGAAGGCATGGTCCCAGGCATCCACCAGGTGCTCCCGGGCGAGCTTCTTCACTTCGGAGAAGTCCATCACCATGCCGTCTACGGGGGAGCCCGCCTGGCGTATGATGTCGCCCGACAGCGTGATCTCGATCGCGTAGCGATGGCCGTGCAGATGCCGGCACTGGCTCCGGTGGTCGGGGATTCGGTGGCCCGCGTCGAACTCGAGGCGGCGGGTGATGCGCATGGAAAATCGGTTTCGGACGGAATAGGGCGCGGATTATAACATCCGCCAGGTCAGGACCCCGCCAGTGGCAATGCAAAGGAAGGAAAAGCTATCGACGACCGATCACAGCCGCGACAGCGCGGGGATGCGCTACGTCTATCCGGTGATCTCGCGCCGGGCGGGCGGCGTTTCGATCGGCATCAATCTCAACCCCAACAATGCCTGCAACTGGCAGTGCATCTACTGCCAGGTGCCGGGGCTGACACGGGGGGCGGCCCCGGCCATCGATCTTGCCCTGCTGGAACGGGAGCTGCGGACTTTCCTGGAGGAACTGCTGCACGGCGACTTCATGCAGCGTCAGGTGCCGGAGGATGCGCGCCGGATCGCCGACGTGGCCTTCTCCGGCAACGGCGAGCCGACCGGCGCCAAGGAATTTCCCGAGATCGTGTCCCTGGTGGGGCGCCTAGTGGCGGAACAGGGTCTGCCGGGAAGGATTCCGCTGCGCTTGATCACCAACGGCAGCCTGGTCGGACAGGCGCCGGTGCGGGAGGGCCTGCGCCGGCTGGCGCATCTGGGCGGCGAGGTGTGGTTCAAGGTGGATGCCGGGACGAGCGAGAAGATCCGGCTCATCAACGGGGCGAACCTGTCGCCCCGCACGATAGCGAAGAACCTGAGGCGCTGCACCGAGCTGTGCCCGACCTGGGTGCAGACCTGCATGTTCGCACTGGACGGGCAGGAGCCGACGTCCGAGGACATCGAGGCGTATCTTGAGGTTTTGAGGGAATGCGGCCCGGAGCGCCTCTTGGGCGTTCATCTGTACAGCCTGGCGCGGCCGCCGATGCAAGCCGAAGCGGGACGCCTGTCCCGCCTGGACGAAACGGCGCTGGAGCGAATCGCTAGCCGTATTCGCGCTCAGGGGCTGACCGTGACCGTCAGCCCCTGAGCGCGCGGCGCCGCTCAGTTGCCTTTGCGCGGCTTGGCGCGCGCCGCCTTCTTGAGCTGCTTGTACAGCTCGGGATCGTGCGACTTCAGGTACTCGACCACTTCCCAGTCGTCACGGCGAATCTTGTTGATGTCGATCTGCTCGACATGCACCAGACGCAGCAACTGCTGTACGGGCTTGGGCATGTTGCGGCCGCTCTCATAGCGCGAGCCACCGCTCTGCGTCACCCCGATCTTGGACCAGAACTGCTGTTGGTTGAGCCCCAATTTGCGGCGGATTTCGCGCGCGTCAAATTTTTCCACAGCTTTCATGTTTCATCCTCTGGTTAACGAAAATTCATATGCCCGGCTTAGCCAGGAGTCATAGAGTCTATAACTAAAGTTATAGTGCCCCGGAGTATAGCATTATTCTTGCAACATACAAGTACGGCATAGGAAAATTTTCTGGTAGGACTGTTTCGTACAAAACAAAATTCCGCCTCCTCACCGCCGCCCTGCGCGGCGAGCGCGACCCGAGGCCCAAAATCGGGTAAAATCCGACCTTTTTCAATGTCCTAGCAGCGGCAAATGGCACTCATCGTTCAGAAATACGGCGGCACGTCGGTGGGCTCGACCGGGCGCATTAAAAATGTTGCCAAACGCGTCGCCCGCTGGCAGGCGCAAGGGCACCGGTTGGTGGTGGTGCCCTCGGCCATGTCCGGGGAGACCAATCGGCTCATCGCGCTGGCCAAGGAGATTTCCCCCAATCCGGATCCGCGCGAGCTGGATGTGATCGCCTCCACCGGCGAGCAGGTGACTATCGGCCTGCTGTCCATGGCTCTGATGGAACTCGGCCTCAAGGCCAAGAGTTATACCGGGGCCCAGGTCAAAGTGCTCACCGACAGCGCCTTCACCAAGGCGCGCATCATCAGCATCGACGACGAGCGGATACGGGCCGACTTGGCAGCGGGGTACATCGTCGTGGTCGCCGGTTTCCAGGGGGTGGACGAGAACGGCAACATCACCACTCTGGGGCGCGGCGGCTCGGATACGTCGGCGGTGGCGCTGGCGGCGGCGCTCAAGGCCGACGAGTGCCAGATCTACACCGATGTGGACGGGGTCTATACCACCGATCCGCGCATCGTCCCCGAGGCCCGGCGCCTGGACAGCATCACCTTCGAGGAAATGCTGGAGATGGCCAGCCTCGGGTCCAAGGTGCTGCAGATCCGCTCGGTGGAATTCGCCGGGAAATACAAGGTCAAGCTGCGCGTGCTCTCCAGCTTCGAGGAGGGGGGAGAGGGTACGCTGATCACTTTCGAGGATGACATCAAGATGGAACGCCCGATCATTTCAGGAATCGCCTTCAACCGCGATGAGGCCAAGCTCACGGTCCTCGGCGTGCCGGACCGCCCGGGGATCGCGTACCAGATTCTCGGCCCGATCGCCGACGCCAACATCGACGTGGATATGATCATCCAGAACGTCGGTCACGACGGCATGACTGATTTCTCCTTCACGGTCAACCGCAACGAATACGAGAAGGCCAAGGCCATCCTGGAGCAGGTCAAGGGGCACATCGGCGCGCGCGAGATCGCCGGCGACAACCGCATGGCGAAGGTATCGGTGGTGGGCGTGGGCATGCGCTCGCACGTGGGCATCGCCAGCAAGATGTTCCGCACGCTGGCGGAAGAGGGCATCAACATCCAGATGATCTCCACCTCGGAAATCAAGATTTCCGTGGCGATCGACGAGAAGTATCTGGAGCTGGCGGTGCGCGTCCTGCACAAGGCTTTCGAGCTGGATCAGGTGGGCGCCTGAGTTTGACCGGGGCAGGGGTAAAAGGTATCATCCGCCCCTTCTTAGGAGAGATGGCCGAGAGGTCGAAGGCGCTCCCCTGCTAAGGGAGTATACGGGCCAAAACCTGTATCGAGGGTTCGAATCCCTCTCTCTCCGCCAGACATAAAAACACAGAAGAATCAATAACATACTTGGTTTTATTGCCACCTTCCCGACTGAGATAGTCGGGAAGGTGGCCTTTTTGGGCAATCCCGTGCCCCCGAGTGTCCCAAAATTGTCCCAAGCGAACGCGCGTGTCGGTGTTGTGTGTCCCCGTTTTGTCCCGATACGGCCGTAGGGGCGTTACCGATCTTGCCTCTGGTGGATGATGGCCACGACCTGAACTCGGCGTGGTTGAACGCGATAGACCAGGATGTAGGGGAAGCGGTCCAACACGTACTCCCGAAGCCCGGCGCGGGCGGCAGGGCGGTAAATCACGGGCAGGGAGCCAAGACGCTCGGCGGCAGCCAGAATGGTGTCCACCGCGTCGTCGGCCACCGAAAGGCCGGCTTCCTTGAGATAATAGGCTTCGATGCGGGCAAGTTGCCGCTCGGCGCGCGGCGAGAATTCAACGGACCGCGCGGGCACGTTGTTTTCGCCGGGCTTCGATGTGTTTCCTGATCTGCTCCAGGGGAATGCGCTTGCCGGTCTCAAGCTCGGCAAGGCCAGCATTGGCCTCTCGGACCGCATACTCGGTATGCTCCAGGCCATCGCGGATTACGAACTTGAGCATTTGTGCCGGTGTCCGGCCGGCTTCCTTCGCCAATTTCTCGATGCGGCGGGAAACCCCGAGGGGCAGGGACAGAACGGTAACGGCAGTCATATAGCAACGTCCTCTGACAAGTCTGACAAGTTCATATTACCCCAACTTCCGCGCCAAGTCCTCGGCGTGCAGGTGTGTGTAGCGCTTCAACATCTGCAGCGTCTTGTGGCCGCTGATGGCGGCGAGCTCGAGCGTCGACAAGTCGCCCCGCTCCGCCAGCCGGGAAAGGGCTTCGTGGCGCAGATCGTGCCAGGTGTAATCCTGGTCCCGGCGCGGCGGCACACAGCTTTGAACGCATTGAATAGCGTCATGCGATCCTGGGGAATGACGCGATCGTCCTTTATTTGCCGCGGCAGACCATCCAGGGCAGCAATTGCCGCGCTGGACAGCGGCACGGCGCCGGGAAAACGTCTTGCTTTGCGTCGGGTATCCTCTCACTCGCACCTTTTCCTGCCACCTCTCGCCTCGCTTGACTATGCTTGCCACGACCAAGTAACGCGGAAAACAAGCAACGGCGCGGGTTTATCTGAGCAAAACTTTTCCCTGCTGGGAATATATACGGACCAAAACCTGTATCGAGGGTTCGAATCCCTCTCTCTCCGCCAAGATTGCTGTATAATCCGCGCTTCAAATTTTTGCGCCCGTAGCTCAGTTGGATAGAGTACCTGGCTACGAACCAGGGGGTCGTGGGTTCAAATCCTGCCGGGCGCGCCAGAAAATCAAAGGGTTAGGTGTGTCAGCACCT
This sequence comes from Uliginosibacterium gangwonense, assembly GCA_020723855.1. Classification (GTDB taxonomy): domain Bacteria; phylum Pseudomonadota; class Gammaproteobacteria; order Burkholderiales; family Rhodocyclaceae; genus DYIB01. The sequence goes on from DYIB01000070.1 coordinate 14,577, forward strand.
AACCCTTTTCCTTTTGTGAGACATTTTTTGTAGGCGCGCGCGTTTGGCACTGACCTGCCCCGCCTGATGGGCTTGGGTGGCCTTGAGGTTTTCATCATACACAGATTGCCCCGGGCCATTTGCTGAAAGCGCTCCGGGGTGGATGGGAAGCCGTCGATGGAGGAAAACTTGTAGTATCCTCCGATGGTTGCCAGATCACCGAACAGTCAGGACTTTGGCGGCACGGCCCGGATTCCCCCATGTTTTACGGTGTCACCGATATCGCAACCTTCATTCTGGGCACGATTTTCATTGTGCTGTTGCCCGGCCCGAACTCGCTTTACGTAATGTCGGTCGCCTCGCGCTGGGGCGTGGGGGCGGGGTACCGGGGTGCCTGCGGCATCTTTCTCGGGGACCTGATCCTTATGGTGCTTTCTGCAAGCGGAGCCGGATCCCTGCTTAAGGCGACTCCGGCGCTGTTCATGGTGGTCAAGTACGCAGGTGCGGCCTATCTGGCCTGGGTGGGAATCGGACTGCTGCGCTCTGCGATCGCGACCTGGCGCGGAAGAGTGAGGGAAACAGGGCAAGAGCCGTCGGCCGACGTATCTCGTCCGTTTCGGACAGCGCTGATGATCAGCCTGATGAACCCGAAGGCGATTTTGTTCTTCATCTCCTTCTTCATCCAGTTCGTTGATCCCGGCTACCCCCATCCGGAACTGTCTTTCATCATTCTGGGCGTGATCGTTCAGGTGTGCAGCGCTGCGTATCTGTCGATCCTGATCTTCGGCGGGGCATATCTGGCGCAGCAGTTTCGTCGTCGCCGCAGGCTGTCGGCTGCCGCCACCGGCGGGGTCGGCGGGCTGTTCATCGGGTTTGGTGCCAAGCTGGCCAACGCCACCTTGAGCTAGTCTTGTCTTTTGCGCCACCTGGCCGCCCAGGACGAACATCGCCAGCGCCCCGGCAATCAGCCCCCAGAATGGAAAACGCCGGCGGCTGCGGCTGCGGCTGCCTGGAACACGATCATCACCGAACTGGAAAATCCCACCAGCACCGCGACGAATCCCGCGGCGACCGCCGACAGAGAGAAGCGCTGTGTCATTGCGCCCGGATCTCTGGGTAAAGGGTTGGCGGCTTAACCCAGCCCGGGATCGGGGGCAAAGGGGGAGGCTCGGCTAATTTCTTGACATATAAAATATTTATATTTAAATTAATGCGCAGGGTGGCGACCATTATCGGGGGAGCACGTCATGCGCATCGCTTGCATTGGAGGAGGGCCGGCCGGGCTGTATTTCGGGCTGCTCATGAAGAAGCAGAATCTGGCGCACGAGATCACCGTGATCGAGCGCAACCGCCCCTACGACACTTTCGGCTGGGGCGTGGTGTTCTCGGATCAGACCCTGGGCAACCTGCGGGCGGCCGACGACAAGACCGCGACCCAGATCCTTGACGCCTTCAACCACTGGGACGACGTCGAGGTGAATTTCCGCGGGCACAAGATCCGTTCGTCCGGCCATGGCTTCTGCGGCATCGGCCGCAAGCGCCTGCTCAACATCCTGCAGGCGCGCTGCGAGGAGCTGGGCGTGCGCCTGGTGTTCGAGACCGAGGTGGCGGACGACAGGGAGCTCGACGCCGACCTGATCATCGCCGCGGACGGCATCAACAGCCGCATCCGCACCAAGTACGCGGCGGCGTACCAGCCAGACATCGACGTGCGCAAGTGCCGCTTCGTCTGGCTGGGCACCCACAAGCTGTTCGACGCCTTCACCTTCGCCTTCGAAGAGACCGAATGGGGCTGGTTCCAGGCCCACGCCTACCGCTTCGACGCGGAGACTTCCACCTTCATCGTGGAGACGCCCGAGGACGTATGGCAGGCGGCCGGCCTCGATCGCATGGACAAGGAGGAGTCCATCGCCTTCTGCGAGCGCCTGTTCGCCCAGTACCTGGACGGCTACCGGCTCATGTCCAATGCCCACCATCTGCGCGGCTCGGCCCAGTGGATCAAGTTTCCGCGGGTGGTGTGCAAGACCTGGGTGCATCACAACGGCTGCGCACCCGTGGTGCTGATGGGGGACGCCGCCCATACCGCCCATTTCTCCATCGGCTCCGGCACCAAGCTGGCCTTCGAGGATGCCATCGAGCTGGCGCGTGCAATCGCCGCCCATCCGGGCGACCTGGACGCCGCCCTGAAGCACTACGAGGCGACGCGCAGCGTGGCAGTGCTGCGCATCCAGAACGCCGCGCGCAACTCCACCGAGTGGTTCGAGAACGTCAAGCGCTACACGGTGCTGGAACCGGAGCAGTTCGCCTATTCCCTGCTGACCCGCTCCCAGCGCATCTCCCATGAGAACCTGAGGCTGCGCGACCGGTGCTACCTGGAAGGCTACGAGGACTGGTTCGCAGCCCGCGCCGGGGCGCGCCGGGCGCCCGAGCGCCAACCGATTCCGCCCATGTTCACGCCCCTGCAGGTGCGCGGCCTGCGCCTCAAGAACCGGGTGGTGGTGTCGCCCATGGCCCAGTACTCGGCGGTGGACGGCACCCCCGGCGACCACCACTTCGTGCACCTGGGCGCGCGTGCCATGGGCGGCGCGGGGCTGGAGTTCTACGA